>NZ_POTZ01000276.1 GCF_003236365.1 Streptomyces sp. NTH33
TCGTGGGCGTGCGGGTCGTGGGCGGCCGTCGGGTGGTGGTCCGTGTGGCCGGCGAGGTTCTCCAGATGGTCCAGGACGATCGCGGCGGCCTCGCGGCGACGGGCCAGGGCGGCCCCGTCCAGGGGCAGGGGCCACACCTGGTCGGCGGTGGCCCGGTGCAGGACCGGGTTCTCCTCCCCTTCTCCGGGTTCGTCCGCCCAGGCCTCGATCTCGCCCCCTCCTGCGGCGCAGTGGTCGTGGAGGGCCTGCAGGAAGGCGGACGGGCCGCGGGGCCTCTTCTGGCTGGGGCCCCACCAGTGGCCGGAGCCCAGGAGCAGGGAGCGGGGGCGGGTGAAGGTGACGTAGCCGAGACGCAGCTCCTCGGTGTGCTGGTGGTCCTTCATGGCCTCGTGGAAGGCCTTCGTCCCGCGCGCGTCCCAGCTGTCGACGTCGGGGAGGGTGTCGGCGTCGCCGCGCAGGGCGTGCGGCAGCACCTTGCTCTGGCTGGTCCACTTCTCGCGGCCCTGGCCGCTGGGGAAGGTGCCGGTGACCAGACCGGGGACGGCGACCACGTCCCACTCCAGGCCCTTGGACTTGTGCGCGGTGAGCACCTTGACGGTGTTCTCGCCGCCGGGCAGCGCGTTGTCGAGGCCCTTCTCGTACTGGGCGGCGGTGCGCAGGAAACCGAGGAAGGCCAGCAGTGACGCCTCGCTCTCGTTCGCGGCGAAGGAGGCGGCGACGTCCAGGAAGTTCGACAGGGTCTCGCGGCGGCGGGCGGCCAGCGCGTGCGGGGAGGCCGACAGCTCCACTTCCAGACCGGTGACGGCGAGGACGCGGTGCAGGACGTCCATGAGCGGGTCGGACAGGGAGCGGCGCAGGTCGCGCAGTTCGGCGGCGAGCCGGGCGAACCGCACGCGCGCGTCCGGGGAGAACGGCAGCCCGTCGTCCCCGTCGCCGTCGAGGGGTGTTTCGAGGAACGTGTCGAGGGCGTCCGCGAGCGAGATCACCTCGGCCGGGTCGACGCCCTCGACGGCCTCGGCGAGCCGGCTGTCGGGGTCGTCGCCGGCGTCCACGCGTGTGTGGGCGACGAGCAGTCTCGCCCTGCGGCCGAGGAGCGCGAGGTCGCGCGGGCCGATGCGCCAGCGCGGGCCGGTCAGCAGCCGGACCAGGGAGGCGTTGGCGCCGGGATCCTGCAGGACCTCGCAGACGGCGACGAGGTCGGCGACCTCGGGCAGGTGCAGCAGCCCGGACAGGCCGACGACCTCGACCGGGACGTCACGGGTGACCAGGGCACCCTGGATCTCGGCGAAGTCGGTGGCCGTACGGCACAGGACGGCGATCTCGCCCGGCGCCTTCCCGGTCCGTACCAGGTGGGCGACGGAGTCGGCGATCCACTCGATCTCCTCGGCGTGGGTGGGCAGCAGGGCGCAGCGCACCAGGCCGTCGCGCTCGGCGCCGGGGGCGGGGCGCAGGGCCTGGACGCCCGCGTGCATGGCGCGCAGGGGCTCGGCGAGGCCGTTGGCGAGGTCGAGGAGGCGGCCGCCGCTGCGGCGGTTCTCACTGAGGGCCTGGCGGGTGGCGGGACGGCCGTCGGCGTGGACGAAGTGCTCGGGGAAGTCGTCGAGGTTGGCGACGGAGGCCCCGCGCCAGCCGTAGATGGCCTGGCAGGGGTCGCCGACGGCGGTCACGGGGTGGCCCGTGCCGTCGCCGAAGAGGCCGGCCAGCAGGATGCGCTGGGCGACCGAGGTGTCCTGGTACTCGTCGAGGAGGACCACCCGGAACTCCTCGCGCAGGAGGCGGCCCACTTCGGGGAGCCGGGCGAGCTGTGCGGCCAGGGCGATCTGGTCGCCGAAGTCGAGCAGGTCGCGCTCGCGCTTGGCGGCCCGGTAGCGGAGTACCAGTTCGGCCAGTTCGCGGCGGGCGGCGGCCGTCTCGGGGACCTTGCGCAGGTCGGCGTTGGTGAGTTTGGCGCCCTCCAGGGTGCGCAGCAGCCCGGTGTCCCACGCGCGCAGCTCCTCGGGGCGTACCAGGTGTTCGGCGAGCTCGGCGTCGAGGGCGAGGAGGTCACCGACCAGGTCCGGGAAGGAGCGGGTCAGCGCCGGGTACGGGCCGGGGGCTGCGCGCAGCACGCGTGCGGCGAGCTGGTAGCGGGTGGCGTCGGCGAGGAGCCGGGTGGTCGGCTCCAGGCCGATGCGCAGGCCGTGGTCGGTCAGGAGGCGGCCGGCGAAGGCGTGGTAGGTGGAGATCACCGGTTCGCCGGGCGGGTTGTCCGGATCGATGACGTCGGGGTCGGTGACGCCGGCCTTGATCAGCGCTTTGCGGACGCGCTCGGCGAGCTCGCCGGCGGCCTTGTTGGTGAAGGTCAGGCCGAGGACCTGTTCGGGAGCGACCTGCCCGGTGCCGACCAGCCACACCACGCGGGCCGCCATCACGGTGGTCTTGCCGGACCCGGCGCCGGCCACGATCACCTGCGGGGCGGGCGGCGCGGTGATGCAGGCCGTCTGCTCCGGGGTGAACGGAATCCCGAGGAGCTCCTTGAGCTGCTCGGGATCGGTGATACGGGCGGGCACCCCAGAGAGGCTAGCGGCGGACACCGACAGTGAATGCCACATCGCCCTCCGGGCCCGCGAAGGCGCAGGTCAGCACCCGTGGTGCCATTCGTCACGCGGGTCACTCGACGACGTGGCGGCCCTCCGGCCGCGCGCTGCACGACGCGCGGAACGCGCAGTGTGCGCAGTGCTGTCCGGCCGTCGGCGTGAACCGCTCGTCGAGGACCTTCCCGGCGGCGGTGGCCAGCAGCCCGCCGACCCACTCCCCCGTCGGCGGCTCCTGCGTCTGCACCTTGGGCAGGCTGTCGCCGCCGTCCCGCTTGGCCGCGCCCTGGCGCAGCTGGACGAGTTCGGCGCCGCCCGGCTCGGGGCGCGTGCCGCCGAAGACCTCGTCGACGGCGCCCTCGCGGACGGCGAGCTGGTAGACGGCCAGCTGCGGGTGGCGGGCCACCTCGGCGGCGGTGGGCGCCTGCTTGCCGGTCTTGAAGTCGACGACGTAGGCGCGGCCCTCGCCGTCGGCCTCCACACGGTCCATGGAGCCGCGGATGCGCACCTGGTAGTCGCCCGCCGCCAGGGACACGTCGAAGTCGTGCTCACCGGCCACGGGAGTGCGGCCGGCGCGCTCCAGGACGTGCCACTTCAGGAAGCGTTCGAGCGCCACGCGCGCGTTCTCCTTCTCCTGCTCCGACTTCCACGGCGCGTCGAAGGCGAGCGCGTTCCACACCGTCTCCAGGCGCTCCATGAGGACCGCGAGGTCGGCGGGGGTGCGTCCGGAGGCGACCTCGTCGGCGAGCACGTGCACCACGTTGCCGAAGCCCTGGGCGGCACTCGCGGGGGCGTCGGCCTTGACCTCGCGGCTGAGGAACCACTGCAGGGCGCAGGTGTTGGCGAGCTGGTCGAGGGCGCTGCCGGACAGTACGACGGGCTGGTCGCGGTCGCGCAGCGGCACCTTGCTCTCGGTCGGGTCGGCCATGCCCCACCAGCGGTAGGGGTGGGCCGAGGGCACCAGCGGGCGGCCCTCGTCGTCGGCGAGCGCGGCGAGCCGGGCCAGCCGGTGCGCGGCGGCCCGCCGGAGAGTGGCGGAGGCACGCGGGTCGACGGTCGTGGCGCGCAGCTCGGCCACCAGCGCCGCCACGGACAGCGGGCGGCGCGGACGGCCGGTGACGTCCTTGGGCTCGACGCCGAGTTCGGTGAGGAAGCGGGAAGGCTGGTCGCCGTCGTCCGCGGGAGCCTTCACCGCGGTCACGACGAGGCGTTCACGCGCGCGCGTGGCGGCGACGTAGAACAGGCGGCGCTCCTCCGCCAGCATCGCGCCGGGGGTGAGCGGCGCGGCGAGTCCGTCGCGGCCGATGCGGTCCGCCTCCAGCAGGGAGCCGCGGCGCCGCAGGTCCGGCCACAGCCCCTCCTGGACGCCGGCGACCACGACCAGGCGCCACTGCAGCCCCTTGGAGCGGTGCGCCGTCATCAGACGCACCGCGTCGGGGCGTACGGCGCGCCGGGTGAGCGTGTCGGCGGCGATGTCCTCGGCCTCGATCTCCTCCAGGAAGTTCAGGGCGCCCCGGCCTCCGGTGCGCTCCTCGGCGCGGGCGGCGGTCGCGAACAGCGCGCACACGGCGTCCAGGTCCCGGTCGGCGTTGCGTCCCGCGGCGCCGCCGCGCCGGGCGGCCCGCTCCAGGCGGGCGGGCCACGGTGTGCCCTCCCACAGGTCCCACAGCGCCTCCTCGGCCGTACCGCCGCCCGCCAGCCGCTCACGGGCCTTCCTGAGCAGCGCGCCGAGGCGCTGGGCGCCACGCGCGTACGTGGGGTCGTGTGCGACCAGGCGCTCGGGTTCGGCCAGGGCCCGGGCGAGCAGGTCGTCCGAGGGCGGGGGCAGGGGGTTGCCGGCGGCGCGTTCCTCCTCGCGCAGCGCGCGGCCCAGGCGGCGCAGGTCGGCGGCGTCCATGCCGGCCAGCGGTGAGGCGAGGAGGGTGAGCGCGGTTTCGGTGTCCAGCCAGCAGGTGTCCGCATCGGGCTGCCCTTCGGGCGGCTCCCCGGGTCGCCCTTCCGGATCCTCGCCGGCCGCTTCCGCCGCGCCGCGCCGCGCCGCTTCCGCGGTCGCCACCGCCCGCAGCGCCGTCAGCAGGGGCGCCACCGCCGGTTCGTGGCGCAGCGGCACGTCGTCTCCGTCGACGTCCAGGGGCACCCCGGCGGCCGTCAGGGCGCGGCGGAGGGTCGGGATGGCGCGGGCGCCGGCGCGCACCAGGACGGCCATCTCGTTCCACGGGACACCGTCCTCCAGGTGTGCCCGGCGCAGGATGTCGGCGATGTTGTCCACCTCGGTGCCCGGTGTCGGGTAGGTGTGGACGTCGACGCGGCCGCCGTCGCGCACCGGGGTCAGCTCGCGGTGGGCGCGGACCTTCTCGGCGGGGAGGCGGGTGAGCGGCATCCTCCGGGTCAGCAGACGGGTCGCGGCGAGCAGCGCGGCGCCGGAGCGGCGGGAGGTGCGCAGGACCTGCACGGGGGCCGGGCGGCCGTCCGCGCGGGGGAAGGTCCGCGGGAACTCGAGGATGCCGTTCACGTCCGCGCCCCGGAAGGTGTAGATCGACTGGTCGGGGTCGCCGAAGGCGAGCAGGGTGCGGCCGTCCCCGGCGAGCGTGCGCAGCAGCCGTACCTGGGCCGGGTCGGTGTCCTGGTACTCGTCGACGTAGACCGCGTCGTACCGCGCGGCGAGCCGCTCGGCGACCTCGGGGCGGCGGGCGAGGAGCACCGCACGGTGGACGAGTTCGGCGTAGTCGAGGACGCCCTGCAGGTCGAGGACGTCGAGGTACTCGGCGAGGAAGGCGGCCGCCGCCTGCCAGTCGGGGCGGCCGCCGCGGCGTGCGAAGGCCGCCAGGGCGTCGGGGCCGAGGCCCAGTTCGCGGCTGCGGGCGAGGACCGCGCGGACCTCGTCGGCGAAGCCGCGGGTGGTCAGGCAGGCGCGCAGCTCGTCCGGCCAGCGCACGTGTCCCAGGCCCTGGCGGGCCAGGTCGACCTGGCCCGCCAGGAGGTCGCGGACGGTCACGTCCTGCTCGGGTCCGGACAGCAGCCGCAGCGGCTCGACGAACAGGTCGCTGTCCTGGTGGGCGCGGACCAGGGCGTAGCAGAACGAGTGGAAGGTGGTCGCCTGCGGGGCGTGGGCCGCGCCGGCGCGCAGCGCCATGCGGTCGCGCAGGTCGACGGCGGCCCTGCGGCTGAACGTCAGCACCAGGATCCGTTCGGGGTCCTGGCCGCGGGCGATCCGCGCGGCCACGGACTCCACCAGGGTGGTGGTCTTGCCGGTGCCCGGACCTGCGAGGACGAGCAACGGACCGGTCTCGTGGTCAACCACGGCGCGCTGTGCGGCGTCCAGAAGAGGGGGAGCCGGCCTGGGCGGTGGGGTACGCACCAGTCGGTAGGCGCCACGGTTCCCCTGGCGCACCTGGGGGTGCGGCAGACGTCTGGTGGAGGAAGAGGAGCTCACGTGGTTCGCCGGTCCTGGTGGGTGTGCTGGGGTCTGTCACGGCCGGCGCGCAGCGCCGTCGTCGCGGGGACGCACGGGCCGATGGGAAAAGCGGTGGCCGCGGGGTGAGGGGGACACGTGCAGCCGACGCTACGCCGGGACCGGGTGCGGAAGGAGGACTTCCCCTTCTTCCCGTGGCCCTCACCGTGCACTGCCGTCACGTGTGTCCCTCGACTCACGAACGTACGGCATGGCGCGCACGTGTCCCGATTCCCCCGTACGGACCACGGGCTCCCCGAAGGCCCCTCGAATGGCGGAAGCTGTCAGGTGTGACCCTGCGCGCATTCGCCGCCGTCCCACCGGGCCCGCCGCATGTCGAGGCGCGGCAGGTGGTCCTCGGCCGCCCTGCCCGCCTCCTTCAGAGGCGTGCCCTCGACGCGGTAGTGGGCGAGGGCGCGCAGCTCGTGACCCGGAAGCAGAACGCCGTCCGCGCGTACGACCCGCCACCACGGGACGGCTCCGCCGTAGAGGGCCATCACGCGGCCCACCTGGCGGGGGCCGCCCTCCTGAAGCCATTCGGCGACGTCCCCGTAGGTCATGACGCGCCCCGGCGGTATCAGGTCGGCGACCTCGAGGACCCGCTCGGCGTACTCGGGCAGCGCGTCGGGGTGTTCCGGGCGGCCGTCGTCCGGAGGGCTCATTTCGCTCATCCGCCCCATCCTGCCCCACCCCACCGACAGCGGGACGTGCCCGGGGCGAGGCCGTGCCCTCGCTCCCGGGCGGTGCTTCGGGCAGACTGTGCGCCCCCGCACATGCACCCTGACGCCCTCGCGTGTCGGTGGGGCATGCCACCATCGTGCGGGCGGTGACCGGTGATACGAGACCAAGAAGAGACCATGAAGCAGCAGGGTGTGCACCCCGACGGCGCGGAGGGCACATCCGGGGCTTCGTCGCGTCCGGACACCAGGGACACGGACGGCCCGAAGGCGGGCAGGAAATCCGCCGAGGACAGGGACGTGGCCCACGTCGACGAGCTGGAGGGCGACGAACCGCTGCTCCCCGCGCGCGTGCACCGTCCCTCGGACCTGATGCGGCTGCTGGTGGGCGTGCTCGCCATCGTGGTGCTGCTGACGATCGCCGCCTTCGCGCACGGCACCACCTCGGGCCTCGAACAGGACATCAACAAGGGCACCGGTCAGGCACCCGATCTACTCATCAAGATCGCCGGGTTGGCGTCCAGCATCGCGATCCTGCTGGTTCCGGTCGCGTTCGCGATCGAGCGGCTGATCAAGCGGGACGGGCTGCGGATCGCCGACGGCGTGCTCGCGGCGGTCCTCGCCCACGGGGTGACGCTCGCCACCGACCTGTGGGTCGCCAAGGGCGCCCCGCACTCGATCCAGGAAGCGCTCACCCAGCCCTCCCCCGGTGACATCCACGCGCTGACCGACCCGGTGCACGGCTATCTCGCTCCTGTCATCGCGTACATGACGGCCGTGGGCATGTCCCGCAGACCGCGCTGGCGCGCGGTGCTGTGGATCGTGCTGCTGCTCGACGCCTTCTCGATGCTGGTCACCGGCTACACCACGCCGTTCTCGATCATCCTTACGGTGCTGATCGGCTGGACCATCGCCTACGGCACCCTGTACGCGGTCGGCTCGCCGAACGTCCGTCCCACGGGGCGGACACTGGTGGCAAGGCTGCGGACCGTCGGCTTCCACCCGGTGAGCGCGGCCCGCGAGGACGTGGCGGAGAACGCCGACAGCGGCGACCGCGGCCGGCGCTACTTCGTCACCCTGGAGGACGGCCCCCCGCTGGACGTCACGGTCGTCGACCGCGAACAGCAGGCGCAGGGCTTCTTCTACCGTCTGTGGCGCAACCTCACGCTGCGCGGTTTCACCACCCGCAGCAGTCTGCAGTCGCTGCGCCAGGCCCTGGAGCAGGAGGCGCTGCTCGCCTACGCGGCCATCGCGGCCGGCGCCAACGCGCCCAAGCTGATCGCGACCTCCGAGCTGGGCCCCGACGCCGTGATGCTCGTCTACGAGCACACCGGCGGGCGCACGCTCGACTCGCTGGCGGACGAGGAGATCACCGACGAACTGCTGCGCCACACCTGGCAACAGGTGCGGGCGCTGCAATCACGGCGCATCACGCACGGCAGGCTGGCCGGTGACGCGATTCTGGTGGATCGTTCCGGCAGGGTGATCCTCACCGATCTGCGCGGCGGCGAGATCGCGGCCGGTGATCTGCTGTTGCGCATGGACGTCGCCCAGCTGCTGACGACGCTCGGCCTGAGGGTGGGCGCGGAGCGCGCCGTGGCCTCCGCGGTCGGTGTCCTCGGGCCCGACGCGGTCGCCGACTGCCTGCCCATGCTGCAGCCCATCGCGCTGACGCGCTCCACGCGCGCGACCCTGCGCCGACTGGCCCGGGAACGGGCGCAGCGGGAGCGGGAGGCGGTCCTGGAGGGATCCCGGCAGAACAAGCAGGCCCGGCTGGAGGAGTCCGCCGCGGAGGTCGGCCCCATCGTCCTCGAGAAGCCGGAGAAGCACAACAAGAAGGACAAGAAGGCCGAGCGTGCGGAGGCGCGGGCGGAGAAGCGGGCCATCGGCGAGGCTCTGGAGGAGGCCCGCGAGGAGGACCTGCTCACCCAGATCCGCCACCAGGTGCTGCGGATCAGGCCGCAGGCGCCGGTCGAACCCGCCCGGCTGGAGCGGGTACGGCCGCGCACCCTGATCAGTTTCATCGCGGGCGCCATCGGTGCGTACTACCTGCTGACGCAGCTCACGCACATCGAGTTCGACACGCTCTTCGCCCACGCCCAGTGGGGCTGGGTGGCAGCGGCGGTGCTGTTCTCGGCGCTCAGCTACGTCGCGGCGGCCATGGCGCTCCTGGGCTTCGTGCCCGAGCGGGTGCCGTTCCCGCGGACCGTGGCGGCGCAGGTCGCCGGGTCGTTCGTGAAGATCGTGGCCCCGGCCGCGGTCGGCGGGGTGGCCCTCAACACGCGCTTCCTGCAGCGCGCGGGCGTACGCCCCGGGCTGGCGGTGGCCAGTGTCGGCGCCTCGCAGCTGTTCGGGCTGGGCTGCCACATCCTGATGCTGCTGTCCTTCGGCTATCTGACCGGCACCGAGAAGACGCCGTCGCTGTCGCCGTCCCGGACAGTCATCGCGGGGCTGCTGACGGTCGCGGTGCTCGTGCTGGTGGTCACGTCGGTGCCGTTCCTGCGGAAGTTCGTCGTCACGCGCGTGCGTTCCCTGTTCGCGGGCGTCGTGCCGCGCATGCTGGACGTGCTGCAGCGGCCGCAGAAGCTCGTCACCGGCATCGGCGGCATGCTGCTGCTGACCTTCTGCTTCGTGATGTGCCTGGACGCCTCGATCCGGGCGTTCGGCAGCCAGTCGACCTCGATCAGCATCGCCAGCGTTGCCGTCGTCTTCCTCGCCGGCAACGCGCTCGGCTCGGCCGCCCCCACCCCGGGTGGTGTGGGCGCGGTCGAGGCGACTCTCACGGTCGGTCTGATCGCCGTGGGTCTGCCCAAGGAGGTGGCCGCGCCGGCGGTGCTGATGTTCCGGCTGCTGACCCTGTGGCTGCCGGTGCTGCCCGGCTGGCTGGCCTTCAACCACCTGACGCGCAAGGGCGCCCTGTAGGGCACCGCCTCCGCTTGCCCCGAACGGCCCCGTCGCCTCCGCTTGCCCCGAACGGCCCCCGTCCCGCGCGCGAGCCCGCCGGCGGCGCGAGGATGAAGGCATGCAGAACCCCCGCGGACTGTGCGCCGCCGGCGGGCT
>NZ_POTZ01000277.1 GCF_003236365.1 Streptomyces sp. NTH33
GGGTGAGCCAGGTCAGGGCGGCCACCGTCAGGCCGAGGGCGACCAGGAGCCGGGAGGTGGTGCGCAGGGTGGCGGTGAGGGCGTCGTAGACGGCGCCGGCGGCCGGCTGGGAGACCTCGGCGGGCAGGTCGGCGAGGGTGACGCTGCGGCCGACGGCGACGGCGAGGGCGAGCAGCGCGCCGCCCAGGGCGGTGCCGAGTGCGGTGGCGGTCAGCGCGCGGCGGCGGCGGGCGGCCAGGGCGAGGCCGGCGACGGCGAACACGACGGCCGCCACCGGGAGCCAGAAGCCGGCGACTTCGAGCACGTGGAACCCCTTCCGCAGGCGGCCCAGCTGCTGGGCCGGAAGCAGGTCGACCTCGGTGTGCTCGACGGGGATGCGGCCGGCGAGCGGCACGTGCTCCTCGGCGAGCCGGGCCTTGACCTGCGCGGTGACCGGCGCGAGGTCGACGGTGACCGGGTGTCCGCGCTCGCCGCGGTCGTCGCGCAGAGCCCGTAGGACAGCGTCGTGGGCGGCCCGGTTGCCCTCGTTCCACGCCGCGCGGAAGGCCTTCGTCCGGGTGAACGAACGCACCGCGTCGTGCACGAAGGGCGCGACGGTGCCGCGCAGCACGCCGGCGTCCAGCTCATGGCCGATCTCGCGCACGATCCCGTTCCCGACGGCGTCCGCGACGGCCTCGCGCACGTCCGGGTCGTCGGCGAGCGGCGCCATCGTGGTGACGTAGCGGCCGGTGTCGGCCAGGCCGTACGCCGCCCAGGCCGACAGCGCGCCGAGCGGCACGAGCAGGCACGAGAGGACGATCAGTACGGCCGACAGGCCGCTTCGCAGGCGTCGGGACACATGTCCCAGCCAAGGCCGCCCGCGGGGGCCCCGCGAGCGGAGGAAGGGCGTTCGGGTGACCGCGACGGGGTACGGGGCGCGGTGCGGGCCGCGGGGCCTGGCGGGTCGCGGGGCCTGGCACGGTCAGGTGATGCGGTGCCCTCGCGCGTCCTCGTGCGTGTAGAACCAGTAGAAGCACATGAGGCCCACACCTATGCCGAGCAGCAGGGACAGGCCGACGGCCAGCAGGATCGACTCGCGGCTCTGGCTGAAGAGGAAGCCGAACGCCACGCCGGTGAAGGCGAACCAGAGCAGGGCGTGCGGCTCGCGGCGCAGGCGCGGGCCGAGCGTCAGGACACCCGCCAGCACCACCGTGAACACGATGACGGTCACGCCGGCGAACACGAGGTTCCCGGCCGTGGCCGGTCCGCCGCTGCGCCGGATCTCCGCCGCCCAGAAGCCGTAGATCAGTCCCAGCGCGAAGGGCACCGCCCACCGGCCGATGGCGTGGGCGCGTGGGCCGAACAGGTCGGGCCTGCGGGTGCTGCCGCCGGTGGTGCGTCCGCGTACGGGTGCCGCGTGAGCCATGAGAGCGCTCCTCTCTCCTCGCCCCCGCCTACCAGAGCACACCTGGGAAGGGGCCCTGGCAAGTCGGTGGAGCCGTTACCGTGTGATCGGAGCCTGTCGCAGGCGACCGACCGGATCACCGACGCGGGGGGACGATGCCCGGAACCGTGCTGCTGCTCGCGGCCGCGCCTGTGGGCAGGGGGCGCCTGGTGGACGCGGCGTCCGTGCTGCCCGTCCTGGCCGCCGTACCGCCCCCGGTGCTGTCCGGCAAGGACACCGCGACCGTCGTCGAACTCGCCGACCCGCTCGAACCGCAGGCCGTGCTCACCCGGCTGCGCGCCGCCGCGGCGGCCACCGGCCCGCTGACCGTGTTCGTCACCGGCCAGCTCCAGCTGGACCGCCGCCAGCGCCTGCCCCACCTGGCGCTGGCCCGCACCACCCCGGCGACCGTCCGCTACACGGCGCTGCCCTGGCACTGGCTGCGCGAGGAGCTGCGGCTGCGCCCGGACGGCACGACCACGGTCGTGGCCGATCTGCACGCGGACGCGGAGAGCTGGGAACTGCTGCGGCGGCGCCCCCTGGACTCGGGTCGCAACATCGCCGTGTACGGCCGTATCGCGCCGCCGCCCGCCCGGCGCACGGTGGCGGTGCCGGCGTACATGAAGGCGGTGGCGACGATCCTGCGCAGCGGGCACCGGCCACCCCTCCAGGAGCTGCACGAGCAGGCCCTGTCACGGCTGGCCGACGAGGGCGGCGGGTCCGGCCTGGTGCTCACCGCGTCCCGGCCGGCGCCGGCCGACCCGCACGCGGCCATCGCCGCCTGCGCGGAGGCCGGACGGCACGGCGACGCCGACGCGCTCGCCGCCCGCTGGGAGCAGGCCGCCGTCCGCGCGCACGGGGCCGCCTCCGAGGACGCGCTGCACTGGGCCGAGGTCCGCGCGGACCTGGCGATGCTCGCCGGTGACGCCGCCCGCAGCTGCCGGGCCTGGCTGACCGTGGCCGCCACCCGCCTGGCCATGGGGCAGACCGCCGACGCTCCGGCGGTCGAGGCCGCCGTCGACCGGGCGCACCACCAGTGGGGACGGATCCGCGACCCCGAGCGGGCCCGCGAACTCGGGACGGTGCTCGCGGAGTTGCGCGGCCGGGTGCCCGGCCGGCGCGAGGGTGCGCTGGACCATGTGCGGCAGCAGCTGAGGCAGTTGCAGACGCAGGGCTGACGGTACGGAGCGCGGCGCCCGGAAAAGAGGGTGCGCGTATTCGGTACGAACCCTCCCGTGAGCACCGGTCGTGGTGCCAGAATGGCGAGTTATGGCTGAGGGGGAGGGCGTGGCCGGCCGCAGCATCCGGGTCCGGCTGGACGGAAGTGCGAGCAGCAAGGACCTCGGCGCGCTGAAGGCGTGGCTGGAGCGGGAGAGACCGCTGGAGGAACTCGTCCGCGACGGGCGGCTGCGGATCGTCGAGCAGCCGCGCTCGGACGGGCCGCCCGGTCACATGGGCGTCGGCATGGAGATCCTGCTGATCCTGATCGGCGCGGGCGCCGATGCCGTGTCCAAGGAACTGGTGGAACAGACCAGACGGGCGGTAAAGGCCTGGCTGGAGAACCGCCGCCGGGTGGAGTCCGGCGACCCACCCGAACCCCACGTCGATCCGGTGCGTCGCGACGAGGGATAGCCCCGTGGACCCCTTCGACCCGCGCGGGCGGGTGAACCGGGCCCTGCTGGTCGGTGTCTCGGAGTACGACCACAAGAAACCGGCCGAGCCGGACGGCGTTCCCGGCGATCTGCCCGCCGTCCGGTACAACCTGGAGCGGCTGGAGGACGTCCTGCGCCGGGGCGGGCTGTTCGGCGAGGACGGGATCACCGTCTGCCCTTCGCCCTCCCTGGACGAGTTCAGCGAGGAGCTGCGCACCGCCGCCCACCGGGCGGAGGGGCTGCTGCTGTGCTACTTCGCGGGGCACGGTGCCGTGCCGAGCGCGGGCAACGAGCTGTTCCTGCAGATGCGCAACGCGCGCGTGGTCGCGGGCGGCCGGGCGGTGTTCCCGGGCGCGGACGCGTTCACCGGGGTGCTCACCGTGCTCGCCGGGAGCCCCGCCGAGCGGATCGTGGTGATCCTCGACTGCTGCTACGCGGGCAACGCCGCCAAGGTGTGGTACGACTTCGCCGACCGCCGGCAGAAGATCCTGCTGCTGATGAGCGTGCAGGCCAATCGGCTCATCGACTCCGGCGACGGCGAGAGAGAGACCCCGTTCACCGGAGAACTCGTACGACTCCTCGACTCGGGCGGGGAGTTGTCCCTTCTGGAGCTCTTCGAGCAGGTGTGCGAGTCGATGGCCGGTGCGGACCACGTCACCACGCTCGGGGACCCGTGGGAGCCGCAGTTCGCCGGTGAGCAGGGCACGGACGTGCTGCTGGCGGCGGCCCGGGAGGGAGAGCCGGACCCGACGGACCCGCTGGACCCGACGGACCCGCTGGACCCGACGGACCCGACGGACCCGCTGGACCCGCCGGACCCGCTGGACCCGCCGGACCCGCCGGACCCGCCGGACGGGTCCGTGCCGTGGGACGACCGCAAAGATCCGCGCCCGCGCCCCTTGTTACGGGCCCTGACCGCACGCCTCGCCCGGCTCCGGGACCGGGCCGGTGCCGTCGCCCGCTGGTTCGGCGGGCTGCGCAGGCGGGTCCGGGTCACGGTGAGCGCGCTGCTGGCGCTCGCGCTCGCCGGCCTCGGGCTCGGCGGGCACGCGCTCATCGGCTCCGGCGACGGCCGCTCCTGCGCGCCGCCGCTCGAACTGCGCCTGCTGACCGACCCCGAACTGGAACCGACGGTCCGCGCCGCCGCGGACGCCTATCTCGTCTCGGACGCCAACACCACCGGGCACGGCTGCCGCCGTACCGGCATCACCGTCTACAGCGCGGGCGCGAGCAGTGTGATCACCGCGCTGCGCCGGCAGGCCGACACCTGGCAGGACCCCCTCAGGGGGGACACCAACCCGCAGCGGGACGTCGGGCCGCAGCCGGACGTCTGGATCCCCGCCTCGGGCACCGACGTGGCCCGGGCCGTCACCGGCCAGACCGACCTCCGCTCCGTCGCGTTGGAACCGGACCCCGAGCCGTTCGCGTACTCACCGGTCGTGCTGGCCGTCCCGCAGGACCTCGCGGGGGACGGCCTGGCCGAGCGCGTCGGGCTTCCGCTGTCCCGGCTGACCGCGGATCTGGGCCAACGGGACCGGAACGCCCGCGTGCTGCGCCCCGACCCCGAGTTCACCGACTCCGCCCTGCTGGCGACCATCGGCTTGTACGGCGGCGGCACCGCCGACCCACGCACCGCCGAGCAGGGCGTACGTTCCACCGGGCCGCCCCCGCCGACGGCCGCCGAACTGCTCTGCGCCCTGCCGGCCGACCGCGCCGCGGACGGCCGCACCGCCGCGCTGGTCCCGGAGTTCCTGCTCAGGAGCGGGGTGGACTGCGCCCGGACCACGCGGGTGCCGCGCACCGCCGAGTACCCCGGCGACGTACCGGCGCTGACGCCCACCTTCGTACGGGTCCGCTGGGAGGACGGCGACCGGGACGCGGCGGCGCGCGACGACGCGGCCAAACGGTTCGGCACCTGGCTGACCGGCGAGGGGGGCCGGGCCGCGCTCGGCGCGGCGGGCTTCCGGCACGCGACGAGACCCGGCCACCCGCTGCTCGACGACCAGCACGTCGGCGTGGGCGTGCTGCGCCTGCCCAGTCCGCTGCCGGGCCGTGCCGAGCAGGCGGCGATGGAGACGGCGCTCGAGCGGTACCGCAGCGCCCGCGGCCCCGGCCGGGTCCTGTACCTCCTCGACAGCTCCGGCTCGATGTACAAGCAGTGGCCCGGGCCCAGCGGCGGCCCCGGCATCCTGAGACAGTCCCTGAGCGAGCTCGGCCCGCGGGACGAGTACGGGGTGTGGGCGGTGTACGGCACGTCCGGTGACCGTGGGTACGAGCTCCTGCTGCCCTTCGGACACCACCGCCGCGCCGAGGCCGAGCGGGTTCTCGACGCCAGGGCGCGGGTGCGGGACGCCGAGGCCGACCCGCACGTGGCCCTGCTCGCCGCGCTCAAGGACATGGAACGCCGCGGCACCGACGACGAACGGCCGCAGCTGATCGTCTACATCACCGACGACGAGGACAACGAACGACTGACCGGCGGGAACCTGGAGCAGGTGCTGGCCCGGGCGGGACAGGTGAAGGTGCCGGTGATCATGGTCTCGCTGGACAGCACCTCCTGCGACCGGGACAACGCGGACGCCCGGATCGCCGAGGCGAGCGGTGGCCGCTGCCTGGACGCGGGCGACGACCCCGGCAGGGGCCTGCGCGAGGAGATCGCGCGGGTGGGGACGAAGGAGGAGTGATGGCCCGACGACCGGCGGTGCCGCTCGCACGGCGGCTGGTGCTGCCGCTGCTGCTGACGGTCACCGCCTGCACCGGGGGCGGGCCGCGGGCGGACCGGACGCCCGCCGACGTGCCCGGCACGATCGTGGTGGCCAGCGGCCGGGACGTGACCGGCAAGAACGGCATCCGCCAGCAGCTCATCGACGCCTGGAACCTGCAGCAGCGGAAGCAGAACCCCGCCTACCGGGCCCAGCTGGTGGAGCTGCCCGGCTCGGCCGACGAGCAGCGCAGCCAGCTGCTGGGCGCCCTGCAGTCGGGCAGCGCCGACTACGACGTGGTCAACCTGGACGTGACCTGGGTGCCGGAGTTCGCCGAGGCGGGGCTGATCGGACCGCTGCCCGACCGGGCGGTCGACGACGACGTCATCGCGTCGGTGGCCGGCACGGCCCGCTGGAAGGGCCGGGTCTACGCGGTGCCGTTCAACAGCGACGTGGGGCTGCTCTACTACCGGCGCGACCACCTGCGCGCGGCGGGCGTGCAGCGCACCGACCTCGGCACCGACGTCACCTGGCAGCGGCTGCGCGAGTTCCGCGACACCCTGGACAGCAATCCGCCCAAGGGGTACGAGAAGCTGTGGACCACGCAGCTCGCCGCCTACGAGGGCCGTACGGTCAACGCCGTCGAGGCCTTCGCCTCGGCGACGGAGGACTTCACGCTCACCGACGGCTCCGGCCGCTACACCGCCGGTCCGCAGGAGCTGACCGACGGCATCGCCGAGCTGCGCCGCCGCACCGACACGCCGTACATCCTGGGCGGCGCCGTGAACTCCGACGAGGGCGCCTCGCTCAGTGACTTCGCGGCCGGCCGCACGGCCTTCCTGCGGCACTGGCCGTACGCCTACGGCACGCTCCACCAGACCTTCACCGACCAGCAGCTCGGTGTGGCCCCGCTGCCCGGCCGGGCGGTGCTCGGCGGGCAGAACCTGGCGGTCACCCGGTCTTCCCCGCGGGCCCGGAAGGCGGCCGAGCTGATCACCTTCCTGACCAGCGCCGAGAGCGAACGCTGCCTGCTGGACGCGGGGTTCGCCGCGACGCGCACGTCGGTGTACACGGACGACCGGGTCCGGTGCGCGGTGGCGCCCGCCCCCGGGGCGGCGCCGTCGGCGTCGCCCACCGGTGAGCGCACCGATCACATGCCCCGGGACGCGGCCGGCCGGCCCGGCTACGCCCGCGCCATCCTGCTCCCCGCCCTGCGGCGGGCGGTCTCCCGTCCCCGCACCCCGCTCTACGGGGCCTTCACCCAGACCTTCACCGCGGAACTGGGCGCCCTGTTCACCGGCGACCCGCCCGGCGACGCGGACCTGGCCCGCCGACTGGACGAGGCACTGCGGCGGGCACTGCCGGACTGAGCCGGACCGAGCCGGAAGGACAGAACCGGCGGAACCAGTGGAACCAGTGGAACCAGTGGAACCGGCGGAACTAGCGGCTCTGGGCTACCTGTTGGGCCGGGACCGGGGCGGATTCCTTCGCCGGGCCCGTGTTGGCCGCCGCGACGAGGGCGGCCACGGCTATGACGGCTGCGCCGAATCCTCTGACGAAACGTGCGGAGAGGAGTCCGAGTCCTTGGCGCGCGACAGTGCGTCCGAGCACGGCAACCGACCTCGCAACGACAGTGATGGGTTAAGCACGTTTAACGCGCTCTCCAAGCTAGGGGGTCGAGTGGTCCAACGGGAAGAGCAACAGGGCGAGTTGGGGCCTCATGGGCGGAAGGTCCGGTGCTGATTTCCGGTCAGTGCGTGCCGCTTGCCGCAGGCCGCCTGCTGGCATGATGAACCGCATGGCGAAGCGGGACGACCCGGAGACCATCGGGCGCAGGGTGCAGCGGTTGCGGCGCGAACGAGAGCTGACCCAAAGGCAGTTGGCTGAACCGGCGTACACCCCCGCCTACATCTCCACGCTCGAGGCGGGCCGGGTCCGGCCCTCCGACGAGGCGCTGAGGCACATCGCCGAGCGGCTCGGGGTCGCCTTCGACGAACTCGCCACCGGACGCCCCGCCCACCTCGCCACCGACCTGCGGCTCCGGCTGACCGGGGCGCAGCGCACGCTCGCCACCGGGGAGGCCGGGAAGGCGGCCGAGCAGTACGCCCGGCTGCTGGCCGAGGCCGAGGAGCACGAGCTCACCGACGTCCGGGCCGAGGCCCTGCTCGGGCTCGGCGAGTGCGCCCTGGAGACCGGTGAGCTGGCGAGCGGCCGGCAGTTCTTCGAGCGGTCCGAGCAGGTCCTCGCCGAGGCGCCGCTGCCCGCCCGGGTGCCCGCGCTGCGCGGCCGGGCCGTCTCCCACTACCTGGCGGGCGAGCTGCGCTACGCCGTCTACCTGTTCGAGTCCACCCTCGACGAGCTCAACCGGGGCGGGCTGCACGACCCGGACGCGCTGCTCCTGCTGTACGCGAGCGTCATCGGGCCGTACATGGACATGGGGGCGCACGCGCGGGCGGCCCAGGCGGCCGAGTTCGCCCTCGCGCTCGCCCCGCAGGCGGGCGATCCGGCGCTGGTGGCCCGGATGCACCGGTCGGTGGCCCGCACCCTGCTCGCCGAGGGACGCATCGCCGAGGCCGACGCCTCGCTCGCCAAGGCGGCCGAGCTCTACCGGCACCTGCAACTGCGCACCGAACTCGCCAACTGCCACTGGATGCGCGGCTACGTCTGCGCCCAGAACGGCGAGCTCCAGCGCGCGGAGGAGGAGCTGCGGGCCGCGCAGACCATGCTGTCCGCCCGGCGCGCCGCGCTCTACACCAGCCAGGTCGCGGTCGAGCTGGCCGACGTCCTGCACCGGCGCGGCAAGTCGGAGGAGGCCGCCGGGCTGCTCCGGCAGGTCCTCGGGGACCTCTCCCCCGAGCGGGGCGCCGTCCACGCCGCCGCCGCGCACCGGCTGCTCGGCATCATCGCCGAGGACGCCCGCGACACGGAGGCCGCCGAGGAGCACTACGTGCGCGCGCTGAGCCTGCTGGAGCACGCGGGCGCGGCCGGCGACCTCGCCGACCTGTGCCGCCTCCTGGGCGACCTGCTCCGCCGCACCGGCCGCGTGGAGGCGGCCCTGGACGCCTACCGCACGGGCCTCGGCCACCGCACGGCCCCCGGCACGACCACCCTGGGCCCGGCCCCGGCCCAGCCGCCGCTGTGACGGCGGGCGGGCGCCCCGCGGCCCCGTGGGTTTCCGGGGGAGGGGCGCGGGTACCCGTGGGCCGGTCTGGGCAGGTGGACCCGCGGTGGGGTGTCTCCTCGTTCAGCGCGTGTACGTCTGTTCCCGGGAACCGTTGACGGCAAGGGCCGCGCTGATGTGGTGAGGAGGCGGTGGCCGTGCAGCCCAGGGACGACCGCTTCCAGGACGGCCGCTTCCAGGAGGACCGCTTCCAGGACGACTTCCCCCAGGAGTACGGAACCGAGGCGGCGCCGGAGCGGGACCGCGTGCGCGACCCGGTGGACGACGCCGAAGCGATCGCCGAGGGCGTCAGGGGCACGGCGCCCGCCGGCATCCCGCACCGGCTGTGCGTGGTCGCGGTCGAGCTGCTGCCGGTGACCGGCGCCAGCGCCTCGCTGCGCGGCAACGGCATGCCCGTACGGATGGGCGCCAGCGACGACGCGGCCGCCCGGGTGGCCGAGATCCAGGCCACCCTGGGCGACGGGCCGTCGCTGTACGCCGCGGAGATCGGCGCGCCCGTACTGGCCTCCGACCTGACCACGGGCCGCGACGCCCGGCGCTGGCCGGTGTTCGCCCAGCAGGCGGCCGAGGCCGGCGTACAGGCGGTGTACTCCCTCCCGCTCGGCGACGACGCCATCTGCGTGGGCACGTTCGATCTGTACGGCGCCACCCCGCACGAGCTCACCAGGCGGGAGCTGCACACCGCCCAGCTCGTGGCCGGCGTGATGACCCTGGCCCTGATGTCCTTGCCCCACGAGGAGGACGCGGAGGGCGAGGAG
>NZ_POTZ01000278.1 GCF_003236365.1 Streptomyces sp. NTH33
CCCTGACGTTCCGTCTCCGCAAGGCGTAGCCCTCCGGGGGCGAAAAACCCTGGGGCCGCCCCCGGAGGGCTACGCCTTGCGGAGACGGAACGTCAGGGACAGGGACTCGTCGGTGAAGGTGTCGCCGAACGTGTCGTCCGCCTCGCCCTGGGCGAAGTCCGTCGCCAGGACCTCCTCGGAGATGAGACCGGCGTGCTCGGTCAGCGCGGTGATCGTGGCCGGGTCCGTCGCGGTCCAGCGGAGCGCGATGCGGTCGGCCACGTCGAGGCCGCTGTTCTTGCGGGCCTCCTGGATGAGGCGGATCGCGTCCCGGGCCAGGCCCGCACGCCGCAGTTCCTCCGTGATCTCCAGGTCCAGAGCCACCGTCGCGCCCGCGTCGGACGCCACCGACCAGCCCTCGCGCGGAGTCTCCGTGATGATCACCTCGTCCGGGGCAAGGGTGACGGTCTCGCCGTCCACCTCCACCGACGCCGTGCCTTCCCGCAGCGCCGACGACAGCGCCGCCGCGTCCGCGTTCGCGATGGCCTTGGCCACGTCCTGGACCCGCTTGCCGAACCGCTTGCCCAGCGCCCGGAAGTTGGCCTTCGCGGTGGTGTCCACCAGGGATCCGCCGACCTCGCTGAGCGACGCCAGGGAGGAGACGTTCAGCTCCTCCGTGATCTGCGCGTGCAGCTCCCGGTCCAGGGAGTCGAAGCCCACCGCCGCGACCAGCGCGCGCGAGAGCGGCTGGCGCGTCTTGACGCCCGACTCCGCGCGCGTGGCACGGCCCAGCTCCACCAGCCGCCGGACCAGCACCATCTGCTGCGACAGCTCCGGGTCGATCGCCGACAGGTCCGCCTCCGGCCAGGTGGCCAGGTGCACCGACTCCGGCGCGCCCGGGGTCACCGGCACGACCAGGTCCTGCCAGACCCGCTCGGTGATGAAGGGGGTGATCGGCGCCATCAGCCGGGTCACCGTCTCCAGCACGTCGTGCAGCGTGCGCAGCGCGGCCTTCTCGCCCTGCCAGAAGCGGCGGCGCGAGCGGCGGACGTACCAGTTCGACAGGTCGTCGACGAACGCGGACAGCAGCTTGCCGGCGCGCTGGGTGTCGTACCCCTCCAGCGCCTGCGTGACCTGGTCGGTCAGCGCGTGCAGCTCACTGAGCAGCCAGCGGTCGAGCAGCGGGCGGTCGGCCGGGGCCGGGTCGGCCTCGGAGGGCGCCCAGGCGGACGTACGGGCGTACAGCGCCTGGAAGGCGACCGTGTTCCAGTACGTCAGGAGCGTCTTGCGGACGACCTCCTGGATGGTGCCGTGGCCCACCCGGCGGGCCGCCCACGGCGAGCCGCCGGCCGCCATGAACCAGCGCACCGCGTCCGCGCCGTGCTGGTCCATGAGCGGGATCGGCTGGAGGATGTTGCCCAGGTGCTTGGACATCTTCCGGCCGTCCTCGGCCAGGATGTGGCCCAGGCACACGACGTTCTCGTACGAGGACTTGTCGAAGACCAGCGTGCCGACCGCCATCAGCGTGTAGAACCAGCCGCGGGTCTGGTCGATGGCCTCGGAGATGAACTGCGCCGGGTACCGGCTCTCGAACAGTTCCTTGTTCTTGTACGGGTAGCCCCACTGGGCGAACGGCATCGAACCCGAGTCGTACCAGGCGTCGATGACCTCGGGCACGCGCGTGGCCGTCTTCTCGCACTGCGGGCACGGGAAGGTGACGTCGTCGATGAACGGGCGGTGCGGGTCCAGCCCCGACTGGTCGGTGCCGGTCAGCCCGGTCAGCTCGGCG
This sequence comes from Streptomyces sp. NTH33, assembly GCF_003236365.1. Taxonomy (GTDB): domain Bacteria; phylum Actinomycetota; class Actinomycetes; order Streptomycetales; family Streptomycetaceae; genus Streptomyces. The sequence continues at coordinate 1,769 of NZ_POTZ01000278.1, forward strand.
CGCGAGCCGACACAGGTGAGGTGGCCGTCCTCGCAGCGCCAGATCGGCAGCGGGGTGCCCCAGTAGCGGTTGCGGGACAGCGCCCAGTCGATGTTGTTGTTCAGCCAGTCGCCGTACCGGCCGTGCTTGACGCTCGGAGGGAACCAGTTGGTCTTCTCGTTCTCCTGGAGCAGCCGGTCCTTGATCGCGGTGGTGCGGATGTACCAGGACGGCTGGGCGTAGTACAGCAGCGCGGTGTGGCAGCGCCAGCAGTGCGGGTAGCTGTGCTCGTACGGCACGTGCTTGAAGAGCAGGCCGCGGGCGCCGAGATCCTCGGTGAGCTTCTCGTCGGCCTTCTTGAAGAAGACGCCGCCGACCAGCGGCAGGTCCTCCTCGAACGTGCCGTCCGGGCGGACCGGGTTGACCACCGGCAGGCCGTAGGAGCGGCAGACCTTCAGGTCGTCCTCACCGAAGGCGGGGGACTGGTGGACCAGGCCCGTGCCGTCCTCGGTGGTGACGTACTCGGCGTTGACCACGTAGTGCGCCGGCTCGGTGCTGTGCCCATCGGTTCCCTCGCTGACGCTCGGGAACTCGACCAGCTCGAACGGGCGCTGGTACGTCCAGCGCTCCATCTCGGCGCCGGTGAAGGTCTCGCCCGTGGTCTCCCAGCCCTCGCCGAGCGCCTTGCCGACGAGCGGTTCGGCGACGACCAGCTCCTCCTCGCCGTTCGTCGCGACGACGTAGGTCACCTCGGGGTGCGCGGCCACCGCGGTGTTGGACACCAGCGTCCAGGGCGTGGTCGTCCACACCAGGAGCGCGGCCCGGCCGGCCAGCGGGCCGGAGGTGAGCGGGAAGCGGACGTAGACGGACGGATCGACGACCGTCTCGTAGCCCTGGGCCAGCTCGTGGTCGGACAGGCCCGTGCCGCAGCGCGGGCACCAGGGGGCGACGCGGTGGTCCTGGACCAGCAGGCCCTTGTCGAAGATCTCCTTCAGGGACCACCAGACCGACTCCACGTACTCGGGGTCCATGGTCCAGTAGGCGTCGTCGAGGTCGACCCAGTAGCCCATGCGGGTCGTCAGCTCGGCGAAGGCGTCGGTGTGACGGGTCACCGACTCACGGCACTTGGCGTTGAACTCCTCGATGCCGTACGCCTCGATGTCCTGCTTGCCGGAGAAGCCGAGCTCCTTCTCGACCGCCAGCTCCACCGGGAGGCCGTGGCAGTCCCAGCCGGCCTTGCGGGCGACGTGGTAGCCGCGCATGGTGCGGAAGCGGGGGAAGACGTCCTTGAAGACGCGCGCCTCGATGTGGTGGGCGCCCGGCATGCCGTTGGCGGTGGGCGGGCCCTCGTAGAACACCCACTCGGGGCGGCCCTCGGACTGCTCCAGGCTCTTGGCGAAGATCTTCTGCTCGCGCCAGAAGTCGAGCACCGCGTGCTCGAGCGCGGGCAGGTCGACCTGGGCGGGCACCTGGCGGTACTGCGGCTGCGTACTCAACGAGCTTCCTCCAACGGATGTGCTGCCTTCCGTCGGAGGGACGAGAGCCTTTGTTGCCTCACGCCGTGTGCGGCGCGCTCCCGCGGTACCACCCTCCTTGGCCCCCCGGTGCGCCGTACGCTCCGGTGAGCCCCCTCATTGGGACGCGATGCCGGTTCTACTGGCCCCTCGGGTTGTCCCTGGGGTGTTCTTCCGGCGGCTCCGGGGTGATCTTCACGTCGCGCTCGCCCCCGGGCTCGCACCGTCCCCGGGTCGCTCTGGGCTGCGTACGCCGCTACTCGTCCCCATCCACGCTTCTCGCTCCGCCCAGTGTACGGCGCCCCGGGGGCAGCGGCCGACCGGTTTTCCCGGGCGGGCGCTGACCCGAATGGCACGGCGGGCCGTCCGGATCGCAGGACGCACGGCTGGTCGGATTACCCGGCGAAGAGCTGGGCACAACGCATGCATGCCGGCCCCGCGGCACGCGCGGGGCGGGCGAATCGGGCGGCGTGCCCCGTTGCCGCGGGACTCAAGTCGATTTATCGTCCCAGCACGATTCGCGAACAAGATCACAATATGTGAAGGGGCCGCGGCCATGGTGGCGAAGAAGACCGCCGAGCAGTCGGCGTCCGGCAGGTCCCGGAGCACCGGTGTCACCGGCGGCGCGGCCAGGAAGACCACTCGGACGGTGGCCCGAGTCACGGCCGCAAAGGAGGCAGCGGCCATGAGGAAACCGCTCACACCCGGGCCGGTCGAGGCCACGCAGGCACCTTCCGCGGAGGGTGCGCGGAGGACGGCGGCGAAGAAGGCGGGCGCGAAGAAAGCGAACGCGAAGAAAGCAACCGCGCAGAGGGCGGACGCGAAGAAGGCGGATGCGGAGAAGGCGGACGCGAAGAGGGCCACGGCGGGGAAGTCCCCACCGGAGGGGACCACGCCGAGGACGGCGGCCCCGAAGAAGCCGGAGCCAGCGGCGAAGGGGGCCGCCACCAGGGAACCCCGGACCAAGGGCACCGCCGCGAAGAGGTCCGCCGCGCGGGAGGCCGTCGGCAAGGAGGACGGCGGAAGGAAGGCCGCCCGCAAGAAGACGTCTCCAGGGCCCACGGCGGAGAAGGAAGCGCCGCCCGCCGAGAAGACGCCCGCCGAGAGGACACGCGCGCGTGAAGCGGTCGGCGGGAAGGCCCATGCCGGGAAGGCGGCCGCCCGGGAGACCGGGGCCGGCGCCGGTGGTCACGGTGCCGTAGCCGTGGAGACCCGGGGTGTTTCCGGGGAAGGCGCGGGCAGGAAGAGGACGGCCAAGAAGGTGGGCGCGGCTCGGGCCGCGAAGCAGACGGGAGCCACGACGGTGGTTGCGAAGAAGACTCCTGGCACGGCCGCGGCGGCGAAGACCGCCGTTCCCAAGGCACGCCTCGTCGCGGCGGTGGAGCCGGGCGACCTCCCGGTGCGCCCGGGCGAGGACCCCTGGACCCCGGAGGAGGTCGCCGAGGCCCGCACGGAACTGCAGTCCGAGATGGAGCGACTGCGGGCCGAGATCAGCTCCTCCGAGGAGTCCCTCGCGGGCCTGATGCGGGACTCCGGCGACGGTGCGGGGGACGACCAGGCCGACACCGGCACCAAGAACATCACGCGTGAGCACGAGATGGCGCTGGCCGCCAACGCGCGCGAGATGCTCACCCAGACCGAGCACGCCCTGCAACGGCTCGACGCGGGCACCTACGGCCTGTGCGAGAACTGCGGCAAGCCCATCGGCAAGGCCCGCATGCAGGCCTTCCCGCGGGCCACCCTGTGCGTGGAGTGCAAGCAGAAGCAGGAACGCCGGTACTGATCGCGGTCCGAGGCGTGCCGTAGTCTCGTCTCTCAGTCAGGTACCTAGGTCGAGGGACTCACGTGGCAGAGGCGGAGCGCATCATCGGTACGCCGGACACCCCGCACGCGGCAGGGGCCGGGCAGGAGCGGCCGGGCGGGAACGCCGTGCCCGGCCGGCGGTCCGGGGCCGACGGGGCACGGACCCCGGCCGACGGCCCCGGCACCGACCGCACGGCGGCGGGCAGGGCGGTGGACGAGACGGCCGGGACCCCCGGCACCTCCTCCCGCGCGGACGGGCCGCAGGACGGCACCGCCGAGGACAAGCCCCGCGGCCCGCGCCGGATCGCCGTGCTGTTCACGGTCGCCGCCGTCGCCTACGTCCTCGACCTGGTCAGCAAGATGATCGTGGTCGCCAGGCTGGAGCACCGCCCGCCGGTCCGCATCATCGGCGACTGGCTGCAGCTGGAGGCGATCCGCAACGCGGGCGCGGCCTTCGGCTTCGGCGAGGCCTTCACTGTGATCTTCACGGTCATCGCGGCCGCCGTGATCGTGGTGATCACCCGCCTCGCCCGCAAGCTCTACAGCGTGCCCTGGGCCATCGCGCTCGGCCTGCTGCTCGGCGGTGCGCTGGGCAATCTCACCGACCGGATCTTCCGCGCGCCCGGCGTCTTCGAGGGCGCGGTCGTCGACTTCATCTCGCCCAAGCACTTCGCCGTCTTCAACCTCGCCGACTCGGCGATCGTCTGCGGCGGCATCCTGATCGTGCTGCTCTCCTTCCGCGGCCTGGACCCGGACGGCACCGTCCACAAGGGCTGAGGCAACGGCCCGCGCGTACGGGGCTGCCGGACCCGTCCGGCATACTCGACGGGGTGAGCACGATTCCCGAGATCCGTACCCTGCCCGTGCCCGACGGCCTGGAGGGCGAGCGCGTCGACGCCGCCATCTCCCGCATGTTCGGCTTCTCCCGTACGAAGGCGGCGGAGCTGGCCGCCGCGGGCAAGGTGCTGGTCGACGGCACGGCGGTCGGCAAGTCCGAGCGGGTGCGCGGCGGGGCCTGGCTCGAGGTCGAGATGCCGCAGGCACCCGCGCCCGTGCGGGTCGTCGCCGAGCCGGTCGAGGGCATGGAGATCGTGCACGACGACGAGGACGTCGTCGTGATCGTCAAGCCGGTCGGCGTCGCCGCGCACCCCAGCCCCGGCTGGTCCGGGCCGACGGTCATCGGCGGCCTCGCCGCCGCCGGGTACCGCATCTCGACCTCCGGCGCCGCCGAGCGCCAGGGCATCGTGCACCGCCTCGACGTCGGCACCTCCGGCCTGATGGTGGTCGCCAAGTCCGAGTACGCGTACACGTCGCTCAAGCGCCAGTTCAAGGAGCGCACGGTCGACAAGCGCTACCACACCCTCGTCCAGGGCCACCCGGACCCGACCAGCGGCACCATCGACGCCCCCATCGGCCGGCACCCGAACCACGACTACAAGTGGGCGGTCACCGCCGACGGCAAGCCCTCCGTCACCCACTACGACCTGATCGAGGCCTTCCGCGCGGCCTCCCTGCTCGACGTCAAGCTGGAGACCGGCCGCACCCACCAGATCCGCGTCCACATGGCCGCCCACCGCCACCCCTGCGTCGGCGACCTGACCTACGGTGCCGACCCCACGCTCGCCAAGCGGCTCGGGCTCACCCGCCAGTGGCTGCACGCCGTACGGCTCGGCTTCGAGCACCCCGGCGACGGCCAGTGGGTGGAGTTCACCAGCGACTACCCCGAGGACCTGCGAAAGGCCCTGGACCAGGTCCGCGAGGAGACCTACGCATGAGCACGCCGTACGAGGTGCGCGTCGCCGAGGACCCCGCCGACCGGGAGGCGTGCTTCGCGGTCCGCAAGGAGGTCTTCGTCGTCGAGCAGGGCGTCCCGCAGGACATCGAGTACGACGCCCACGACGCCGTGGCCGTGCACGTGCTGGCGGTCCGCGAGGACGGCACACCGCTCGGCACCGGGCGGCTGCTGCACGGCGAGGCGGCCGCCGCGAAGACCGGCGGGGACCCGTCGACCGGCTCCCTGGGGCGGCTCGCCGTCCTCCAGGACGCGCGTGGGCTGGGCGTCGGCGCGGCCTTGGTGCGCGCCCTCGAGGACGCCGCACGCGCGCGTGGCCTCACGGCGGTGGACCTGCACGCGCAGACCCACGCGCTCGGCTTCTACGAGCGGCTGGGGTACACGGCGTACGGGCCGGAGTTCCCCGACGCGGGCATCCCGCACCGGGCGATGCGGCGCGCGGTGTAGCCCGCGGTCCGGAAAAGGCCGGTCAGCGGGGTGGCGTGGCAGGCTTGAAGTCTGCCGTGTGAACGTCCGACCCGCGGGAGCGCTGAGCGTGGATCAGTTGGCCCTGCTGTTCATCGTGTTGCTCGGGGCTGTGATCACCGTCCCGCTCGGGGACCGGCTCGGGCTGCCCGCACCGATCCTGATGACGCTGCTCGGGATCGGCCTCGCGCTGCTCGACTTCGTGCCCAACGTCGACATCCCGCCCGGCCTGATCCTGCCCACCCTGCTGCCGCCGCTGCTCTACGCCGCCGTACGGCGCACGTCCTGGCGGCAGTTCACGGCGAACAAACGGCCGATCTTCCTGCTGGCCGTGGCGCTGGTGTTCGTCACCACCTTCTGTGTGGCCGTCGTCTCGCACGGCATCGTGCCGGGGCTCTCCGTCGCCGCCGCGGTGGCCCTCGGCGCGCTGGTCGCGCCGCCCGACCCGGTCGCGGCGACCACCGTCGCCGGGCAGCTGGGGCTGCCGCGCCGCCTGGTGTCGATCCTGGAGGGCGAGGGCCTGTTCAACGACGTCACGGCCATCGTCCTCTACCACGTGGCGATCGCCGCCGCCGTCAGCGGGGAGTTCTCGGCCTGGCGAGCCGGGCTCGACCTGGTGCTGTCCGCGGTGGTGGCGGTGGCCGTGGGCCTGGCGATCGGCTGGGCCGCGAACAAGCTGCTGGGCCTGCTGGAGGACACGACCCTGCAGATCGGGCTGACGCTGCTCGTGCCGTTCGCCTCCTACGTGCTGGCCGAGGAGCTGCACGGCTCCGGTGTCCTCGCCGTGCTCACCACCGCGCTGTTCCTGTCCGAGTACGCCGCCGACGCCGACGACGTGCTGACCCGGCTGGCCGGGCACACGGTCTGGGAGGTCGTGGACACGCTGGTCACCGGGATCGCGTTCGGGCTGGTCGGCCTGGAGCTGCACAACGCGCTGCACACGGCGTCGGGCCGGTGGGGCGAGCTGCTCGGCTGGGCGGGCGTGGTCGTGGGCGTGGTGGTGTTCGTACGGCTGCTGTGGCTGTTGCCGGCGACCTGGCTCACCCAACGGCTGCACGCGCGGCGGGACCGGGACGAGGACATCCCCACGACCTGGCGGGAGACCGTCGTCATGTGGTGGTCCGGGATGCGCGGGGTGGCGTCGGTGGCGCTCGCGCTGGCCATTCCGCTGAAGACGGACAGCGGTGCGCCGTTCCCCGACCGGGACGAGATCGTGTTCATCGCCTTCGCGGTGATCATGGCGACGCTCGTGTTCCAGGGGCTCACGCTGCCGTGGCTGGTCAGACGGCTGGGGGTGCGGGCGGACACCGGGCGCGAGAAGGCGTTCGAGGAGGAGCTGGCGGCGCGCGCCTCGAAGGCGGCCAGGAAGCGGCTGCGGGAGATCGAGGCGGTCGAGGACCTGCCGGAGGAGCTGTCCGAGCAGATGCTGCGGCGGGCCTTCGACATCGGGCTGCGGATCAGCCCGCAGATGGGGGACGAGGAGCGCCGGGAGGGGCACGACAAGCGGGAGCGGCGGCTGAAGCGGGCGCGGCGGATCCAGAGCGAGATGCTGAGCGCGGCGCGCCACGAGGTGCTGGCCGCGCGCAGCGAGCCGGGGGCCGACCCGGAGGTCGTGGACCGGGTACTGCGCCATCTGGACGTACGCAGCCTGAGGTGATCCGCGGTCCGCGTGGGTACGCTCGGACCATGAGTCGCAACGTCGTCATCAGCGGGGGCGGTACGGGGATCGGACTCGCCGCGGCACGGGCCTTCGCGGACGGCGGGGACCGGGTCCTGCTGCTCGGGCGGCGGGAGGAGGTGCTGCGCAGGGCGCAGGTCCCGGGTGCGCTGACGTACGCCGCCGATGTGAGCGACGTGGCGGGCGTGCGGGGAGTCGCCCGGTTCGTGGCCGACGAGCTCGGGGCGGTGGACGTGCTGATCCACAGTGCCGGAGGGTCGGGGCGGCTGGAGCCCCGGGTGGAGCGGGACGATCCGCTCGACCTCGTCGCCGACAACTGGCTGGTCAACTTCCGGATCAACACCCTGACCGCCGTGCTGCTCACCGAGGCCCTGAAGGACCGGCTCGCCGAACCGGGCGGCCGGGTGCTGTTCCTCAGCTCCATCGCCGCGTACCGGGGTTCGGGCAGCGGCGCCTACGCCGCCTCCAAGGCCGCCCTGCACCCGTACGCCCACGACCTGGCCCGCCGGCTGGGCCCCCGCGGGATCACGGTGAACCTGGTCGCGCCGGGCTACGTCGAGGACACCGACTTCTTCGGCGAGGCGCTGGACGACGACCGCCGCGCCCGCCTGATCGCCGAGACCTCCACCGGCCGCCCCGGCACTCCCGGCGACATCGCCGTGGCCCTCTTCGCGTC
>NZ_POTZ01000279.1 GCF_003236365.1 Streptomyces sp. NTH33
GGCCGGGGGGGCCTGCGGCTGCTGCGCCGCCGGAGCCGGCTCACCGCTCTGCTGCCGGCCACCGCGGAACCAGTTGGTCTCCAGGGTGTCGTACAGCGGCGTACGGCCGTCGCCGGGACCGGGGGCCGGCGGCAGGGCCCAGCCGTCGTCGGGCCGCTGCTGCTGCGGCTGCTGGGCGGCAGGGCCGCGCAGGCCGCCGAAGCCGGCGGGACCGCCCGGCTGCGGCCGCTCGAACTGGCCCGTGGACGCGGGGTCCTGGTGGCCCGGCTGGGCGAACTGGCCCGTGGAGCCGCTGTCGTAGCCCTGCGGGGCCGTGAACTGGCCCGTGGAGCCGCTGTCGTAGCCCTGCGGGGCCGTGAACTGGCCCGTCTGGGACGGGTCGTTCTGCCCGGACGGACCGAAGACGTCCGGACGGACGAACTGGCCCGTGTGCTGCGCGCCGCCCGCACCCGGAGGCGGAGCGTCGAAGTCGGGACGGGGGAACTCCGCGGTCGAGCCCGGCACCTGCCGGTCGTCGATCCGGGGCATCTCCGTCGTCGAGCCCGGCCCCTGGCGCTCGTCGAACCGGGGCATCCGGGAGGACTGCGCCGCGTCCTGTTCGTCGTGGCCGCGCGGCGTGTCCAGGGCGGCCCGGCCGCCCGCGTTCTCGTTGCCCCAGTCCTGCGTACGGGACGGTCCGCTGCCGCCCGGCAGCTCGGCGCGCGCACCGCCGCGCGGCGGCAGCTGCGGCTGCCGGCCCTGCTCGCTGCCGTTCGCCCGCTGCGGGGGTACGGCACCGTGGGCGCCGCCGCCGAAGACGTCCTGCCGCCGACCGTCGCCGAAGCCCTGCGGGGCACCCGGCCCGGACGCCTGCAGACCCTGCGGCCCGTCGGGCGCCTGGCCGCCGAAGGCACCGGCCGCGCCCGCCGGGGCCGGACGGCCCTGCTGCGGCTGGCCCGGACCCTGCGGCCCGCGCGGCTGGCCCGGACCCTGCGACCCGCGCGGCGAGCCCAGACCGCCCTGGCGGCCCACGCCGGGCAGCGCGGCCCGCGGACCCTGGCCGGCGCCGACCTGGCCGCGCGGAGCGGCTCCGGCACCGAGCCGGCCGACACCACCCTGCGGGGCGCCACCGCCGAGGGCACCGCCGCCCGTCTGGCGGCGTGCCGCGGCGGCACCGGCGGCGGCGGCCGCGGCCGCCGGACCGCCCGCGGACGGGCCACCGGGCTTGCCCACGGCCGGCTTCTTGTTGCCCTGGGCGACATCGACGGGCAGCATGACCAGCGCCGTCGTGCCACCGGAGTCGGAGGGGCGCAGCTGGATGCGGATGCCGTGCCGCTGGGACAGACGGCCGACCACGAACAGGCCCATGCGGCGGGAGACCGACACGTCCACGGTGGGCGGGGAGGCGAGCCGCTCGTTGATCGCGGCGAGGTCCTCCGGCGACAGACCGATACCGGTGTCGTGGATCTCGATCAGCACCCGTCCGTCGGGCAGCGCGTGACCGGTGACCTTGACCTTGGTCTGCGGCGAGGAGAACGAGGTCGCGTTCTCCAGCAGCTCGGCGAGCAGGTGCACGAGGTCGTTGACCACGCGGCCGGCGACCTGGGTGGTCGGCACGGAGGCCAGCTCGATGCGCTCGTACTGCTCCACCTCGGACGCGGCGGCACGGAGCACGTCGACCAGCGGGACCGGGCGGGTCCAGCGGCGGCCGGGCTCCTCACCCGCGAGGACGAGGAGGTTCTCGCCGTTACGGCGCATGCGCGTGGCGAGGTGGTCGAGCTTGAACAGCGAGGCCAGCTGGTCCGGGTCGGCCTCGCGGGACTCCAGTTCGGAGATCAGCGACAGCTGACGCTGGATCAGACCCTGGGAGCGGCGCGAGAGGTTGGTGAACATCGCGTTGACGTTGCCCCGCAGCAGGGCCTGCTCGGCGGCGAGGCGGACCGCCTCGCGGTGCACGTCGTCGAAGGCCGCGGCCACCTGGCCGATCTCGTCCCGGGAGTGCACACCGACCGACTCCACGGACGTGTCGACGTCCTGCGGGTCCGACTCGGACAGATGCTTGACCAGCTCGGGCAGACGTTCCTGGGCGACCTTGGTCGCGGTCTCCTCCAGCCGGCGCAGCGAGCGGATCATGGAGCGGGCCATGACGAAGGCGCCGACCAGCGACACACCGAGGACGAGCAGGATCAGCGCACCGGAGATGATGGCCTCGCGCTCGGTGGTCTTGCGCAGCTCGCGGGCCTTCTGGTCCATCTCCTCGAGCAGCCTGAGCTCGATGTTCTTCATCTGCTGGATCTTGGTGGAGCTGTCGTCGACCCAGTCGCGGTAGGAGCGCTTGTTCGCCTGCCTCAGACCGTTGGTGCTGTCCAGCACGCGCTTGGCGTAGGTGTCCGCGGCCAGGATGGTCGGGTTGCCCGCCTCCATGGGCCTGAGGAGTTCCTCGGCTCCGTCGCCGTAGATGTTGCGGAAGCTGTTGAGGTCCGAGGTCTGGCTCTCCAGTGCCGCCTGGGCGTACAGGCGGTCGTTCTCGGAGAGGTCACCGGCCACGGTGTTGCCGGGCGGCAGGGCGGCGGCGATCACGGCACGCTGGACGGAGGCGTACTCCTTGGCGGAGGAGAAGGAGGCCAGGGCGCGGGTGCGCTGGATCATCTCCGGGTTGCTGGTCGCCTCGGCCATGTCCTGGGAGAGGGAGAGCAGATCGGTGATCAGTCGGTGGTACCGGTCGACCGTCCGGGACGAGTTGGCCCTGGCCGTGTACGCGTCCTTGCGGATCTTGCTGAGGCCGTTGAGGTTGCTGACGATGCCGACGAGGGTGTCGCGGACGCCCTGGAGATTGCCGCTCTTGCTGGCGTTGTCGATCTCGTCGGACGCGGCCACGAAGTTGTCCAGGGCCCGGTCCGTCTTGTCCCGGACGCCCTTGACGGTGATCGCGGTCGCCACGGAGGTGTGGGACAGCGGGCCGGCGGACTGGTCGCGCTCCTCCTGGAGCGCGGCGGCCAGCTCGGTGGCCTGCTGGGTTATGTCCGTCAGCAGCTTCATGTTGTCGAGCTGCTGGATGTCCTCCATGTTCTGGTCGATGCGCAGCGCGCCCAGCGTGGTCGCGGCGACCACGGGGAGTGCGAGCAGCGACACCAGACGCGTGGAGATGCGCCAGTTGCGCATCGCCATGCGGGAACCGGAGCCGACCGGTCCCTTGGCCGGCTTGACCGCCGGGGCGGTGCTCGCCGACGCCGGCCCGCCGGCCGCGCCGGGGCGCTCACCGCTGTCGCCTGCCGGGCCGTGGCCCGGGTTCTGGGCGTGCTGGGGCGAGGAGCTGACGGCCATGGGGCCAGTCCCGCCGTGCGGCTCCGGCTCCGCCGAAGCGCTGCCATCCCTCTTGAAACGTCCCTGCACTAGCGTCGCAACCTCTGGACCAGGCGCCCCTCCGCGCGAACGGAAGGACGGTGTCGGCGTGGTGGGAAGCGCCCTGAAACGCTTCCCCTGGTGGTCGTGAGTGACCGGCGCTGGTTCCCCCTGTCTCGCCGCCACTCGGCGCTGTTTGCGCCCCTGCGCGCCGGCACGATCCTGCGGCGGTCCGTGGCATTCCAGCACAGTGCCGGATCTCCAACAAGGCGTGAGGACCAGGCTGTGACCTCCGTGACGGCACGTGAGTGTCGTGTCACACGGCGTGGAAAGATATCTCGCCCATAGGGGACATATCTCTACGTACCCACGAGTCACAAGAGGTGTCCCAGTCGCCATGATCAGGAGCGGAATGATGGCTTCAGTGGGTCAATGTCCGTTTCGACGGCGGAGGGTGTTCCGGGGAATTGCCCGGTTTGTCGACGGGTCCGTGAGCAAACTCACACCGAAACCACGAGCCCTTCACGACTTCCGTCGGGAATTGAATGTTTAGCCTGACGCTTTACAGAGTTGGCAAATCCGACAACCCGGCGCGGGGGTCGCCCGACGCCCCGGCGCCCGTAGACGAGAAGGTCTCGTACAACCGTGAAGACGATGATGTTCCGCACCATAGCCAACCCCCGGCGCACGACGCTGACGCACCTCACGGACGCCAAAGTCCCGCAGACGCCGGAGCAGCCGGAGCACTCCGTCTCCCTTCCCGCCCAGACCGCCAACCCCCGGCGCACCGTCCTCATGGACGTGCCGGTCGCGGCCGCCGTCGCCGAGTAGTACACGGACCGGCCGCCGGATGTCCACAGCGGCCGGCGAACAGGCCACCCGCACAGGGAGAGCAGGGGCGTCCCGCGCCAGGGGGCGCCCCTTCTTCGCGCCCTGTGCGCCGTAATGCGCGAGGTCCGGGGCCTCTGGCCGCGTTAGCCTGGAGCGTCAGACTCCAGCCGCTCAAGCCAAGGGGCCAAGCAACCCGTGCGCATCGCCAGGTTCTCCATCGACGGGAACGTCGCCTTCGGCGCGGTCGAGGGCGACCAGCCGGACGAGCTCGTCCTCGACATCATCAAGGGCATCCCGTTCGCGGACTTCGAGCTCTCCGGCACGAAGGTGCCGCTGAGCAAGGTACGGCTGCTGCCGCCGGTGCTCCCCAACAAGGTCGTCGCCTTCGGCCGCAACTACGCCGAGCACGCGCGCGAACTCGGCAACGAGGTGCCCGACGCCCCGTTCGCCTTCTTCAAACCCTCCACCTCGGTGATCGGCCCCGGCGACCCGATCCAGTACCCCTCCTTCTCCGAGGAACTGCACCACGAGGCCGAGCTGGCCGTGGTCATCGGCCGGATGTGCCGCGAGGTGCCGCGCGAACGCGTCAAGGACGTGATCTTCGGCTACACCTGTGCCAACGACGTCACCGCCCGCGACGTCCAGCGCCGCGAGAAGCAGTGGGCCAGGGCGAAGGGCTTCGACACCTCCTGCCCGCTCGGCCCCTGGGTGGAGACGGACATCGACATCGCCGCCGCGGCCGATCTGACCATCCAGCTCACCGTCAACGGTCAGCAGCGGCAACTGGGCCGCACCAGCGAGATGATCCACCCCATCGAGGACCTGATCGTCAACATCTCCGAGGCCATGACGCTGCTCCCCGGCGACGTGATCCTCACGGGCACCCCGGCAGGGGTCGGCCCCCTCAACGTCGGCGACGAGGTCGCCGTCACCATCGAAGGCATCGGCACTCTCACCAACAAGGTTGTCCAGCGTGGCTAGCGCATCAGGCTCCCCCGTACGCGTCCGTTTCTGCCCCTCGCCCACCGGTAACCCCCATGTGGGCCTGGTCCGCACCGCCCTGTTCAACTGGGCGTTCGCCCGGCACCACCAGGGCAGCGGCGCTCAATTCGTATTCCGCATCGAGGACACCGACGCCGCCCGCGACTCCGAGGAGTCGTACAACCAGCTGCTCGACGCGATGCGCTGGCTGGGCTTCGACTGGGACGAGGGCCCCGAGGTCGGCGGCCCGCACGCGCCGTACCGCCAGTCGCAGCGCATGGACCTCTACAAGGACGTCGCGCGGAAGCTGCTGGACGCCGGCCACGCCTACCACTGCTACTGCTCCCAGGAGGAGCTGGACAGCCGCCGCGAGGCCGCCCGCGCCGCGGGCAGGCCCTCCGGCTACGACGGCCACTGCCGCGACCTGAGCGCCGAGCAGGTCGAGGAGTACAAGGCCCAGGGCCGTGCCCCGATCGTCCGCTTCCGCATGCCCGACGAGACGATCACCTTCACCGACCTGGTCCGCGGCGAGCTGACCTTCACCCCGGAGAACGTCCCGGACTACGGCATCGTCCGCGCCAACGGCGCCCCGCTCTACACGCTGGTCAACCCCGTCGACGACGCCCTGATGGAGATCACCCACGTCCTGCGCGGCGAGGACCTGCTCTCCTCCACCCCGCGCCAGATCGCCCTCTACAAGGCGCTGCTGGAGCTGGGCATCGCCAAGGAGATCCCGTTCTTCGGCCACCTGCCGTACGTGATGGGCGAGGGCAACAAGAAGCTGTCCAAGCGCGACCCGCAGTCCTCGCTGAACCTCTACCGCGAGCGCGGCTTCCTGCCCGAGGGCCTGCTCAACTACCTCTCGCTGCTCGGCTGGTCGCTCTCGGCGGACCAGGACATCTTCTCCGTCGAGGAGATGGTGGCCGCCTTCGACATCGCGGACGTGAACCCCAACCCGGCCCGCTTCGACCTGAAGAAGTGCGAGGCGATCAACGCCGACCACATCCGCCTGCTGGATGTGAAGGACTTCACGGAGCGCTGCCGCCCGTGGCTGCAGCCCCCGTTCGCGCCCTGGGCCCCGGAGGACTTCGACGAGGCCAGGTGGCAGGCGATCGCCCCGCACGCCCAGACCCGTCTGAAGGTCCTGTCCGAGATCACGGACAACGTCGACTTCCTGTTCCTGCCGGAGCCGGCCGAGGACGAGGCGAGCTGGACCAAGGCGATGAAGGAGGGCTCGGACGCCCTGCTCCGCACGGCCCGCGAGAAGCTCCAGACCGCCGACTGGACCTCCGCCGAGTCCCTGAAGGAGGCCGTCCTGGCCGCCGGCGAGGCGCACGGCCTCAAGCTCGGCAAGGCCCAGGCCCCGGTCCGCGTCGCCGTCACCGGCCGCACGGTCGGCCTGCCCCTCTTCGAGTCCCTCCAGGTCCTGGGCAAGGAGAAGGCGCTGGCCCGCATCGACGCGGCGCTGGCGAAGCTGACGGCGTAGGACGGCGCACCCGTACGTCAGGGGCGGCACCCGTTCCCGGGTGCCGCCCCTTCGTGCTGCTCACGTGCTGCCCACGTGCTGCCCACGGGCTGCTCAGGAGAGTTCGGGACCCTCCCCGCCCGTCCGGCGGTACCGTCGGTGGCATGGCGATCAGGGCTGTCCTGTGGGACGTGGACGACACTCTCTTCGACTACACCACCGCCGACCGCGTCGGCATGCGGGAGCATCTGGTGACCGAGGGGCTGCTCGACGCGTACGGGAGCGCGGAGGAGGCCCTGGCGCACTGGAGGCGGATCACCGACGCGCAGTGGGCGCGGTTCTCGGCGGGAGAGGCGTCCTTCGAGGAGCAGCGGCGGGACCGGGTGCGGATCTTCCTCGGGAGGCCGGAGCTGACCGACGACGAGACCGAGGCGTGGTTCGAGCGGTACCTGGGCCACTACGAGGCCGCCTGGGCGCTCTTCCCGGACGTGCTGCCCGCCCTGGACGCCCTCGCCGGCGCCTACCGGCACGCGGTGCTGTCCAACTCCAGCCTCCGCGCCCAGGAGCCCAAGCTGCGCGCGCTCGGTGTGCGCGACCGCTTCGAGGCCGTGCTGTGCGCCGCCGAGCTCGGGGTGTCCAAGCCCCGGGCGCGGGCGTTCCACGCGGCGTGCGAGGCGCTGGAGCTCGCTCCGCACCAGGTGGCGTACGTCGGCGACCACCCGGAGATCGACGGGCGGGGGGCCGCCGAGGCCGGGCTGCTCTCCGTCTGGATCGACCGCGACGGCGTGCACACCGCCCCGGTCGGGGACGCCGGTCCGCGCCGGATCGCCTCGCTCGGCGAACTTCCCGACATCCTCGGCACGGATATGCGTTTTGGAGCCCCGTCCACCTTCGGGTAATGTTCTTCCTGCGCCGCGGGGCACAGACCCGGACCCACAGGCGCAATGCTAGAACGGGATCCCCTCAGGGGCTTGCGTTCCAGTGGCCTATGGTGTAATTGGCAGCACGACTGATTCTGGTTCAGTTAGTCTTGGTTCGAGTCCAGGTAGGCCAGCTCGCAGAGCTTATCTGCACCGCGGATCACATCCGCAAGCCCCCGTTGTGTAGCGGCCTAGCACGCCGCCCTCTCAAGGCGGTAGCGCCGGTTCGAATCCGGTCGGGGGTACGGATCCTTCGGGATCAAGGCCCCCGTTGTGTAGCGGCCTAGCACGCCGCCCTCTCAAGGCGGTAGCGCCGGTTCGAATCCGGTCGGGGGTACGACTGGTCTAAACCATCATTGGTCTATGGTGTAATTGGCAGCACGACTGATTCTGGTTCAGTTAGTCTTGGTTCGAGTCCAGGTAGACCAGCTCGGACCTGCGGAAACGCAGCGTCCACGCCCCCGTTGTGTAGCGGCCTAGCACGCCGCCCTCTCAAGGCGGTAGCGCCGGTTCGAATCCGGTCGGGGGTACGCGAGACGAAGGGCCCTCCCTCGGGAGGGCCCTTCGACGTGTCCGTGGTCACTCCCCGCCGAACCGGTGGCGCGACTCCTCGGCCTCCGCGAGCCGGCGCAGGCTGAGCAGCACCGGCTCGTACAGCACCGTCAGCGCCACCGCGGCCTCCACCTGCTCGTCGGGCGTTCCGTAGCGCTCCACCAGGTCCAGATCGCTGACCGCGATCCGCTGCGCGGCACGGGCGTACGGTTCCAAGTCCTCGGTGGCGCACGGGTAACCGAGCTGGGAGAGGGCGGCGATCGCGGTCACCAGCATCCCGTACGCCGGTGCGGCCGGGGGCCGGCCGGACGTGCCGCCACAGCGCCAGCCGAGCCGGTCCATGAGCTCGTCGGCGGTGCGCCGGGCGGCCTCGGTGGCCGGGTCCGTCTCGTCGGGCTCCGGACCGTGCGGCAGGGCCCAGGTGGCGGTGCCCAGGCGCTGGTGGCGGTCCATGTGCTCGTCCTGCAGGGCGGCGAGCACCTCACGGGCGGAGTTCACCGGGATCCGCCCCACCTGGATCAGCGCCCGTACCAGGCGCAGCCGCCGCAGATGCCCCTCGTCGTAGTCGGCCTGTGTGGCCGTGACGCGACGGCCGGGGTGCAGCAGCCCTTCGCGCAGGTAGTACTTGATCGTCGCGGTGGAGACACCGCTGCGTGCGCTCAGCTCCGCCAGTCGCATGTCCGTGCCGGCCTTTCCCTCTTGCGCTCCCCTGTTGGGGAGTGCCACTATCCCATCTAGATAGTAGAGCTATCCAATAGCTCGGGGCGATCGAGGACGGGGGATGTCATGAGCGTGAGCGCCAGGCCGATCGAAGGGCGCACGACCGCCGCGAGCGAGGGGGAGGTGGTCGTCTTCCTCATCGGAATGCGAATCAACAGCTTTGCCGCGGTGCGCAGTTGGTGGCCGGTGGCCAGGGCGATGGGGCCGATGCTCAAGGAACTGGCCCAGGACCCGGACAGTGGCCTCCTCGGCTACAGGGCCCTGCTGGCCGGGCCCCGCGAGGTGCAGCTGGTGCAGTACTGGGAGTCCGCGGAGAAGCTCCTCGCCTACGCCGCCGCGCCCGACAGGAAGCACCACCCGGCCTGGTCCGCCTTCAACCGGCGGCTGCGCGAGGGGAGGGGCAGGGTCGGCTTCTGGCACGAGACGTACGTCGTCCCGGCCGGCGCCTACGAATCCATTTACATGAACATGCCCAAATCCGGCCTCGGCAAGGCCAAGGGCGTCACACCGGTCACCCCCCGAGGAAACCGCGCGGCCACCCGCCTGCGCATCTCCTGAACGGCCACCGCGAACCTGACGAGCAGAGCAGGGGTACGGGGACGGAGTCCCCGCCCCTACCGGGCCAGGATCCTGCCGGGGTACGGCGGGGAAGGCGGTATCCGCCGGTCCTGGGGCAGCGCCCCGCCAGGGGTGCAGGGGACGGAGTCCCCGCCGGATTCGGGGCGCGGAACCCCCTGGGGCGGGGCCCTTGCCCTGAGCGGGTACTGCGGACCTGGTGAGCAGAGCAGGGGGCGGGAAGGCAGTCTCC
>NZ_POTZ01000027.1 GCF_003236365.1 Streptomyces sp. NTH33
GGGATCGTCACCGTGAGGTCCTCGGCCACCGGGGAGGCCGGGGGCGGGGTGACGGCGGCCATGGCCTGGGTGACCACGCCGGCCGGCTCCTCGGTGTCGTTGACGTTGGTGTGGTCGACGACCTCGCGGCGGGAGATCTTCCAGATCGCGGCGCTGGAGGCCACCAGGAACACGGCGACGGCGGCGGTGCCCCAGGCGCCGAGGCGCGTCACGGCCTCCGCACCGGCTCCGACCAGGGCGGCGGCCGGCAGCGTGAGACCCCAGGCGACGAACATGCGGGTCGCGGTGGACCAGCGGACGACGCCGCCCTTGCGGCCCAGGCCCGCACCCATCACCGAGCCGGAGACGACGTGCGTGGTGGAGAGGGAGAAGCCGAGGTGGGAGGAGGCCAGAATGGCGGTGGCCGCGCTGGTCTGGGCGGCGAAGCCCTGCTGCGGCTGGAGGTCGGTCAGGCCCTTGCCCATGGTGCGGATGATGCGCCAGCCGCCGAGGTAGGTGCCGATCGCGATGGCGAGGCCCGCGGAGACGATGACCCAGACGGGAGGGTTGGAGCCGGGGGCGAGGGCGCCGCCGGTGATCAGGGCGAGGGTGATGATGCCCATGGTCTTCTGCGCGTCGTTGGTGCCGTGGGCCAGCGAGACCAGGCCCGCGGAGGCGATCTGGCCGAAGCGGTGACCCTTCTCGGCCGCCTTGCCGTCCGACTTCCTGCCGAGGCTGTACGTCAGCCGGGTCGAGACGAGGGCGGCGATGCCCGCGACGAGCGGGGCGGCGACCGCCGGGATGAGCACCTTGGTGATCAGGACGCCGCCGTGCACCGCGCTGAAGCCGGCCGAGGCGATGGTGGCGCCGATCAGGCCGCCCATGAGGGCGTGCGAGGAGCTGGAGGGGAGGCCGACCAGCCAGGTCAGCAGGTTCCAGAGGATCGCGCCCACCAGGGCGGCGAAGATGACCTCGGGACGAATGCCGCTCTCGTCGACGAGACCTTTGGAGATCGTGTTGGCGACCTCCACGGAGAGGAAAGCGCCCACCAGGTTGAGCACGGCGGACATGGCCACCGCGACCTTGGGCTTGAGTGCGCCGGTGGAGATGGTGGTGGCCATCGCGTTGGCGGTGTCGTGGAAACCGTTCGTGAAATCGAACGCGAGTGCGGTGATCACCACAATCGCGAGGATCAGCGAGAAGCTTTCCATTTACCTGGCAATCGTTCGAGCGTCATTGGCGCGTTGAACTTAGGTAATCCGGGTGAACAGAAGATGAACTGGGGCGGTCGTCAGGATGTCCGTTCCTGTGATCCGTCAGGGAGATACCGGTCACTTCCGGTGCGTGTCCTGACAGGATCGGGTCATGACGGAGCAGCGGCGGGAACGAGAAGACGTACAGGGGCACGCCGAGGGCGCGCGGAGTGCGGCGGAGGTGGCCGGCGCGTGGGAGGCGCTCGTCGCGGCGGCCCGCCGCACGGTGTCCGACGGGCTGGTCGTCGGCACCTCCGGCAACGTCTCCGTACGCGTGGGCGACACCGTACTGGTCACCCCCTCCGGTGTCCCCTACGACCGGCTCACCCCCGACGACGTGACCGGCGTCGACCTGGCGGGACGGCAGGTGCTCGGCACACTGGTGCCGACCAGCGAGCTGCCCATGCACCTCGCCGTCTACCGCACCACCGACGCCCGCGCCGTCGTCCACACCCACGCCGTGCACGCGACGGCCGTCTCCACGCTCGTCACCGAGCTGCCGCCGATCCACTACATGACCGGCGCGCTCGGCGGACCCGTCCGGGTCGCCCCGTACGCGACGTACGGCACCGAGGAGCTGGCCCGGAACATGCTGCGCGTGCTCGACGGCCGCACCGGCTGCCTGCTGCGCAACCACGGCACGGTCACCTACGGCACCACCCTCGACCAGGCCTACGACCGCACCGCCCAGCTGGAGTGGATGTGCCGCCTGTGGCTGACGGCGTCGTCCGTGCCCGGCCTGACCCCGTCCCTGCTGATGCCGGAGCAACTGGCGCGGGCGGAGGAGCGGCTGCGGGGGTACGGGCAGCCGGGGCGGTAGCGGCCCGTGCGGGCGGCGCAGGGGTGAACACCGCTCTCCGGTGGAACTCGCAGGGACATGTCACCCCGACCCTTCCCCCCACTGGCCCGCGGCCGGATACGCCACGACACTGGTCCCGTGCGCACAGTCACAGCGACGGCCGCGGCCGTCACCGCAGTCCTGGCGGCGGCCGGCGCGACGAGCGTCGCCGCCACGGCCCCTGCTTCGTTCTCGGCGAGAACGTCGTAACGGCCGGCCCGCGGAGCGTCGGACGACGCGGCGCGGGCCGACCGATGATCGGTGAAACCGCAGGTCAGCCCACCTTGCGGAACAGCCCCTCCTGCACCACGGACACGATCAGTTGCCCCTCGAGGTTGTAGATGCGGCCCCGGGCAAGGCCCCGGCCGCCTGTCGCGATCGGCGACTCCTGGTCGTACAGGAACCACTCGTCCGCCCGGAACGGCCGGTGGAACCACATGGCGTGGTCCAGCGAGGCCATGTCGAATCCCCGCGGCCCCCACAGCGGCTCGACCGGGATGCGTACGGCGTCGAGCAGGGTCATGTCACTGGCGTAGGTCAGCGCGCAAGTGTGCACGAGCGGGTCGTCGCCGAGCGGCCCGACCGCGCGCATCCACACGGCGCTGCGCGGCTCGGCACCCTTGACGTCCTCGGCGCTCCAGCGCAGCCGGTCCGCATACCGGATGTCGAACGGCTGGCGGCGCGCCATGCGCTCCAACTGCTCGGGCAGCTCGCCCAGATGTGCCCGGATCTCCTCCGCGACCGTCGGCAGGGACTCCGGGTCCGGAACCTCGCGGGCCGGCGGCAGCTGGTGCTCGAAGCTCCCTTGTTCGGGCTTGTGGAAGGAGGCGGTCAGATTGAAGATCGTGCGGCCCTGCTGCACGGCGGTGACCCGGCGGGTGGTGAAGGACCGCCCGTCGCGCACCCGCTCCACCTGGTACACGATCGGCACCCCCGGCCGGCCCGGGCGCAGGAAGTACGCGTGCAGCGAGTGCACCGGGCGCTCGCCGTCCGTGGTGCGTCCGGCGGCGACCAGCGCCTGCCCGGCCACCTGGCCGCCGAAGACCCGCTGCAGGGACTCCTGCGGGCTGCGGCCACGGAAGATGTCGACCTCGATCCGTTCCAGGTCGAGCAGGTCGACGAGCCTTTCGGCCGGGTTCGTCATGTCCGCCATGTCCGCCATGTATGGGTTTCTCCTGCACTCACAGCTGACCGACGTCGGTCACGCGGACGACCGCGCGGCCCTCGGCGTCGGAGGCGGCCAGGTCGACCTCCGCGCTGATGCCCCAGTCGTGGTCGCCGCCTGGATCGTCGAAGATCTGCCGCACTCGCCACAGACCGTTCTGCGGCTCCTCCTTGATCAGCAGCAGCTTCGGGCCGCGGGCGTCGGGACCGGTGCCCAGGTCCTCGTACTCCTCCCAGTACTTGTCCATCGCCTCACCCCACGCCTCGGCGTCCCACCCCGACTCGGCATCCATCTCGCCCAGCTCCTCGACCTGGTCCAGGGCGGCGAGCTCGACACGGCGGAACATGGCGTTGCGGACCAGGACGCGGAAGGCACGGGCGTTGGTGGTGACCGGCTTGACCTGGTCGGCCTTCTCCTGTGCCTCCTCGGCGGTCATCTCCTCCGGGTTGGCCAGCTGCTCCCACTCGTCCAGCAGGCTGGAGTCGACCTGGCGCACCATCTCGCCCAGCCAGGCGATCAGGTCCTGCAGGTCCTCGGACTTCAGGTCGTCCGGGACCGTGTGCTCCAGCGCCTTGTACGCGCTGGCCAGGTAGCGCAGCACGATGCCCTCGGTGCGGGCGAGCTCGTAGAAGGAGACCAACTCGGTGAACGACAGCGCCCGTTCGTACATGTCGCGGATCACGGACTTCGGCGACAGCGGGTGGTCGCCGACCCAGGGGTGGCTCTTGCGGTAGGTGTTGTAGGCGTGGAAGAGCAGCTCTTCCAGGGGCTTGGGGTAGGTGATGTCCTGGAGGCGCTCCATGCGCTCCTCGTACTCGACCCCGTCCGCCTTCATGGCCGCCACGGCCTCGCCCCGCGCCTTGTTCTGCTGGGCGACGAGAATCTGCCGCGGGTCGTCCAGCGTGGACTCCACGACGGAGACCATGTCCAGCGCGTAGGACGGCGACTCGGGGTCCAGCAGCTCGAACGCGGCCAGCGCGAAGGTGGACAGCGGCTGGTTGAGCGCGAAGTCCTGCTGAAGGTCGACCGTGAGGCGCACGATACGGCCCTCGGCGTCCGGCTGGTCGAGCTTCTCGACGATGCCGCCGTCCAGCAGCGAGCGGTAGATGGCGATGGCCCGCCGGATGTGCCGCAGCTGCTGCTTGCGCGGCTCGTGGTTGTCCTCCAGCAGGTGCCGCATCGCCTCGAAGGCGTTGCCGGGACGGGCGATCACCGACAGCAGCATCGTGTGCGTCACACGGAAACGGGAGGTCAGCGGCTCCGGCTCGGAGACGATGAGTTTGTCGAAGGTGTTGTCCGTCCAGCCGACGAAGCCCTCAGGTGCCTTCTTGCGGACGACTTTCCGGCGCTTCTTGGGATCGTCGCCGGCCTTGGCGAGCGCCTTCTCGTTCTCGATGACGTGCTCGGGCGCCTGCGCGACGACGAAGCCCTCCGTGTCGAAGCCGGCACGTCCGGCGCGGCCGGCGATCTGGTGGAACTCACGGGCCCGCAGCGTGCGCACGCGGCTGCCGTCGTACTTGGTCAGCGCCGTGAACAGCACTGTACGGATCGGCACATTGACGCCCACGCCGAGCGTGTCCGTGCCGCAGATCACCTTCAGCAGACCGGCCTGCGCCAGCTTCTCCACCAGCCGCCGGTACTTGGGCAGCATGCCGGCGTGGTGCACGCCGATGCCGTGCCGGACGTAGCGGGAGAGGTTGCGGCCGAACCTGGTGGTGAAGCGGAAGTTGCCGATCAGATCGGCGATCTGCTCCTTCTCCTCGCGCGAGCACATGTTGATGCTCATCAGCGCCTGCGCCCGCTCCACGGCCTGGGCCTGGGTGAAGTGCACGATGTACACGGGAGCCTGGCGTGTCTGGAGGAGGTCGGTGAGCGTCTCGGTGAGCGGCGTGCGCCGGTACTCGTAGGACAACGGTACCGGGCGGGTGGCCGAGCGGACCACCGCGGTGGGGCGGCCGGTGCGGCGGGTCAGGTCCTTCTCGAAGAAGGAGACGTCGCCGAGCGTGGCCGACATCAGCACGAACTGCGCCTGCGGCAACTCCAGCAGCGGGATCTGCCAGGCCCAGCCGCGGTCGGGCTCCGCGTAGAAGTGGAACTCGTCCATGACGACCTGGCCGACATCGGCGTTCTTGCCGTCGCGCAGCGCGATCGAGGCCAGCACCTCGGCCGTGCAGCAGATGACGGGCGCGTCGGCGTTCACGGAGGCGTCGCCGGTGAGCATGCCGACGTTCTCGGTGCCGAACAGCTTGCACAGCTCGAAGAACTTCTCCGACACCAGCGCTTTGATCGGTGCCGTGTAGAAGGTGACCTCGTCTCTGGCCAGCGCGGCGAAGTGTGCGCCGGCGGCGATCATGCTCTTGCCGGAGCCGGTGGGCGTGGAGACGATCACGTTCGCCCCGGAAACCACTTCGATCAGCGCTTCCTCCTGGTGGGGGTAGAGCGTGAGACCGCGATCCTGGGCCCAGGACTCGAAGGCTTCGTACAGGGCGTCGGGGTCGGCGGTCGGCGGGAGCTGATCGATGAGGGTCACCCACCCATCTTGCCTGGCCCTCCGGCCGAGGTGGGAATCGGCTGCCGATCCGAAGATCACGACCGCTACGCTGTGTCGCCGACGGAACATCGGCGCACCGGGACAACTGGACGGCGCAGCAACAGGAATGGGGCGGGCAACGGCCATGATGGGACCAGCACACTCACTGTCGGGCGCCGCGGCCTGGCTGGGCGTGGGGGCCGCGGCCGCCGCGGCCGGACGCCCCATGCCCTGGCCGGTCCTGCTGGTCGGTGCGCTGGTCTGCGCCGGGGCCGCCCTGGCCCCGGACCTGGACCACAAGGCCGCGACCATCTCGCGCGCCTTCGGACCGATCTCGTACCGGCTGTGCGAGATCGTCGAGAAGCTGTCCCACGCCGTCTACAAGGCGACGCGCATGAAGGGCGACCCGCGCCGCTCCGGCGGGCACCGGACGCTGACGCACACCTGGGTGTGGGCGGTGCTGATCGGGACGGGCACCTCCGTCCTGGCGATCACCGGTGGCCGCTGGGCGGTGCTGGCGATTCTCTTCGTGCACATGGTGCTGGCCATCGAGGGCCTGTTGTGGCGGGCGGCCCGCGGCTCCAGCAGCGACATCCTGGTGTGGCTGCTGGCCGCGACCAGTGCCTGGATCCTCGCGGACGTGCTCGACCAGCCGGGCAACGGCTCGAACTGGCTGTTCACCGCCGCGGGCCAGGAGTACCTGTGGCTCGGCCTGCCGATCGTGCTGGGCGCGCTGGTGCACGACATCGGGGACGCGCTGACCGTCTCCGGCTGTCCGATCCTGTGGCCGATACCGGTGGGCCGCAGGCGCTGGTACCCTGTCGGCCCGCCGAAGGCGATGCGGTTCCGGGCGGGCAGCTGGGTCGAGCTCAAGGTGCTGATGCCGGCGTTCATGGTGCTCGGCGGGGTAGGCTGCGCGGCCGCGCTGAACTTCATCTGAGGGACCGCTCGGTACTTCGTCCGGGGGGAGGCGCGGCCTCGCGCGGCTCAGTCGCCGCCCGTGCCCTGTCCGCCGCCGTAGCGCCGCTCGAACCGGGCGACGCGGCCCTCGGAGTCCACCGTGCGGGCCTTGCCGGTGTAGAACGGGTGGCTCTCCGAGGAGATCTCCACGTCCACGACCGGGTAGGTCTCGCCGTCGTCCCACTCGATGGTCTGCTCGCTGGTGGCGGTGGACCGGGTGAGAAAGGCGTAGCCGGCGGAACGGTCGCGGAAGACGACGGGGTGGTAGTCGGGATGCTTGTCCTGCTGCATGGGAACTCCTCGTGCGGCGGGGGAGGGAGCGGCCGGGGAGAGGGCGACGGCGTGCGGGCGGCCGGGTCAGCTGTGCAGGGTGTCCTCGTCGACGACGTGCATCGCGGCCTCCTCGGCGGAGGCGGCCGCGCCGTCGATGCCCACGTCGGTGGCGATCAGCGCGCTCTCCTCGTCCTCGTGCGCTCCCTCGTCGGGGGCGACGAGGCGGCCGGAGCGGGCGGCGCCGACCTCGTTGTCCAGGAGTTCCCCGTCGGTGCCCTCGCAGTCGCCCATGTCGTCGCCGTCCGGGGCGGCCGGGTCGGGAAGCTCTTCGGCGAGACGCTGTTCCAGGGTCTCGCCCTGCCGGCGCTCGGCCGCGGTCACACCGGTGTGCTCCACCGCCCACGGTCGTTCCGGAGGGGACCAGCCACGGTCCAGGGGGTCGTCGACACCGTCGTACTCCAGCGTGTCCTCCGAGTCGAGCACTCCCGTGTCTTCCTTGACCTCGGAGTCGGCATCGGGCTGGTAGACGTCGTCTCCCCATCCGTCGGCGTTGTCCACAGGTACCTCCAGGGGGTGGGAACGGGCCCGTTCTCACCGCGGCCGGCAGGCGGCTGCCGGTGCGCGGGGCACAGCCGTCACCCGGCGCGAACCGGACGGTTCCCGGGCGCTCCCCGAGCCGTTGCCGCCTTCCAGCCTTCCACCCCTGTTCGTCCCCGCGCAACGGCACGACACCAGCCTCCGTCCTGCAGGCCGTGGCCCGTACCCCCGTCCCCGGGGACCGCCTCCCTGTACGGCGACGGCCGTGCCACGGAGCGCTGTCGTTCCGGGCGCCGGCCCGCGCCCCGGCCGGGCAGTCGGCGGGCCGCCCTCGTCCGCTCACCCGTGCCAGGACCGCCACAGCGCCGCGTATGCGCCGTCCGCGGCGACCAGGTCGTCGTGGGTGCCCAGCTCGCTGATGCGGCCGTTCTCGACCACGGCGATGACGTCCGCGTCGTGGGCCGTGTGGAGCCGGTGGGCGATGGCGACGACCGTGCGGCCGTCCAGGACGCGGGCCAGGGACCGCTCCAGGTGCCGGGCCGCACGTGGGTCGAGGAGCGAGGTCGCCTCGTCCAGGACCAGCGTGTGCGGATCGGCCAGGACCAGCCGGGCCAGGGCGATCTGCTGGGCCTGGGCCGGGGTGAGGGCGAGGCCGCCCGAGCCGACCTCGGTGTCCAGGCCGCCCTCCAGGGCACGTGCCCAGCCGTCGGCGTCGACCGCGCCGAGCGCCGCCCACAGTTCGGCGTCGACGGCGTCGGCGCGGGCGAGCAGCAGGTTGTCGCGCAGGGAGCCCACGAAGACGTGGTGCTCCTGGTTGACCAGGGCGACGTGGGTGCGGACGCGTTCGGCGGGCATCCGGGAGAGCTCGGCGCCACCGAGGGCGACCCGGCCCTCCCGCGGCGCGTAGATCCCGGCGAGCAGCCGGCCCAGTGTGGACTTGCCGGCGCCCGAGGGGCCGACCAGGGCCAGCCGGGTGCCCGGGGCGACCTTCAGGGACACCTCGCGCAGCACGTCGACCCCCTCCCGGTAGCCGAAGTGCACCCGGTCCGCGTGCACGTCCCGGCCGGTAGGGGTCAGCGAGGCGTCCCCGGCGTCCGGTCCGATGTCGCGGACGCCGACGAGCCGGGCCAGCGACACCTGTGCCACCTGCAACTCGTCGTACCAGCGCAGGATCAGCCCCACCGGGTCGACGAGCATCTGCGCGATGAGCGCGCCCGTGGTCAGCTGTCCGACCCCGATCCAGCCCCGCAGGACGAACACGCCGCCGACCATCAGCACGGAGGCGAGCACGGTCACATGGGTGATGTTGATGACCGGGAAGAGCACCGACCGCAGCCAGAGCGTGTAGCGCTCCCATGCCGTCCACTGCCTGATCCGGAGTTCCGACAGGGCGACGCGGCGCTCGCCCAGGCGGTGCGCCTCCACGGTGCGCCCGGCGTCGACGGTCTCGGTGAGCGCGGCGGCCACGGCGGCGTAGCCCGCGGCCTCCGAGCGGTAGGCGGACGGCGCCCGCCGGAAGTACCAGCGACAGCCGATCAGCAGCAGCGGCAGGGCCAGCAGCACGGCAGCGGCGAGCGGCGGCGCGGTGAGGACCAGACCGCCGAGCAGCAGTGCCACCCACACCACTCCGATCGCCAGCTGCGGCACGGCTTCGCGCATCGCGTTGGCGAGCCGGTCGATGTCGGTGGTGATGCGGGAGAGCAGGTCGCCGGTGCCCGCCCGCTCCAGTACGCCCGGCGGCAGCCCGACCGACCGGACGAGGAAGTCCTCGCGCAGGTCGGCCAGCATCCGCTCGCCCAGCATCGCTCCGCGCAGCCGCACTTCCCGTACGAACACGGCCTGGACGAGCAGCGCCAGCACGAACAGCCCCGCGGTCAGGGGCAGACGCAACTCCCGGGTGCCGTGCGACACCCGCTCGACCAGGCCACCCAGCAGCCAGGGGCTGGCCATGGAGGCGAGCACGGCCACCGTGTTGACGGTGACGAGCAGCAGGAAGGCGCCGCGGTGCCGGCGCAGCAGCTCGGTCACGTAGGCGCGGACGGTCGCGGCGGAGCCGACGGGCAGGGTGCCGGCCGTCGCCGGGGCCGCCGGGTCGTACGCCGGGGGTGCCACGCCGATCATGCGGTCTCCTCCATCCTTTCCCTCTCTTCCTTGGCGCCCCGCAGGACCGCCTCGTCGGCCGGCGGACCGGCCGGTGCGGTCCCCGGCCCGCCGGCGCCCCGGATCATGTCGTGCACGGCGAGCTCCTCGTCCGTCTCCCGGGTCACCACCGCGCGGTACCGGGGTTCGGTGCGCACCAGGTCGCGGTGCGCACCGACCGCGGCGACCGTGCCCTCGTGGACCAGCACCACCCGGTCGGCACGGTCCAGCAGCAACGGCGAGGAGGTGAACACCACCGTGGTGCGGCCGGTCCGCAGGTTCCGCAGGCCCTGCGCGATCCGCGCCTCGGTGTGCGAGTCGACGGCGGAGGTCGGCTCGTCCAGGACCAGCACCTCCGGGTCGGTGATCAGCGACCGGGCCAGAGCCAGACGCTGGCGCTGGCCGCCGGAGAGGGACCGGCCGCGCTCGGTGACACGGACGTCCATCGGATCCCCGGCGGCAGGCGACGCCTGCGCGAGTGCCTCCAGGACGTCGCCGCACTGGGCGGCGGCGAGCGCCTCCCCGGCGGAGACGTTCCCCGAGGCGGGCACGTCGAGCAGTTCGCGCAGCGAACCGGAGAGCAGTACCGGGTCCTTGCCCTGGACCAGGACGGCCGTGCGGGCGGAGTCGAGCGGCAGTTCGTCGAGCGGTACGCCGGCCAGCAGTACCGGCGTACCCGGCTCGGTGGGGTGGCCGCCGAGCCGTTCGGCCAGCCGGCCCGCCGCGTCCGGGTCGCCGCAGACCACGGCGGTCAGGAGTCCGGCGGGCGCGCGCAGCCCGGTCGCCGGGTCGTACAGGTCGCCCGACGGCGCGCCGGCCGCCCGTGTCCCGGTTCCGTCGGTGGTCCGTTCCAGGGAGAGCACCCGGGCGGCCCGCCCGGCCGACGGGCGGGAGAAGGAGTACGCCATGGCGATCTCCTCGAAGTGCCGCAAGGGATAGGTGAGCATCATGACGGAGCTGTAGACGGTGACGAGTTCACCCACGGTGATCCGGCCGGTGCGGGCCAGGTGGACGCCGTACCAGACGACCGCGATCAGCAGCAGGCCCGGCAGCAGTACCTGGATCGCGGAGATCAGGGACCACATGCGGGCGCTGCGGACGGCCGCGTGCCGCACTTCCTGGGAGGCGCGGTGGTAGCGGTCGAGGAACAGCTCCTCGCCGCCGATGCCGCGCAGCACCCGCAGTCCGGCGACGGTGTCCGAGGCCAGTTCGGTGGCGCGGCCCGCCTTCTCGCGCTGCACGTCGGCGCGCCGGGTCGCGCGCGGAAGCAGCGGCAGCACCGCGAGCGCCAGCGCGGGCAGGCCCACGACGACGACCACGCCGAGCGCCGGCTGGTACACGAGCAGGGCGGTACAGACCAGCACCACGGTGACCGCGGCCGCGGTGAACCGGGACACGGCCTCCACGAACCAGCCGATCTTCTCGACGTCTCCGGTGGAGACGGCGACCACCTCGCCCGCGGCCACCCGCCGGGTCAGCGCGGAGCCCAGCTCGGCGGCCTTGCGGGCGAGCAGTTGCTGGACGCGGGCGGCCGCGGTGATCCAGTTGGTGACCGCGGCGCGGTGCAGGAAGGTGTCGCCGAGCGCGTTGCCGGCGCAGGCCAGCGCCAGCAGCCCACCGGTCAGGGCGAGCCGGGAGCCCGAGCGGTCGACGACCGCCTGGACGGCGAGGCCGACGCAGAACGGCAGAGCGGCGACCGAGGCGAAGTGCAGCAGCCCCCAGGCCAGCGCTCTCGACTGCCCGCCCAGTTGGTTCCGTCCCAGCCACCACAGGAGTCGGGGACCCGAGCGGGCGTCCGGCACACCGGGGTCGGGATACGGAAGGTCTTGAATCTGCATGAGGTCCCAGTGGCTCGTGTCAGGGCGGAGCAGTTGCCGCCGGCCGGCGGACAGACCGTGACAGGGTCGCGTCGTCAAGTAGTCGAAAGCAAGCGGTTTTCCTTCCGCGCGCCGTGGAGCGCGGGCCGGCGCCGGAGAAGCCGAATGCTCCAATAGGAAGGAAGTAAGGCTGTTTGGGCCAATTCGAGTAGATCACCCGGCGTGTCGTGGCGACGATGGGAGACATGCAGAGTGGCGGCACAAAACATGCGATGGCCGCTGCGGCGGCCTGCGGTTTCCTTCTGGCGGCAGTGGCCGCGTGCGGCGGGACCCAGACGGAGGTCCACCGCCGCGAGGGCCCCAGACCCGGCGGGCCGTCAGGGACCGCCCGGCCCGGCCTTCCCGGGGCCCCGTCCCGGATATCGGGCATCGGAGAACGGCTGTGGCAGCGGATCCCCCTCGGTACACGGCAAGTTGTGGTGGTCTACGGCGACCACAGGGACTCCCCGGACTCGACACTGGTGCTGTATCAAAAACGCGGCACCCTGTGGCAGCAGTCGGGCAGTTGGCCGTCGCACAACGGCAAGCAGGGCTGGACCACGAACCATCGGGAAGGCGACGAGCGCAGCCCCGTCGGGGTGTTCACGCTCTCCGACGCCGGCGGATTCCTCGAGGACCCGGGCACCAGGTTCCCTTACACCCAGGACGACGAGACCTTCATCTCCCCCTACTACTGGGACGAGGCGCACTGGCACGACTTCGACTACGTCATCGCCATCGACTACAACCGCCTGCGCGGCACGCGCCCGGACGACCCGACCCGCCCCCTGGGGCAGTCCAAGGGCGGCGGGATCTGGCTCCACGTGGACCACGAGGACGGCACGTTGGGCTGCGTCAGCGTCCCGGAGTCCGCGATGGAATACCTGCTGCGCACGCTCGACCCGAAGGACAAGCCCGTCATCGTGATGGGCGACAGGGCCCACTTGCGGCTGTAGAGCGGCCCCATGGGACCGGCGGTACGGCCGGCGGGAAGAGCCGCGGTGACGCGCTCCCGTCACACTGGCTGCCCATGCGCCGAGCTCTCGGCCGGCGGTGTTCGCGTCCCCACCGCGCACGTTTCAGTGGCGTCGGCGACGCCCCTGCGTGGGCACCGTGCCCACCAGTGTGTCCAGCAGTTCGCCGAGCGCCTCGCGCTGTTCCTCCGTCAGGGGTTCCAGGATCTCCTCCGCGGCGGCCCGGCGCGCGCCGTGCAGTACACGCAGCGCCCCGCGCCCTTCGGTGGTGAGCTCGATCCGGATGACCCGGCGGTTGGCCGGGTCGGGGACCCGGCGCACCTTGCCACTCGCCTCCAGTCCGTCCACGAGCGTGGTCACCGCGCGCGGCACGACCTCCAGGGACTCGGCGAGATCCGCCATGCGGGGCGGCTCGCCGAAGTGTGCCAGGGTGCGCAGCAGCCGGGACTGGGCCGGCGTGATGCCCAGGGCGTGCTGTTCCAGGTGGCGCTTCTGGATGCGGTGCACCCGGCGGGTGAGCCGCAGCAACTGCTCGGCGAGCAGGCCGTCGGGGTCGGGGGAGCTCATGCGGGCACCATATCAGGATCTTGTTCATTGTGAGTATAGGTAACAATGAGCTAGGATCCGTGAGTCATCGCCGGCCGCGCCCGTCGGCCGGCGCCCGCCCACCTCGTAGGAGCTCATGCACCCCGACCACCAAACCGCCTGGACACCGCCGGCCGACGCGAAGGGCCAACCCCGGCAGGTCCGCCGCATCCTGAGGCTCTTCCGTCCCTACCGGGGCCGCCTCGCGATCGTCGGCCTGCTGGTCGGCGCCTCCTCGCTGGTCTCCGTCGCCACGCCCTTCCTGCTGAAGGAAACCCTGGACGTCGCGATCCCGCAGGGCCGTACCGGTCTGCTGAGCCTGCTCGCGCTCGGCATGATCCTCGGCGCCGTTCTCACGAGCGTGTTCGGCGTACTGCAGACGCTGATCTCCACGACCGTGGGCCAGCGGGTCATGCACGACCTGCGCACCGCCGTCTACGGCCGGCTGCAGCGCATGTCCCTCGCCTTCTTCACCCGCACCCGCACCGGCGAGGTGCAGTCCCGCATCGCCAACGACATCGGCGGCATGCAGGCCACCGTCACCTCCACCGCCACCTCCCTGGTGTCCAACCTCACCAGTGTGGTCGCCACGATCGTCGCGATGGTCGCCCTGGACTGGCGGCTGACGATCGTCTCCCTGGTTCTGCTCCCGGTGTTCGTGTGGATCAGCCGCCGCGTCGGCAACGAGCGCAAGAAGATCACCACCCAGCGCCAGAAGCAGATGGCCGCGATGGCCGCCACGGTCACCGAGTCGCTGTCCGTCAGCGGCATCCTGCTCGGCCGCACGATGGGCCGCTCCGACTCGCTGACCGCGTCCTTCGCCGAGGAGTCCGAGCGCCTGGTCGGCCTCGAGGTGAGGTCGAACATGGCCGGCCGCTGGCGCATGGCCGTCATCACCATCGTCATGGCCGCCATGCCGGCCGTCATCTACTGGACCGCGGGCATCGCCCTCCAGCTCGGCGGTCCGGAGGTCTCCATCGGCACGCTCGTCGCCTTCGTCTCGCTCCAGCAGGGCCTGTTCCGGCCGACCGTCGGCCTGCTCTCCACCGGCGTGCAGATCCAGACCTCGCTCGCGCTCTTCCAGCGCATCTTCGAGTACCTGGACCTGCCCGTCGACATCACCGAACGCGAGCGGCCGGTCCACCTCGACCGAATCGAGGGCGAGGTCCGCTTCGAGGACGTCGCCTTCCACTACGACGACGACAGCGGCCCGATCCTCGACGGCATCGACGTCACCGTCCCCGCGGGCTCCAGCCTCGCGATCGTCGGCCCGACCGGCGCCGGCAAGTCCACCCTCGGGTACCTGGTGCCCCGGCTCTACGACGTGACGGGCGGCCGCGTCACCCTCGACGGGGTCGATGTGCGCGACCTCGACTTCGACACCCTCGCCCGCGCCGTCGGCGTCGTCTCCCAGGAGACGTACCTCTTCCACGCCTCGGTCGCCGACAACCTGCGCTTCGCCAAACCGGACGCCACCGACGAGGAACTGCGGGCGGCGGCGAAGGCGGCGCAGATACACGACCACATCGCGGCCCTGCCCGACGGTTACGACACGGTCGTCGGCGAGCGCGGCCACCGCTTCTCCGGCGGCGAGAAGCAGCGCCTGGCCATCGCCCGCACCATCCTGCGCGACCCGCCGGTCCTCATCCTCGACGAGGCGACCAGCGCCCTGGACACCCGTACGGAGGCCGCCGTGCAGGAGGCCATCGACGCCCTGTCCGCCAACCGGACGACCCTGACCATCGCGCACCGGCTGTCCACCGTCCGCGGCGCCGACCAGATCGTGGTCCTCGACCGCGGGCGGGTGACCGAACAGGGCACCCACCAGGAACTGCTGGACCTCGACGGACGCTACGCCGCACTGGTCCGCCGGGACGCGCAACTGGAGCCGACGAGCTGAGCCGACGAGCTGAGCCGACGAGCTGAGCGGGCGAGCCCGGTCGGCGAGCCGTCAGGGCAGACCGGACCGACAGGCTGAAGATATGCCAGGTTTGCGGCGGTGTGCGGGTTACCGTGCCCGCATGCAGACGAACACTCCGTCACGGAGAACGATCCGGCTGACGCGCCGGGGCCGACTGGCCCTGATCGTGTCCGGGGCCGTCCTGGCCGGCACCGCCGTGGCGGTGCCGCTGCTGACCCTGGCCAGCGACGGCCGCAGCGGCGGACCGACGCGCCCCCGCACCCTGGTGATCCCCGAGGGCTGGCGGGCCGGCCAGGTCTACGCCGCGATCGACAAGGTCCTCGCCCTGCCCGCCGGCACCACGAAGCAGTCGCTCGCCAAGGCCCCCCTCAAGCTCCCGGCCGCCGCCGAGGGCAACCCGGAGGGCTACCTCTTCCCGGCGACGTATCCCGTCGACGACAAGGCCACCCCGCAGTCCCTGCTGTCCGCCATGGTCGACGCCGCGGACAAGAAGTTCAACGGAGCCCCGATCGCCGCCGGGGCGCAGCGCAACTCCATGAACATGTACCAGGCGGTCACCATCGCCAGCATCGTCCAGGCCGAGTCCGCCACGAAGGCCGACATGGCGAAGGTGGCACGAGTCGTCTTCAACCGGCTGGAGCGCGGTATGCCGCTGCAGATGGACTCCATCCTCAACTACGCCCTCGACCGCACCGGGGCCCGCACGAGCGCGAACGACATCCAGGCGGACAGCCCGTACAACTCCTACCAGCGCATGGGGCTGCCGCCGACGCCCATCGACAACCCGGGCGAGGACGCCCTGCGGGCCGTGATCAACCCCGCACCGGGCGACTGGCTGTACTTCGTCACGGTCAAGCCGGGCGACACCCGCTTCACCGCCGACTACGCCGAACACCAGCGCAACGTCGCCGAGTTCCACGCGAGCCGGAGGAGCTACAGCCCGCAGTCGACGAAGTGAGCCGGGCCGCGGCGCCTCACGCCGCGACGGCCGGTCCCTTCCCCGGCTCCTCCCCGGCCAGCAGGCGCCCGATGTCCCTGACGGCCGCGCGCCCGGCCCGGTTGGCGCCCACGGTGCTCGCCGAGGGGCCGTAGCCGACCAGATGGACCCGGGGATCGGCGACCGCCCGCGTGCCGTCGACACGGATGCCGCCGCCCGGCTCGCGCAGCCCGAGCGGCGCCAGATGGCCGAGCACGGCCCGGAAGCCGGTCGCCCACAGGATGACGTCGGCCGCCACGTGCCGGCCGTCCGCCCACCGCACACCGTCCGGCGTGATCCGGTCGAACATCGGCCGCCGGTCCAGGACGCCGTCCCGCAGCCCCTGCCGGACGGCGTCGTTCAGCGGCAGGCCCGTCACCGAGACGACACTCCCGGGCGGCAGCCCCTGCCGCACCCGCTCCTCGACGAGCGCGACCGCGGCGCGGCCCGCGTTCTCGTCGAACGGCCCCTCGCGGAAGACCGGCGGGCGCCTGGTCACCCAGGTGGTGGCGGCCGCGTACGGGGCGATCTCCAGCAGGTGCTGGGTGCCGGAGGCGCCGCCGCCCACCACGACCACCCGCTGTCCGGCGAACTCCTCGGGACCGGCGTACTGCGCGGTGTGCAGCTGCCGCCCGCGGAAGGTCTCCTGCCCCGGGTACCGCGGCCGGAACGGCCGCCCCCAGGTGCCGGTCGCGTTGATCAGGGCCCGCGCCGTCCACGTGCCGTCGGAGGTCTCGACGAGCAGCCGCCCGCCGGGCCCGTCCGTGACCGCCCTTACGTCCACCGGCCGCCGCACCCGCAGGTCGAAGGCGCGCTCGTAGTCGGCGAAGTACCCGGCGACGACCTCCGACGAGGGCCGCGCGGGATCGGCGCCGGTCAGCTCCATCCCCGGCAGCGAGTGCATCCCGTGCACCTTGCCGTACGTCAGCGTCGGCCACCGGAACTGCCAGGCTCCGCCCGGACCGGGGGAGCGGTCGAGCACGACGAAGTCGCGGTCCGGTTCGGACCCGGTGCGCCGCAGGTGATGGGCGGCGGACAGCCCCGCCTGACCGGCGCCCACGACGACCACGTCGACTTCGCGTGTCTTGTCCATGCCCGTACCAACCGTGCCTCGGGCGCGGATCTTCCTGCTCTCGCCCGGGGATCGACGAGGATGGGAGCATGTCACAAGCCTTCACCACCCGAGTCCTGAACGTGGCCTCCGGCTCCCGGGAGACGGTCGTCGACCTCACCCGCGACTGCGAGGCCTTCCTCAAGGAGACCGCGGGCGGCCGCGACGGCCTGCTGAACCTGTTCGTGCCGCACGCGACCGCGGGCATCGCGATCATCGAGACCGGCTCCGGCAGCGACGACGACCTCCTCGCCACCCTGCACACCCTGCTGCCCGCCGACGACCGCTGGCAGCACCGCCACGGCAGCCCCGGCCACGGCCGCGACCACGTCCTGCCCGCCCTCGTGCCGCCCCACGCGACCATCCCGGTCCTCGCCGGCCGCCTGGAGCTGGGCACCTGGCAGTCGGTGTGCCTGGTCGACACCAACCGGGACAATCCCAACCGTCAGGTGCGGCTGAGTTTCCTCGGCTGACCGTTCATGCCACGTTCCTGAAGCGCCCAGGCCGCGTGGACGAGGCAGCCGCTCCGGTCAGAAAGTACGTGCTGGTGGACGGCGTCGTGTTCGCCGGGCTTGCCGGGCAACCTGCCGTCCTGGTGGCCCGGCAGGGACGCGAGGCTGGAACTGTGAGCCCTGCTCGTCGAGGACGGGTCGGAGCATGCCCTGACCGTGCCGTTGGCTTCTTGGAGGTGAGGGTCCGGGCCGAGGAACAGGCCACCGGGACGCCGGGCGCGTCATCTCGGGGGCCGAATGCCTGGTGTGTCAGGGCGAGCCGGAGAAGGCGATCGTTTCACCAGCGAGACCGTCCGGACGAGATGAGTACACTGCGCGGCGCAGGGAAAGCCAACGGGGGGCCCTGACGCAGGTTGGCGGACACGATGCAGGTGTTCCACCGGCCGGTGTGACTTCGTCGGGCCACCGGCGGACGACGCCCGGCCGACCACGGCGAAAGCGCGGAGGCGGAAGCCTCAGAAGTCGTGCACGACCACCCAGTAGTCGTACTCCTCGACCGAGGCGGCGCACAGATGGCGGCCGTCCACCGAAACGGCGATGAACTCGGGGGAGCCCATCACTTCGGCGATGCGCGACGGAAGGTTCTTGCCGACCCGGTCTGTTACGCGTACCCAGCCGACCTCACTCCCGCCCGGTACGGGCGGGATGACGAGGAACTCGCCGTTCTCCCCGTACAGCGGAGCCAGTGCGGCGTAATGATGCCACTGCTGGTCCAGTTCATCGAGGGCGCGGGGGCCGGAAGCGGGGATCGCGACGACCGGCTCGACCTCGACTCCGTTGACCGCGTAGAGGGCGGCTTTCACAGGCGGGCCCTCCTGTGCCGTCTCCTTCACCACATGGAGGCCGCAACGCCCGAGGGTTTCCAGCCATTGCGGCGTCCGTCGGTCATCCATGGCCCCTGCCCCTTCGTCGATCCCGCCGCGTTCAGTCGCCCATGTAGAAAAGGTGATGATCGCCACCCGGTTTGTTTATCTTTCCATACCTCTCCATGGACTCCGGGTAGCCGACGGTGCCGTCGGGCCGCTGCACCTGGGAGTTGTCCCAGCCGAAGTTGACGAGGCTCCTCGTGTCGTCGGTCTTCGGTTTGCCGGCATGGAAGTGCGGGCCTGCCGGATCATGGGTGTGCTCGACGACCACACGTGATCCGTTGTCCGTCTCGAATTGCCGGAAGTTCCCCCAATGCGCCGGGTCCGGCGAATAGACGTATCCCGGTGCGTGCTTGAGGTGCCTGTCCCCGGTGACGACCCACTCGGCAATCGGTTCCTCGCCGTAACGCACACCGGCGAGTTCGAAGGCGGCCTTTTCCGCGTCCGCGCGGTTGTCGAACGGGTTGCCCTTCTCACCGCGAGGACAAGGGCTGAGCCCGAGGGGGTCGGACCAGGTGTGAGGGTTGCGGACATAGGTGACGGGATTGGGCGCGGGAGCCAGGCCGAGGGGGTCCGGGGTGAGGTAGCGGGCGGTTTCCGGATCGTAGTGGCGGAACAGGTTGTAGGGGAGGCCGGTTTCCGGGTCGTAGTACTGGCCGGGGAAGCGCAGGGGGGTGTAGGCCGTGCTGGAGCTGGTCCAAGCGGTGGCGCCCCAGAGGGTGGTGCGGGTGCGCCACGCGATGACGCCGTCCTGGCCGATCAACTCGGTGGGCGTTCCGACGAGATCGGTGGCGATGGCGAAGAACCGCCGGTCGATCTCCTCCTGGCGAGCGTCCGCGGTCAGGATGCGCTCGGTCTGCGAGAGGGGGACACCGGACCGGTGGTCCCAGCTGAGGGCGACCGTGTTCTGGAGGTCCGGCTGGTGAATGGTCTGCTCGCAGAGGGTCATGTCGTCCCAGGAGAACCGGATCTCCTCTGCCGCGCTCTCACCGTCGTCGGCCAGGCGCTGCTTGGCGATGCGGCGGCCCAGGGGGTCGTAGCGGTAGCGCCAGCGGGTTCCGTCCGGGGTGATCACCGAGGTGAGGCGGTTCTCGGCGTCCCATGTGCAGCGCCAGGTGTCCGGCCGGCGGGACGGACGGTGCTTCTGGCGCAGGGTGATGCGGCCCAGTGCGTCGTGCTCGAAGCGGACGGCTCCGGCACGGGTAATCGTCGAACCGGCGTAGGTCCGCGGTCCGGCGGCCTCGTTCCCGGGGTGTGAGGCGGGCCAGAACGCTTCAGTCTGGTTGCCGCGTGCATCGTAGGCGTACCGCTCGGTCCAGCCCTGCGCGCGGACGGCGGTGACTTGGCCGACCGCGTCCAGGCCGAAGACGCGGGTGCCCGACAACTGGTCGGTGACGGAGCTGAGGTGGCCGTCCGCGCGGCAGGAGTAGGCACGGTGGTTGAGCGTGCGGCCGCCGGCGATCAGGTGCTTGGCGGCCAGGCACCCGGCCTCGTCCCAGGCAGAGGTGATGGTGAGGGCGCCGTCGATGTCACCGAATGCCCGGGTCGTCTCCCGGCCCGCGACGTCATGGGTGAAGACGACCGGACTTCCACCGGCGGTCATGCGCTCGGGACGGCCATCGGCGTCGTACCCATAGGTGGTGACATGGCCGGTGGGTGTGGTGCGGCGGGTGCGGCGGCCCAAGGCGTCGTACGCGTAACTCATGGTGTGGCCGTCGACGAGCTCCGACTTGACCCGCCCCCGGCGGTCATACACGTAGAGGAGTTCGCTGTCCGGACCCGACGCATGCAGGAGGCGCCCGGCCCGGTCGTAGCCGTAGGTGGTCACCTGCCCGTCGGCGTCCTTCCGGAGCACCCGTCCCGGTTGGTCGCGCTCGAAGGAGATGGTTTGGCCGAGCGAGTCGGTGCGGGAGACGAGTTGTCCGGCGGAGCCGAAATGACAGAGGAGGGTCCGGCTGTCGAAGTCGGTCTCTGCGACCATGCGACCGGCCGCGTCGTACTCGTAGCTCCACCGTGCGCCGTCCGGGTTGGTGACCTGAACGAGCCGCAGGTCGGCGTCGTACGCGAATGCGTACCGGGCGCCGTCCGGATGGGTACGGGCCGCCAGCAGGTCGAAGTGGGTGTACTCGAAGCGGGAGACCCCGCCGATGGGGTCGGTGTGCGTGAGTTGGTTGCCCTCCCCGTCGTAGGTCCACGACTCGGTGGTGCCGTCCGGAGCCACCCGGCGCACCAGATTTCGGTCCACGTCCCACTCGAGACAGGTGACACCGCCGGTGGAGCCGGTGACGCGGATCATGTTGCCGAGGGCGTCGCGCTCCAGGCGGGTGGTTCCGCCGGCCGGGTCGGTGACCTGGACGGGCAGGCCTCCGGCATCGCACTGCACCGTGGTGACGGCCCCGAGCGCGTCGGTGACCGACGCCAGGCATCCCCGAGCGTTGTAGGTGAAACGAGTCATCCCGCCCGCGGGGTCGGTGACGGCGACCCGATTGCCGCGCTCGTCGTACTCCTGGAGCCATCGTGCTCCGTCCGGACCGAGGAGCTCCGTATACCTGCCGAACTTCCGTGGCTTCATGGCGATTTGGCTGCCGTCGGGCCGGACGGTCGATATGAGGCGGCCGTTCTCGTCGTAGGTGAAGGCGGTGGTACGGCCGAGCGGGTCGGTGGTGGCGATCACCCGGCAGCGGCGCATCCGGTGGCCGTTGACGAGCTCGTTCATGCCCTCGATGCCGGAGCGGGAGGCATAGAACCGTTGCCGCTGCGGGTTCTGCTGGTCGGCGCGGTTGTGGGCCTGGAGCTCGTGGAGGTGTTTGGGCAGGAAGTTCACTGTCGGTGATGTCCCGGAGCGGATCGTCTGATCGGCGTGGTGGTGCGCTGTGCGGGCAGTCGCGGAGCAGGCGTGTCACGCGCTGAACGAGCTTCTTCACGCGTAACGAGCACTCCAGCAGCAGGGCTATGAGCCTCGCGATCTGCGCCCAGGGTGCGATGCCTACCGAGGGCGTCGCTTCGGCGGCACCGGACCGGGGAGGACGTCGAGGTTCATGTGCTCCTTGAACAGATGCACCAGGTTCGCCCCGTCCAAGAGTTCCAGTCGCCCGTGCTCGTTGGCGAACGCCTCGCTGGCCCGGCCGAACCAGGAAGTCGTCACCAGGATGCCCTTGGCCGCACGCTTGTGCTCCACCACGCCGGCGAGCGCTGAGACGGTCTCGAACGGCCCCACGTTCTTGGTGCGTTTCACCTGTACGACGCACAGCCCCTCCATGATGGGGTCGGTGCTCATCGCGACTGCGTCCACACCCTCGTCGCTCGATGGTTGGGTGTTCACGGTGTCCGGGCCGATGGCTTCGAACAACTGTCTGATGAGGTGCTCGAACTCCGTGGGTGTCAGATCCATCAGCACGGGGGGAGGCCCCCACCGCCAGGTTCGGCTGAGATTCCTGGCCTGAGCAGATCGGGACCGACGGCCCTCGTCCTTCGGTCCGGGGCGCCGGAGGATGGGGGTACGCAACCACGGTCGTGCCCGCCGTGTTGGGCTCGCCGTGCCGGGTGGAAAGACGGATGGCTGATGTATCGCAACGACGGGTTCCGTGAGCTGGACCGGCAGGAGTGTCTGCGGCTGCTGGCCAAGGTGCCGGTGGGCCGTGTCGTCCACACGCGGCACGCCCTGCCGGCGGTGCTGCCGGTGAACTTCGCCCTGGACGGCGATGGTGCGGTGCTGCTGCGCACCTCGGCCGACTCCGAGCTGGTGCGGGCGGTCGAGGGGGCGGTGGTGGCGTTCGAGGCCGACGAGGTGGACGCGGTGGCGCGGTCGGGGTGGAGTGTGGTGGTCACCGGTCCCGCCTCGGTGGTGACCGATCCGGCCGAGCGGCGGCGGCTGGCGGTGAGCGGTCCGCGTTCCTGGGTGCCCTGGCCCCGGGAGGCCTTCGTCCGCATCGAGCCGGAGCTGGTCGCGGGCCGCGAACTGGTCGGCGGGCGCAGCATGTACGGTCTCGATGCACTCCTCTGATCTTTCGACCGGACCCGCCGGAGGACGCCATGCAGGATTCCCAGTACACCGTCGGTGACGTGATGACCCGTACCGTCGTCGCCCTGGCCGGCGGTGCGACGTTCAAGGAGATCGTGCGGACGATGGAGCGGTGGGGCGTCAGCGCGATGCCCGTGCTGGACGGCGGCGGCCGGGTGATCGGCGTCGTCTCGGAGGCCGACCTGCTGCGCAAGGAGGAGTTCCGCGCCGGCGAGCCGGACCTGCCCGGCCAGGTGTGGCGCCCGGTGGAGGAGGCCAGGGCGGGGGCCGCGACCGCCGAGGAGCTGATGACCGCCCCAGCCGTCACCGTCCACCCCGGCGCCGGCCTGGGCCGGGCGGCCCGCCTCATGGCCCATCGCGGCGTCAAGCGCCTGCCGGTCGTCGACGACGACGGCGTGCTCACCGGCATCGTCAGCCGCTCCGACCTGCTCAAGGTCTTCCTCCGGAGCGACGAGGACATCGCCGAGGAGGTCCGCCGCCGGCTTGCCGCCGCCCCGTTCCCGGCCCCGCCGGAGTCGATCCGCGTGACCGTGCGCGAGGGCGTCGTCACCCTCACCGGCCGCGTCCAGGACACCTCCCTGACCCCGCTCGCCCTACGCCTGGCACGCTCCGTCGAGGGCGTGGTGGACGTCCACAGCTCCCTCGCGGGACCGCCCCGCCGCCCCCTGCTCGAACCCGACCTGGCCGACGAGCAGCCCTGGTGAGATCACCGAGCGGCCGATCGGCTCCTCCGTCGGGGACCTTGGACCCTCCTGCGGCAGGGGGCCGACGGCGAGAGTGGAGGCATCCACTCAAGGAGGCCGCTCAAGGAGGCCGCTGCCATGTCGACCACCCCTGTCCGTCCCGTCGTCGTCGGCCTCGACGGCAGCCGCGTCGGCCTCGCCGCGGCCGACTGGGCCGCCCATGAGGCCCTGTTGCGCGGTGTGCCGCTGCGGCTCGTGCACGCCTGGGAACAGCTGATCGTCCCGTACGCGTCCCTCGCGGGCGTGGCCATCCCGCCGGACCCCAAGAGGTCCGCGCGCCTGCTCACCGACGCCCGGGCCCGCCTGTCGCGCCGTCACCCCGGGCTCGAGGTCATCACCGACCGCATCCCCGGGGATCCCGCGACGGCCCTCGTGACCGCGGGGACGGACGGCGAGCTGCTGGTGCTCGGCTCGCGCGGCCCGGGCAGGGCCGCCGGTTTCCTGCTCGGTTCCGTGGCCCGGAAGGTGGTGGCGCGGGCGGAGGGGCCGGTTGTACTGGTCCGCGCCGCCGGCACCGGAAAGCCGGAGGAGGAGAGCCAGGAGCCGGCAGCGGGCGGCAGCGCCGGCGGCGATGTGGTCGTCGGCGTGGACCTGGACAGTCCCGACGACACCGTATTCGCGTTCGCCTTCGAGGCCGCCGCGCGGCGCGGCACCGCCCTCCGCGTCGTCCACGGCCGTGGCCCGGAGGACGGGCCCACCGACGGCGCCGGCCTCGCGGGGACGGACTCCGTGACCGCTCCGCTCGGCGACGTGCTCCGCCCCTGGCAGGAGAAGTTCCCCGGCGTGCCGGTGACCGCCCAGGCCGCGATCGGCCAGGCCGGCGCCCACCTGGTCGACGCCTCGACGGACGCCGCGCTGCTGGTCGTCGGACGGACGGTCCGGCAGGGCGCGCTCGGCGCGCACATCGGACCGGTCACCGACGCGGTACTGCGCCACGCGGTGTCGCC
This sequence comes from Streptomyces sp. NTH33, assembly GCF_003236365.1. Classification (GTDB taxonomy): domain Bacteria; phylum Actinomycetota; class Actinomycetes; order Streptomycetales; family Streptomycetaceae; genus Streptomyces. The sequence goes on from NZ_POTZ01000027.1 coordinate 24,187, forward strand.
GGTCGCGGTGATCCCCCCCACCTGACCGCGACCCGCGCGGCAGGGCGGCCGACCGCCGGGAGACGGGCAGGAGAGACGGGACGGACGGGCCGAAGGGCCCCATCGCCGGCCCCACCCCGGGCCGGTCGGCTCATGCGCCGAGGGCCCGGCAGGAGTTGACTGGGCCGCAGAGGCAGCACAGTTCCGGCCGGCCGTACGGCACCCGGCCCGAGGAGGTTGCGATGGCCATGCGACGGCTCGACAGCGGGACGGTGACCACGCTGGTCACCGAGGCCACGGCAGCCCCGTCCATGCACAACGCCCAGCCCTGGAGGTTCCGCTTCCTGCCGGACGAGGCTCTGCTCCTGATGCACGCCGACCTCCAGCGGGCCATGCACCGGACCGACCCCGGCCACCGGGCCCTGTACATCGGATGCGGAGCGGCGCTGTTCAACCTACGGGTCGCCGCCGTGCACGCCGGCCTCACCCCCAGGGTCCGGATGCTGCCGGATCCGGCGGACCCGCTGCTGCTCGCCGTGGTGCACCTCGCGGAACCCACGACGGACGACGACGATCTGCGACGACTGCACCCGGCGATCTCCAGGCGGCACACCAGCCGCTACCCGTTCGCCGAGCGGGAGATCCCGGAGGACGTCCGCGCCGCACTGCGGGCGGCGGCGGCCGGGGAGGGTGCCGAGCTGCTCTTCCCGGGGCGCTGGCACACCGAAACCGTACTGGAGCTGGTCCGTGACGCGGAGAACCGGGAAACCCTGGACCCCGTCACCAGGGAGGACCTGACGCGCTGGACCCGGCTCGGCCCGGAGGCCGACGTCGCCGCCGACGGCGTCCCCGAGTACGCCTTCGGACCCCACCGCCGCGACGGGAGGGCCCCGCTGCGCGACTTCGCCGGCCGCCGGCCGGTGGCCGACCAGGGGGCCGCCGACTTCGAACGCAACCCGCAGCTGGCCCTGTTGAGCACCCGCGGCGACGCGCCGGCCGAGTGGCTGCTCGCCGGCCAGGCGCTGGAACGGGTCCTGCTGGAGGCGACCTCGGCGTGCCTCGCCACCGCACTGACCTCGCACCCGCTGGAGAGCCCGGACCTGCGCCTGCTGGCCCGCGACCCGGTGGCGGGCAGCGGCCACGTCCAGATGGTGCTGCGCCTCGGCTACGGCCCCGGCGGTCTCGCCAGTCCCCGCCGCCCGGTCCGCGAGGTCCTCGAATTCGCCTGAGGCCGCACCGACCGGACCGCACCGACCGGACCGCACCGACCGGACCGCACCGGTCGGACCGCACCGACCAGGAGGAGAACAAGCAGTGGGAGACCGTCGAGGCGGTACGCACCCGGGCGGCCTCCCGCACACCTCAGTCCTCCGCCTCCTGTTCCGTGAAGCTCCAGGCGTACTGAAGCCAGTCGGCGACGGTGACGGCGCCCAGGCCGGCACAGACGAGGCGGGCGGCGCGGGGAGCGCAGGCGTAGCCGGCGGTCAGGGCACCGGCCACCCAGACGGAGGTGCAGAAGGGGCAGGACACGAGGTCGCCGACGGCGCGGCGGACGCCGGTGCCACGGGGTTCCTCCATCACCTCGCCGGCCGGGAGGTCGTCCGTACGGCGGGTGAAGGGAGCGCGCAGGAAGCCGGTGACCTTGTCCTTGGTCAGCAGCCGGGACGCCTTGAACGTCGCCCCGCCCAGCAGGACGACGTCCCACGGCGGAACCCGGTAGGGCAGGCGCACGCCCCGGCGCCGGGCCGTCACGGCGAACAGCGCCGCACCCGTCGCGAACACCGCCGCCAGCGCGGCGTATCCGCCGAGGGGCGCCTCGTCCTGTTCGTCGTAGGACCGTTGCGCGGCCGCCATGGCAGCCTCCCTGGCCGATGTCGTGGGGATCATGTGACCCGGCCCGGGTGCCCACCGGGCACGGGCTCATGCGTCGCCGGCTTCCTCGTGCCGCAGCAGGTGCCCCATCCGGTCGCAGAACAGGTGGCCGACCAGCGCACCGCCGTAGACGACGAACCCCACGCCGATCAGCCAGGACTCCACCACCAGGATGGTGCCGATGGCCCCGTAGCTGACCGCGTTGGTCACGATCAGCGGGGTGAACACCAGGTCCGAGAAGACCCGCAGACCCACCAGGCCCACCATGGTGGCGACGGCGCCGGGGAACAGCAGCCGCCAGCGCACCTGGTGGCCGAGGAAGAAGTGCGGACCCCACCAGAAGAACAGCACGCCCACGCCCACGCTCATCAGCATCCGGTGCGTCCCCTCGAGCACGGTGCGGGTGACCACCTGCACGTACAGGTACGCCATCAGCGCGATCAGCCAGACGACCTGGCGCCAGATCCGGTGCCACGGACCGGAGGGCAGCCGCCAGATCCGCTCGTAGGCGTTCTGCACGCTCGACGCGAAGGACACGCCGAACACGACGAGCAGCACCAGACCCCACACGCTGGTGGTGGCGGCCACCTTGACCGGCGGATTGAAGACCTCCGTGAGCACCCTGGAGGACCGGCCGGACAGGTCCATGCCGTCCACCAGCCACAGCGCGAACCCGGAGTGGTGCAGGGGATCGAGCGCCGCCACCACGATCAGCAGGGGCGCCAGGGTGACCAGGGAGAGCGTGGCGAACCCCATCGCCCGGTGCATGAGCTCCAGCCGCTTGCCACGCCGGTAGAGCTCAACGGCCCACCCGAGGTGTGTCGTCGGGCGCTCGGCGGGCCCCCGCTCGCTCAACGCGGCCGCCGCGGGCGTCCGTCTCCGGGAGCGGCGCCGTACGACGACGCCGTACAGGACCGAGTCGGACGTGACATGGCGAGGGCGCCTCCTCTCCGAGCCAGGGTGACCGGCACGCGGCCGCGCACATCCCATCATCGCGACCCGGCCCGCCCGGCGCACCCGGACTTGCACGACGTCGCCTCGCACCCGGTTCCCCTGGACCGGGGACAGAAGCTTGTCCGCAGCGTTGCCGTCGGTGCGGGACCGGCGGCAACGCGCCGGTCTCCACCGCAACAGCACGGCGCACGGATGTCCGTGCGCCGCTTGTCGGAAACCATGGGTCACCTCCGCTCCACGGGCCGCCCACGTGGTCCACGAGCGGTCCATGAGCGGTTGCCCTTCGGCTTGCCCCGCTGGTCCGGGGTGCCGTGCGGTGGAGGGCCGAGCGGCTCCGGCGAGGTCGCGGGGGTCACCGGGGAGTCGGCGCGGCCCTCGCCCTGCTCGGGGCGCAGGGCGGCCGGGTCGCCCTGGGTCGGCCGGCCGCCCGCCTGGAGCTGCGCCAGGCGGGCGGCCGGCACCTCGGTGACCGGCAGCCGGTCGGCGTGGGTGCGCTCGTGGGCGAGCAGCTCCTCGACCTGCTCGGCGGTCAGCGGGCGCACGCGGCTCTCCAGGGAGCCGCGGGACAGCTGGTCGTAGTCGGGCAGGGGCAGGATGTCGCGGTCGGCGGCCATGGGTCTCGCTCTCTCTACGCGACGGCCTCGCCTTCGGGCCGGCGGGCTCAGCGGCCGCCCGGCCCGCCGCTGCCGAACGAGCCGCTGCTGCCCTCGTTCCAGCGCGGACGCGTCCGCGTCGGGCTCGTGCGGGACCCGAGGTTGCCGTGCTCCCTGAGCTGGTGCGGGGTCAGCCGGTCACGGCTCCTGGGCACTTCGTCGGGCTCGCGGTTCTCCAGGACCTCACCCACCGGACCGCCCTCCGGCAGCCGCGGCTGCTCCTCCGGGCGCGGTGGGGCGGGCTCGCGGCGGCGGACGCGCACACCCAGCCAGAAGGCGCCGATCAGCAGGACCAGCAGGCCGAGGGCGACGACGAACGGCCAGATGCCGATCACGTAGCCCCGGGTCGCGGCGATGTCCAGCGATGCGGTAATCATGCCCCCGCGAGTACTCCTGGTCACCGCCGCCAACCCGCTCACCCGGAGCGTGCCTGCCGGGTCTTCGAACGGTTCTCCTTGCGGATCGCGTCCAGCAGCTCACCCTTGGACATCCTCGAGCGCCCCTCGATGCCGAGGCGCTTGGCCACCTCGTACAGGTGCTCCTTGGACGCGCTCTCGTCGACGCCCTCGCCACTGCGCCCGCCCTGCCCGCGGGGCCGGGCGGACTGCGGGTCCGAGGGGCCCTTGCGGCCGCCCTCCTTGCGCTCCCAGTGGTCGCCGACCTTCTCGTACTTGTGCTTGAGCGCGCCGTACGCCACCCGGTGCGCCCGCTCGCCCTCGCCGTACTCCTCCACCGCGGAGTCGTGGGCCTTGATCCAGGTGTGCTGGGCCTCCTCGGGGGAGCGCTCCAGCGTCGACGGCAGCTCCTGTCGTCCGGGCACGGATCCACCTCCGTATCTCGTCCGCGTCCCCTCGTTCCCGGGTCGCTCTCGGGTCGCTCCCGGACCGCACGAGTGCCCGGCGGGGGAGGCGGAAAACGGCCGGAAGCCTTCGGGGCACCGCGTTTGGCGCCCGCGGCCCCGGCTACCCGCGCGGTGTGACTACGCCATCTTCGACGACTTCGCAACAGCGGGAACTCATCCAGTTCCTGGAGGACCGTTTCGCCTGCGCACAGGCGTGCACGGAGTGCGCCCGGACGTGCGCGCTGCGCGCGAGCCTGGTGGAGCCGGGCGGAAGCGAGGAGCAGGAACTCCTGCGGCGCAAGGGCATCATGTGCGCGGAGGTCTGCGACGCCACCTGCCGGATGCTGTCCGAGCAGAACAGCCAGGACGAGGCCGGCATCCGCGTCCAGCTGGAGTGGTGCCGGGCCGTCTGCCTGGAGAGCGCGCACGTCTTCGACCGGCACCCGGGCGCCGAGCGGACCGCCGAGGCCTGCCGGGCCACGGCCCGCGCCTGCTCGGACTTCATGGCGACGCTGGGCTGACATGCGGGCGCGCGGACGTGGGAGCCTTGAGACGTGGGCGATCCCGGGCTGTTCGGTCCAAGATCCGTGACATGGAACATGCACGGCGACCCGATGATGTGGGTGGCCGGCATCCGTGCGCTGTACCTGCAGGCCCTCCATCCGCGCGCGGTGCGCGGCGTGCTGCAGAACTCCGACTTCCGGCGTGACGCCTGGGGCCGGCTGCTGCGCACGGCCGGCTTCGTCGGGACGACGACGTACGGGACGACCGGGGCCGCCGAGAAGGCCGGCGCCCGGGTGCGGAGGATCCACGGCATGCTCTCGGCGACCGACCCGGAGACGGGGGAGAGCTACCGGATCGACACCCCCGAGCTGCTGCTGTGGGTGCACTGCGCCGAGATCGACTCCTATCTGCACGTGCTGCGCCGCTCCGGCTTCCCGCTCACCGACGCCCAGGCCGACCGCTACATCGCCGAACACCGCGAAAGCGCCCGCCTGGTGGGCCTGGACCCGGACACCGTGCCCGCCGGCCGGGCGGAACTCGCGGCCTACTTCGACAAGGTGCGCCCCGAACTGGCCGCCGCGCTGCAGCACCGCGGGGTGACCGTCGTCCACGACTTCGGCGAGTGCGACGGCGTGCTCTACCTCGTCATGGAACTGCTCGACGGGCGCGACCTCAGCCGGCTGCTGGACGACGAGCACCGGCCGCTGGCCGTCCCGGACATCGTCGAGATCGCCGAACAGGTCGCCGCCGCCCTCGCCTACACCCACCGGCAGGGCATCGTGCACCGCGACCTGAAACCGGCGAACATCATGCGCCTGACCGACGGCACGGTGAAGATCTGCGACTTCGGCATCGCCCGGCTCGGCCACGACGTCGGCTTCACCGTCCGGCTGACCGGCACCGGCATCGCCATGGGCACCCCGCACTACATGTCGCCCGAGCAGATCGGCGGAACCGAGGTCGACCAGCGCAGCGACCTGTACTCGCTGGGCTGCGTGCTGTACGAAATCGCCACCGGAGCACCGCCGTTCGACCTCGGCGACACCTGGGCGATCCTGGTCGGCCACCGCGCCGAACTCCCCGAGTACCTGGAGCGGATCATCCTCGACCTGCTCGCCAAACACCCCGGGCAACGGCCGCGGGACGCCCACGAGTTGTGCCGCCGCATCAGTGCGGGCCGCACCGCGTCCGCCCACGTGCCCATGGTGGCCGCCCCGCGCCCGCGCCCGCCGCAGCCGGCCGGACGCGAGGGCCGCCTGCCGTCCTGGACGCGCGGCATGATCACCGGACCCAAGGCGACCGGGACCGCACTGCGCACCACACCCCCGGACCCGGCCGCCGGCCTCACCGGGGAGTGGACCACGCGCGCCTTCACGGCCGGCACCGGCGAGCCCGCCCCCGACGCCCGGCCCGGCCCGCCTCCGGCGACCGTCAG
>NZ_POTZ01000280.1 GCF_003236365.1 Streptomyces sp. NTH33
GCCCCCGCCAGCGCGCAGCACCCCACCGCGACCAGCGGCGGCGCGAACGCCGCCCACCGGGGCAGGCCCAGCGGATACGGCCGCCCGAGCACGTACAGCGCGGGCAGCCAGTTGACGAAGGCCAGCGGCAGGACGAACGTCACCCCGCGCACCAGCTCCTTGCCGAACACCGTCGGCGGGTACTGCAGCAGCGTGGTCCCGCCGTAGGTGAAGGCGTTCTGCACCTCCGAGGCGTCCTGCGCCCAGAACTGGAAGGCCGCCCCCGCCACGAACACCGCGCAGAAGATCCCGCAGCCGCTGACCACCATCACCGGCATCAGCAGCAGCTTCAGCGGCGTCCAGTCGACGTCGAGCCGGGTGAGCGCCCACCCCAGCACCAGCGCCCCCTGCGTCACCCGGCCCAGCCGGCGCAGCGCGAACCGGTCGGCGGCCACCTGGGCGAGCACCGGCGCGGGCCGCACCAGCAGGATGTCGAGGGTGCCGTCGCGCACCCGCCGCCCCAGCCGGTCCATCGAGCCGATCGCCAGGTCGGCCAGACCGAAGGCGGCATTGGACAGCCCGTACAGGAAGGCGATCTCGGGCAGCGGATAGCCGCCCAGCGCGTCCACCCGGGAGAACATCAGCAGGATCGCCACGAAGTCCAGCCCGCTCGCCGCGAAGTTCCCGAACGTGGTCATGACGAAGGAGGCGCGGTAGGCCATCGTGGAGCGGATCCACATGCCGGCGATCAGCCGGTAGGCCCGCAGCCCGTCCCGCAGCCGGCCGGCCGCCGTGTGCCCGGAGGGCTCAGCCACCCTGCACCACCACCCGCCGCGTCGCCGCCAGCTGCACCAGCCGCCCGGCCGCCAGCAGCGCCACCGCCCACGCCCCCTGGAAGGCGTACGTGCCCAGCGGGTCGGCGTGCCCCAGCAGGACGTCGGCGGGGGCCTGGAGCAGCGAGGACCACGGCAGCAGCCGGACCACCTCGCCGAGCGCGCCCGGGAAGACGTTCAGCGGCAGCAGCATCCCCGAGCAGAAGAACCCGGCCAGCCGGGCCATCTGCAGCACACCCGTACCGTCCAGCAGCCAGAACGCGCTCAGCGCCACCAGGAACCGGATCCCGAAACCCACCAGCGTCGCCAGCGCCACCGCGCCGAGGAACGCCACCCAGGTCAGCGGGTCCGCCGGCAGGGACACCGGGAAGACCAGCGCCCCGAACACGAACGGCACCACCCCCCGGCCGACCAGCTGGAACAGCGTCCGGCCCACGTCGGCCGCCAGCCACCACAGCTGCAGGTCGGCCGGCCGGTACAGGTCGACCGCGACATCACCCGTACGGATGCGCTCCATCAGCTCTTCCTCGACGCCGCCCCCGCCGATCGCCAGCGCCGCCAGGAACGCCTGCCCCAGCCACACGTACGTCACCGCCTGCGCCGGGTCGTAGCCGCCCAGGTGCGGCCGGGCGTCCCACAGCGCCAGGTACGTGTACACGAGGATCAGCCCGAACACGGTGTTCGTGAACACCCCGGCCACCGTCGCCGTCCGGTACGTCGCGTACCGTCTGAATCCCCCCGCCGCGACGGCCGCGTACAACCGCCCAGCGCCCACCTCCACCGCCTCCCAAGGCCCACGACAACGAAAGCGCGCGAGCCTATTACGCCCGGGACGTGATATGCCACGCATTTTCCGGCCCGGACAAGTGCGCTTGACCGGGAACGGAACGCCTGGTGCGAGAGTCTTCATCTGGGGGCGCCGAAGGCGCATGAGGGCGTACGGGAACGTACGACGCGAAAACAGGAGTCCGTACACGAGATGAGCGACGAGCCAAAGCCGAAGCCGGAGCCGCAGGCGCAGCCGGAACCGCAGCCGAAGCCGCAGCCGGGGTCTCCGGACCAGGGCGGGGCCGCACCAGAACCGCCGGCGGCGGTGGTGTTCGAGGCGGAGGAGGAGACCGGCCGACCCAGGCGCACCGGATGGCGCCGCGCCGTCCCGACCTGGCGCATGGTGCTCGGCGGCTTCATCACCGTCGTCCTGCTGGGCATCGGAGCGTTCTTCCTCGGCTACTCACTGGTGCAGATCCCGCCCGCCAACGCCCTGGCCGTCAAGCAGGCCAACGTCTACCTGTACGCCGACGGCACCGAGATCGCCCGCGACGGCGAGGTCAACCGGGAGAACGTCGGCCTCGCCCAGATCTCCAAGGACGCCCAGCACGCCGTGCTCGCCGCCGAGGACCGCGACTTCTACACCGAGTCCGCCGTCGACCCCAAGGCCATGCTGCGCGCCGCCTGGAACACCGCCACCGGCAAGGGCAGGCAGTCCGGCTCCACGATCACCCAGCAGTACGTGAAGAACTACTACCTGGGCCAGGAGCAGACCGTCACCCGCAAGGTGAAGGAGTTCTTCATCGCGATCAAGCTGGACCGCAGCCAGCCCAAGGACGAGATCCTCGAGGGCTACCTCAACACCAGCTACTTCGGCCGCAACGCCTACGGCATCCAGGCCGCCGCCCAGGCCTACTACGGCGTCAAGGCCAGGGATCTCGACCCGGCCCGCGCCGCCTACCTGGCCGCGCTGGTCAACGCCCCCAGCCAGTACGACGTCGTCGCCCACCCGGAGAACAAGCCCGCCGCGACGGCCCGCTGGAACTACGTCCTGGACGGCATGGTCACCAAGGGCTGGCTGAGCCCCTCGCAGCGGGCCGGCATGAAGTTCCCCATGCCGAAGGAGGCCACCGCCCCCACCGGCATGTCCGGACAGCGCGGCTACATCGTCCGCGCGGTCAAGGACTACCTGGCCAAGAACAAGATCCTCGACGAGGACCAGCTCGACACGGGCGGCTACCGCATCACCACGACCCTGCAGAAGAGCAAGCAGGACGCCTTCGTCAAAGCGGTCGACGACCAGCTGATGAGCAGGCTCGACAAGAAGAACCACGAGGTCGACACCTACGTCCGGGCCGGCGGCGCGGCGATCGACCCCAAAACCGGCGAGCTCGTCGCCCTGTACGGCGGCATCGACTACGTCCAGCAGTACACCAACAACGCCACCCGCCGGGACTTCCAGGTCGGCTCCATCTTCAAGCCGTTCGTGTTCACCGCCGCCGTCCAGAACGTCTCCCAGACCCGCGACGGCCGCCTGATCACCCCGAACACCTACTACGACGGCACCAACAAGCGCCCCGTCGAGGGCTGGAACGGCTTCTACGACCCCGAGAACGAGGACCAGCGCTCCTACGGCGACATCACCGTCCGCGAGGCCACCGACAAGTCCGTCAACGCGGTGTACGCCCAGATGGCCGTGGACGTCGGCTGCGAGAAGGTCAAGGACACCGCCGTCGCCCTCGGCCTGCCGGCCGACACCCCGTCCCTGACCCCCACCCCGTCCATCGCGCTCGGGGCGGCCAACGCCAGCGTCGTGGACATGGCCCAGGCCTACGCCACACTCGCCAACCACGGCAAGCACAGCCCGTACACGATGATCAAGAAGATCACCAAGGACGGCACCGACACCGTCGAGCTGCCCCGGCGCACCGAGTCCCAGCAGATCGGCCGCCAGGCCGCCGACACCACCACCGCGATCCTGCGGAGCGTCGTCCAGAACGGCACCGCCACCGCCGCCCAGGCCGCCGGCCGCCCGGCCGCCGGCAAGACCGGCACCGCCGAGGAGGACACCGCCGCCTGGTTCGCCGGCTACACCCCCGACCTCGCCACCGTCGTGTCCGTCATGGGCCAGGACCCGGTCACCGCCCACCACAAGTCGCTCTACGGCGCCATGGGCCTGGACCGCGTCAACGGCGGCGGGCCGCCCGCCCAGATCTGGGCACAGTTCACCAGGGACGCCCTGAAGAACAAGCCGGTCACCGACTTCGACCTCCAGCTCCAGCCGGGCGCCGACCAGGTCCAGGAGCCGCCCTCCGCCCCCACCGAGACCCCGGGCACCCACGACGGGGACGAGGAGGACCACGGCGACACGGACACCGGCGAGCAGGACACCCAGGGACAGGGCCACGACCAGGGGCAGACCGGAGGTCAGACCACGGAGGGCACCACCGGGGACACCACGGAGGGCACCACGGGCGACACCGGAGGCACCCCGCCGACCGGCGACACCGGCTCGGACACCGGAGGCACCCCGCCCGCCGACAGCAGCACAGGAGGCACGCCCGGCGGGAACAACGGCGGCCAGGGCAACGACGGCGGGAGCACGTCGGCCGGCACCCCCGGCGACGGCGGCACGGCGGCCGGCCTGTTCACTGGCCGGAAGTCATCTTGAGCCCCACCACGGCCACCAGCAGCAGACACACGAAGAAGATCCGGGCGGCGGTCGCCGGCTCCCCCAGCACCACCATGCCGACCACCGCCGCACCGGCCGCCCCGATGCCCACCCACACGCCGTAGGCGGTACCGATGGGCAGGGAACGGGCGGCGTACGACAGCATGATCATGCTCGCGACGATCCCGGCACCGGTGAGCACGCTGGGCACGAGCCGGGTGAACCCGTCGGTGTACTTCATCCCGATCGACCAGCCCACCTCCAGCAGACCGGCGACGACGAGCAGAACCCAGGCCATGACAGGCACCTCCGGGACGACGTAGGAGCGACGGAAAACGGGGTGCGTCGTCTTTGCCTACGTCCCGGTACGGCGCGTCTCGTCGGGCTGGGGCACGAGGCTAGCAAAGGAACGGAAACGGCAAAGGGGCCGGTGACAAGGGTCACCAACCCCTTCAGCCCGCTCGACGTCGAGCGACGTCGGACTATGCCGGTCTACGTAGGTTTACAGGTACAGGCCCGTGGAGTCCTCCGACCCCTCGAACCGGTCCGCGGCCACCGCGTGCAGATCACGCTCGCGCATGAGCACGTACCCGACTCCGCGCACCTCGACCTCGGCGCGGTCCTCCGGGTCGAACAGCACACGGTCCCCCGGTTCCACGGTCCGCACGTTCTGCCCGACCGCCACGACCTCCGCCCAGGCCAGCCGGCGTCCCACCGCCGCCGTCGCGGGAATCAGGATGCCACCGCCCGAACGCCGCTCGCCCTCGCTCGTGTCCTGCCGGACGAGCACGCGGTCGTGCAGCATCCGGATGGGCAGCTTCTCGTGGTGGCTGCTGTGCTCATTTCTCTTGGCGCTCACGCCTGAAAACCTACCTGCCCTCGGCGCGTCCGCACGCGGTGGGTGGCCGAGCCGCTCAGCCCCGGCGCCTGCGGGCACCGAGCGCGAGCAGCCCGACCAGCCCGACCGCGACGAGCGCGACCGGCACGACCCGCTCCAGACGCGGGGCGCCCTGTTCGTCCACGAACTGTGCCCGCACATCGCTCACGACCCGGTTGACCTGCACATAGGCCCGCCCGAGCGTGTGGTCGACGTTGGAGACGACCTTGGCCTTGGCGTCCCCGACGATGGTCTTCGGGTGCACCCGCATCCCGATCTCGTCGAGCGTCTCGGCCAGCACCTCGCGACGGCGCCTGATGTCCGCCTCGATCTCAGCCGGGGTTCTGGTGTCCGCGGTGTCCGCCACCGTACCGCCTCCGAAGTCCACTGATGCCTGTTCAGCACAGTCTGTCAGCTCTCACCCCGACCGCGCTGTCGGCACCCCCGGATACCCTCGGAGCGACACGGTATCGGCACGTACGAGGAGACACCTTCGATGACCGAGCGACTCCAGCCCGGGGACGTCGCCCCCGCCTTCACCCTCCCCGACGCCGACGGCAAGGAGGTGTCGCTGGCCGACCACGCGGGCCGCAAGGTCATCGTCTACTTCTACCCGGCCGCCCTCACCCCCGGCTGCACCAAGCAGGCCTGCGACTTCACCGACAACCTGGAGCTGCTCGCGGGCGCCGGGTACGACGTGATCGGCATCTCCCCCGACAAGCCGGAGAAGCTGGCGAAGTTCCGCGAGAAGGAGTCCCTGAGGGTCACGCTCCTGGCCGACCCCGACAAGAAGGTCCTGGAGTCCTACGGCGCCTACGGCGAGAAGAAGCTCTACGGCAAGACGGTCGTCGGCGTCATCCGCTCCACGGTCGTCGTGGACGAGGAGGGCAAGGTCGAACGCGCCCTGTACAACGTCAAGGCCACGGGCCACGTGGCCAAGATCATCAAGGATCTTGGGATCTGAACGGGGCGCTTCTGCGGCCTGCGCGGCCCGCACCGGGACGACCGGCGCGGGCCGCCCTGCATTCTGTGCGTGACTGTCCGATAACCGGTTCGTTACTCCGTATGGACCATGAACGTGTGGCCGAGAACGGAGGGGACCCATGGGGACCAGTGCGTACACGAGGGAGCGACTGGAGGAAGCGGCTCGCGGGGCACGGACGTTGTCGGAGGCGTTGGAGAGGTTGGGGGTGGATCCGAAGAGCTCGACGCGGGACTACATCCGGGCGCGGATGAAGAAGCTCAGGGTGGACACATCACACTTCGAGCGGGAAGGGGTGAAGTGGACAAAAAGGGCTCTTGAACGAGCGGTGGCGGCCTCCACGAACATGTGCGAGGTACTACGCCATCTCGGGCTGGAGGTCGTGGGCGGCCACCACACCCACATCAGTCGGCGGATCAAGGCGTACGGCATCGACACGTCCCACTTCCGGATTCCGACCCGGCGAGGGAAACCTTGGCGCCCCCGAACGCCGGAAGGTCTGCTCATCGAGCAGCCGACCGCTCAGGCCCGACGTATCCCGAGTGATCGCCTCAAGTGGGCAATGCTCACAACGGGCGTGGATGAGCGGTGTGCTCTGTGCGGTACGGAGCCGGTCTGGCGTGGGCGTCCGCTTCCGCTGGAAGTCGACCACATCGACGGCAACTGGCGGGACAACCGTGTCGAGAACCTACGGTTCCTCTGCCCCAACTGCCATTCGACGACGGACAACTACCGAGGGCGTGGTAAGGGGCGCGGCAAGGTCGGTGCTGCATGAACAGCGGTGTGCACTACACCCGCGAGCCATCGACGAAGGCCGCCGCGCAGTGTTCCGACATCGACGAAGTCATCTCGCGCTTCAGAGGTCACAAGCTGCCCCGCCCCACGCCCGAAGAACTGCAGGCAGCAGTCGCCGAATCGATCTCCATCGCTGGGGTGCTTCGCCGCCTGGGGCGCCCCGACAGCGGTACACAGCGCGCCCTCCTACGCCAGTGGATCGCTGAGGGACGCCTCACAACAACACACTTTCTGGGGCAGGCACATCAGCGAGGGAAAGTCCGCCGGGAGCTTGCCAAGCGGCCTGAGGAGATCCTGATTCAGCACGAGGGGAAGCGTCGGACCAAGACCGCCCTGTTGCGGCGCGCTCTCCAGGAAGTCGGCGTCCCCGAAGAATGCGCCGAGTGCGGGGTGGGCTCTGAGTGGCTCGGTCGGCCCATGACGCTGGAGGTCGATCACATCAACGGGGACTGGAGTGACGATCGGCGGGAGAATCTGCGACTACTGTGTCCCAATTGCCACGCAATCACCAACACCTGGTGCCGAGGTGGCCAGCGGCGTCGCACTCTCCCCCAGTAGAGTAGGACGCGGTTGGGCGCCCGTACGCCAACGGCCGAGCGGCAACCTTTAGGTGGTTGTGTTTGTCGGTTCGAATCCGACCGGGCGTACAAGAAAAAGAGGTCCCGCACCTTCGATTCGTAGGTGCGGGACCTCTTACGTAAGTTCAGCCCACCAGCTCCCGCACCACCGGTACCAGTGCCCGGAACGCCTTGCCGCGGTGGCTGATCGCATTCTTCTCGGCCGGGGTCAGTTCCGCGCAGGTGCGGGTTTCGCCGTCCGGCTGGAGGATCGGGTCGTAGCCGAAGCCGTTCGTGCCCGCGGGGGCGTGGCGCAGGGTGCCCCGGAGCTGGCCCTCGACCACCCGTTCCGTGCCGTCCGGCAGGGCGAGGGCCGCCGCGCAGGCGAAGTGGGCCGCCCGGTGGCCGTCGGCGATGTCCACGAGCTGGGCCAGGAGCAGGTCCAGGTTGGCCTGGTCGTCGCCGTGGCGGCCGGACCAGCGGGCGGAGAAGATGCCGGGGGCGCCGCCGAGGACGTCGACGCAGAGGCCGGAGTCGTCGGCGACCGCGGGGAGGCCGGTGGCCCGGGCGAGGGCGTGGGCCTTCAGGAGGGCGTTCTCGGCGAAGGTGACGCCGGTCTCCTTGACGTCGGGGATGTCGGGGTAGGCATCGGTGCCGACCAGTTCGTGGGGCAGGCCGGCGTCGGCGAGGATCGCCCGGAGTTCGGTGATCTTCCCGGTGTTGCGGGTGGCGAGGATCAGGCGGGTCATGCTGCGGCTCGTTCCTTTACTTCGCCAGGGCCGTCTGCTGGATGGCCGCGAGTTCCGTGCAGCCGGCGACGGCGAGGTCGAGGAGGGCGTTCAGTTCGTCGCGGGCGAAGGGTTCGGCCTCGGCGGTGCCCTGGACCTCGACGAAGCGGCCGTCGCCGGTGCAGACGACGTTCATGTCGGTGTCGGCGCGTACGTCTTCCTCGTAGCAGAGGTCCAGGAGCGGGACGCCGCCGACGATGCCGACCGAGACCGCGCTGACCGTGCCGGTGAGCGGCTGGCGGCTGGGCCTGATCAGTTTCTTGGACTGGGCCCAGGCGATGGCGTCGGCCAGGGCGACGTAGGCGCCGGTGATGGCCGCGGTGCGGGTGCCGCCGTCGGCCTGGAGGACGTCGCAGTCCAGGACGATGGTGTTCTCGCCGAGGGCCTTGTAGTCGACGACCGAGCGCAGGGAGCGGCCGATGAGGCGGGAGATCTCGTGGGTGCGGCCGCCGATCCTGCCCTTGACGGATTCGCGGTCGCCGCGGGTGTTGGTGGCGCGGGGGAGCATGGCGTACTCGGCGGTGACCCAGCCTTCGCCGCTGCCCTTGCGCCAGCGCGGGACGCCTTCGGTGACGGAGGCGGTGCAGAGGACCTTGGTGTCGCCGAAGGAGACGAGGACGGAGCCTTCGGCGTGCTTGCTCCAGCCGCGTTCGATGGTGACCGGGCGGAGTTGTTCGGGGGTGCGGCCGTCGATTCGAGACATGGCGTCGAGCCTAGTCCCCCAGGGGGGAGGGGGTCCTTCCGCGGTGGGAGGTGCCCCTTCCGGGTGAAGCGTGGGCCTGTGGTGGCCTGCGTGGTTCACATCATGTCTTCGATTTCCGCGGCGACGGGGTCCGCGTCGGTGCCGATGACGACCTGGACGGCGGTGCCCGTCCTGACGACGTCGTGGGCGCCGGCCGCCTTGAGGGCGGCTTCGTCGACCAGTGAGGGGTCGTTGACCTCGGTGTGGAGGCGGGTGATGCTGCCTTCGATCTCTTCGATGTTGTCGAGGCCGCCGAGTCCGGCGACGATTTTCTCAGCCTTGGTGGCCATGGCCCTTCTCCCTGGTCGGTGCCGAACCGCTTGTGAACTGGTCTACACCGTCTCGGGGGCGAGGATCTGGCGAAGGCGTGGGAGCTCACGCGCACGTCACGGCCCCAGGTGCCGATCTCGGCGCCGGGGGCCTTCTCGCGTCGTGCGGCGGGCTCAGATCTCGTACGTCGCGCCCGGTGCCGCCAGTTCCACCGGGCCGGTGTAGGCCGTGCGGGCGTCGGTCAGGTTGACCTGGGGGTCGGTCCACGGGG
>NZ_POTZ01000281.1 GCF_003236365.1 Streptomyces sp. NTH33
CCTTTGCGCCGCGCGAGGCGGGTGTGCCCCTGGATGCAGTACGGGCACTGCGTGACGTGCGCGACGGCCACGGCGATCAGCTGCTTGGTCTTCTCCGGCAGGGCCCCTTCGGCGAACACGGCGCGGCTGAAGTTCTCGAACGCCTCGTCGACCGCTGGGGCGAGCTGGGCCCGGCGGGCGCCGATCTCGGGGGTGGCCGGGTGGTAGACGGACTCGGTCATCTGCTCGTCTCCTGGTTCTCGTCCACGTCGTGCAGATTCCGTCGTATCAGCGCGGAAGCCCCACCGGCAGGCGGGCTTGGGCCATCCGGGTGCGGTGCAGGGTGCTCGGGCGGCTCACGGCGGCATGACTCGATTGGCCCGGCGGGTCTCCGCCGCCGTGACCGTCCGCGGCCGCATCGTCTGCCGGAGGGCACGGAGGACAGCCGCGGCGTACGGCAGGAGGCGAAGGGCGTGAGCACCGACCGGGTGGGTGAGG
The DNA here is from genome assembly GCF_003236365.1 of Streptomyces sp. NTH33. GTDB lineage: Bacteria > Actinomycetota > Actinomycetes > Streptomycetales > Streptomycetaceae > Streptomyces. Next base: position 478 of record NZ_POTZ01000281.1, read on the forward strand.
CGACCGAGCGGCTGATGCGGTCGGCGCAGTTCTTCTTCCCCGGGGAGCAGTCCCCGGACGGGAGGGTGCTGTACCGGGAGGGAGGCCGCGGCGCGGAGGAGTTCTACCGGGAGCGGTGGCGGCACGACCGGGAGGTGCGCTCCACGCACGGGGTGAACTGCACCGGCTCCTGCTCGTGGAAGGTGTACGTCAAGGACGGTCTGATCACCTGGGAGACCCAGGCCACCGACTACCCCTCGGTCGGCCCCGACTCGCCGGAGTACGAGCCGCGCGGCTGCCCGCGCGGGGCGTCGTTCTCCTGGTACACCTACTCCCCCACCCGGATCCGCTACCCGTACGTGCGCGGCCCGCTGCTGGAGCTGTGGCGCGAGGCGAGGACACGGACGGCGGACCCGGTCGAGGCGTGGGCGTGGCTGACCGGGGATCCGGAGCGCTCAGCGGTGTACAAGCGGGCGCGCGGCAAGGGCGGGTTCGTGCGCTGCACCTGGCAGGAGGTCACCGAGCTGGTCGCGGCGGCGCACGTGCACACGGTGAAGCGCTACGGCCCGGACCGTGTCGTCGGCTTCTCGCCGATCCCGGCGATGTCGATGACCTCGTACGCGGCCGGGACGCGGTTCCTGTCGATGATCGGCGGGACGATCTCCTCGTTCTACGACTGGTACGCCGACCTGCCGATGGCCTCCCCGCAGGTGTTCGGCGACCAGACGGACGTGCCGGAGTCCGGCGACTGGTGGAACGCCGGGTATCTGATCGTGTGGGGCACCAACCTGCCGATCACCCGCACGCCGGACGCGCACTTCATGACCGAGGCCCGCTACCGGGGGCAGAAGGTCGTGGTGGTCTCGCCGGACTACGGGGACCACACGAAGTTCGCCGACGACTGGCTCGCGGCGGCGCCCGGCACCGACGGCGCGCTGGCGATGGCCATGGGGCACGTGATCCTCACCGAGTTCTACCGCGACCGGCAGGTGCCCTACTTCACCGAGTACGCCAAGAGCTACACCGACCTGCCGTTCCTGGTGCGGCTCAGGAAGCGCGAGGGCGGCGGGTACGTACCGGAGAAGTTCCTCACCGCCGCCGACCTGTCCGGATGGTCCGGGGAGGCGGGCGCGTTCAAGACGGTGCTGCTGGACGCCCGTACCGGCGGGCCGGTGGTCCCGAACGGGTCGCTGGGCTTCCGGTGGACGCCGTCCGGGACCGGCCGGTGGAACCTGGAGCTGGACGGGGTCGATCCGCTGCTGTCCCTGTACGGGCGGGCGGACGGCGAGCCGGTGGCGGTGGACCTGCCGAGGTTCGACACCGGGCCCGGCGAGTCCGGCTCGGCGGTGCGGCGCGGAGTGCCCGCGCTGCGGATCGGCGGGCACCTGGTGACCACGGTGTTCGACCTGGTGCTGGCCCAGTACGGGGTGGGCCGCGAGGGGCTGCCCGGCGTGTGGCCGTCGGGGTACGACGACGCGGACAGCCCGTGCACACCGGCCTGGCAGGAGGCGATCACCTCGGTGCCGGCGAGGGCCGCCGCGCGGGTGGCCCGGGAGTTCGCCCGGAACGCGGAGCGGACCCGGGGCCGCTCGATGATCGCGATGGGGGCGGGGACGAACCACTGGTTCCACTCCGACCAGATCTACCGCGCGTTCCTGTCGCTGCTGACGCTCACCGGCTGCCAGGGCGTCAACGGCGGCGGCTGGGCGCACTACGTCGGCCAGGAGAAGGTGCGGCCGCTGACCGGCTGGTTCCATCTCGCGTTCGGCCTGGACTGGCAGCGCCCGACCCGGCACATGGTGGGCACACCGCTGTTCTGGCTGGCCACGGACCAGTGGCGCTACGAGGCGTTCACAGCCGACGCCCTGACGAGCTCGCTCGGCGCGGGCCGGCTCGCCGGGCGGACCCTGCCGGACTGCAACGCGCTGGCCGCCCGGCTGGGCTGGATGCCCTCGCACCCCGCGTTCGACCGCAACCCGCTGGACCTGTGCGACGAGGCCGAGCGGGCCGGCAAGCAGGTGCCGGAGCACATCGTCGACGAACTCCGGGCGGGGCGGCTGCGGTTCGCCGCCGAGGACCCGGACGACCCGGCGAACTTCCCCCGGGTGCTGACCATCTGGCGGGCCAACCTGTTCGCGTCCTCCATGAAGGGCCACGAGTACATGCTGCGGCACCTGCTCGGGACGGACGACGCGGTCACCGCCGCCGAGACCCCGCCGGACCTGCGCCCCCGCGAGGTGGTGTGGCGCGATCGGGCGCCGGTCGGCAAGCTCGACCTGTCGGTGGCCGTGGACTTCCGGATGACCAGCACCTGCCTGTTCTCCGACGTGGTGCTGCCCGCCGCCACCTGGTACGAGAAGTACGACCTGTCGTCCACCGACATGCACCCGTTCGTGCACGCCTTCAGCCCGGCGATCGCACCGCCCTGGCAGACCCGTACCGACTTCGACGTCTTCCACACCATCGCCGCCGAGTTCTCGAAGCTGGCGGCCGTCCACCTGGGGGTGCGCCGGGACGTGATCGCGGCGCCGCTGGCCCACGACACGCCGGACGAGCTGGCCCAGCCGCACGGCCGGGTGCGGGACTGGAAGGCCGGTGAGTGCGAGCCGGTGCCGGGGAAGACCATGCCCAGGCTGGTCGTGGTGGAGCGCGACTACGCGGCGGTGGCCGAGAAGATGGCCGCGATCGGGCCGCTGCTGGACACGCTCGGCACCTCCACCAAGGGCGTCACGTGGAAGCCGGAGCAGGAGATCGACCTGCTGCGGCACGCCAACGGCACGGTGCGCGGCGGGGCCGGCGACGGGCGGCCCTCCCTCGCCCGCGACGACCTGTTCTGCGAGGCGATCCTGGCCCTGTCCGGCACCACCAACGGCCGCCTGGCGGTCAAGTCCCTCCAGGCGCTGGAGGAGAAGACCGGGGTGGAGCTCGCCGACCTGGCCGAGGAGCGCTCCGGCGACCGGATCACCTTCGCCGACACCCGGATCCAGCCCCGCTCGGTGATCACCTCGGCGGAGTGGTCCGGCACCGAGTCCGGCGGGCGCCGCTACTCGCCGTTCACCGTCAACGTCGAACGCCGCACGCCCTGGCACACCCTCACCGGGCGGCAGCACTTCTTCCTCGACCACGACTGGATGGCCGAGTTCGGCGAACAGCTGCCCGTCTACCGGCCGCCGCTGAACACGGTCGCACGCTTCGGCGACCCCACCCGCGCCGCCGACGGCACCCCGCAGCTGGTGGTGCGCTACCTGACGCCGCACTCGAAGTGGTCCATCCACTCCGAGTACCAGGAGAACCTGCACATGCTCACGCTGTTCCGCGGCGGCCCGGTGATCTGGATGAGCCCGCTGGACGCGGAGCGGATCGGCGTGGCGGACAACGACTGGATCGAGGCGTACAACCGCAACGGTGTGGTGGCCTGCCGGGCGGTGGTCACCCACCGGATGCCCGAGGGCACGGTGTTCATGTACCACACCCTGGACCGGCATCTGAACGTACCGAAAACGGAGACCTCCGGCCTGCACGGCGGCGGCGACAACTCCCTCACCAGACTGCTGATCAAACCGACCCACCTGATCGGCGGTTACGCCCAGTTCTCCTACGGGTTCAACTACATCGGTCCCACCGGCAACCAGCGCGACGAGATCACCGTCATCCGGCGGCGCAGCCAGGAGGTGCAGTTCTGATGACCCGTGGCAAAGCCACCGTCGGGCGTTGTATGGCCCAGGTGGCGATGGTGATGAACCTCGACAAGTGCATCGGCTGCCACACCTGCTCGGTCACCTGCAAACAGACCTGGACCAACCGGCCGGGAGCCGAGTACATCTGGTTCAACAACGTCGAGACCAAGCCCGGCGTGGGCTACCCGCGCGGCTACGAGGACCAGAAGCGGTGGAAGGGCGGCTGGGAGCTGGGCCGCCGCGGCAGGCTGAACCTGAAGGCCGGCGGCCGGCTGCGCAAGCTGGCGACCATCTTCTACAACCCCGAACTGCCCTCCCTGGACGACTTCTACGAGCCGTGGACCTACGACTACGAGAGGCTCGTCACGGCCCCGCTGTCCGACTCCTTCCCCAGCGCACGGCCCAAGTCGCAGCTCACCGGCCGTGACATGCGCCCGGTGCACGGCCCGAACTGGGACGACGACCTGGCCGGAGCGGCCGCGTACGCCGCCGCCGACCCGAATCTGGAGGGCCTGTCCGAGCAGGTGCGGATGGAGTTCGAGCAGGCGTTCATGTTCTACCTGCCGCGGATCTGCGAGCACTGCCTCAACCCCTCCTGCGTGGCCTCCTGCCCGTCCGGGGCGATGTACAAGCGGGAGGAGGACGGGATCGTCCTGGTTGACCAGGACCGCTGCCGCGGCTGGCGGTTCTGCGTCTCGGGCTGCCCGTACAAGAAGGTCTACTTCAACCACCGCACCGGCAAGGCCGAGAAGTGCACCTTCTGCTACCCGCGGATCGAGGCCGGCCAGCCCACCATCTGCTCGGAGACCTGCGTGGGCCGGCTGCGCCACCTCGGCGTGATGCTGTACGACGCCGACGCCGTCCTGAAGGCCGCCTCGGTCAAGGACGACAAGGACCTGTACGAGGCGCAGCTGTCGGTCTTCCTCGACCCGAACGACCCCGACGTCCTGGCCGCGGCCGAACGCGACGGCATCGCGCACGACTGGATCCAGGCCGCCCAGCGCTCCCCCGTCTACTCCCTGATCAAGCGGCACCGGGTGGCGCTGCCGCTGCACCCGGAGTACCGGACGATGCCGATGGTCTGGTACGTCCCGCCGCTGTCGCCCGTGACGGACGCCGTGCACGCCACCGGCTACGACGAGGCCGACCCCGACCGGGTGTTCGCCGCCATCGAGTCGCTGCGCATCCCGATGGCGTACCTGGCGAACCTGTTCACCGCGGGCGACACCGCGGTCGTCGCGGGCGTGCTGCGCAAGCTGACCGCGATGCGCGCGCACATGCGCGGGGTGCAGCTGGGCGACCCGGTCGACGAGGAGCTGCTGGACACGGTCGGCATGAGCGCGCTGGACGTCGAGGACCTCTACCGGCTGCTGGCCATCGCCAAGTACGACGACCGCTACGTCATCCCGAAGGTGCACGCCGAGGGGTCCGGCGCGCTGATGGCCCAGCACTGCTCCCTGGACTACCCGGGCGGCGCCGCGGACAGCGGGGCGCACACCCAGGACACACTGTCCGGCGCGCCGCCACGGCTTCCGGGGCTGTCGGCGCCGGGCGGCGGCAGCCGGTTCCGCGACAGCGACGGCCGGGTCCGCTTCAACCTCCTCGGCTGGAACGGCACGGCTCCGGCCCCCGGCCTGTTCGGCGGTTCCGGCGGTTCCAGCGAGTCCGGTGAGTCCGGTGAATTCGGCGAGTCCGGTGGGTTCGGTAAGGGAGCGGGCCGGTGAGGAACCTCCGCCGCGCCCACCACCGCGCCCACCGCCGCGCCGACACCCCGCTGCTGCACCGGATCACCTCGATCCTGCTGCGCTACCCCGACCCCCGCACGCTGTCCCTGCTCGACGACGTCACGGCCGCGATCCCCGCGATCGGCGACCCGGCCGACCGGCTCCGCCTGACCACGTTCACCGACCGGCTGCGGAGCCTCACCCCCACCGAGGCCGCGCAGGCCTACGTCGCGACCTTCGACCACACCCGTCGCCGCTGCCTGTACCTGACGTACTACCGCCACGGCGACACCCGCGCCCGCGGCATGGCCCTGCTCGCCCTCAAGCACACCTACCGCCAGGCCGGCCACGAACCGCCCGAGAGCGAACTGCCCGACCACCTGCCGCTGATCCTGGAGTTCGCCGCCCTCGCCCCCGAACCCGGCCACCGGATCCTCCTGCAGTGCCGGGCCGGACTGGAGATGCTCCGGCAGGCCCTGCACGAACACACCGACCCCCACGCACCCCTCCTGGACGCCCTCTGCGACCGCCTGCCGAGCCCGGACCGCCGGCAACGCGAGACGCTGCGCCGACTGACCGCCGAGGGCCCGCCCGAGGAACACCTCGGCCTGGAGCACGTGGGCCTCGAACCCTTCGCCCCACCCGAATTCCTGACCGGAACCGCAACCGGAACCGCAGCTACGATCGGAGACCGCCGATGAGCTCCTGGGACCTGTGGTGGTGGGTCATCCTGCCCTACCTCGCCCTCGTCACCTTCGTCGTCGGCCACGTCTGGCGCTGGCGCTACGACCGGTTCGGCTGGACCAGCCGCTCCACCCAGCTGCAGGAGCGCAGACTCCTGAAGTGGGGCGGACCGCTGTTCCACTACGGCACCTTCGCCGCGATCATCGGACACGTCCTGGGCATCCTCGTCCCCGAGTCGTTCACCCGGTGGCTCGGCATCCCGGAGAACACCTACCGCTGGTTCTCCTCCATCGGCGGCACCGTCGCCGCGCTGGCCGTCATCGCCGGTGTGGCGGTGCTCGCCCTCCGCCGCACCGCGGTACCCCGGGTCCGGGCCACCACCAGCCCGGTCGACTGGATCGCCCTGATCCTGCTCGCCATTGTGATCGTGCTGGGCATCATCCCGACCATGGGGATCAACCTGTTCGGCAGCGGCTACGACTACCGCCGGAGCGTGGCACTGTGGTTCCGCGGCCTGTTCGCCGGCGACCCCGACGTCCACGCCATCTCCCACGCACCGCTGATCTACCAGGTCCACGCCACCGCCGCCTGGGCCATCCTCGCCGTCTGGCCCTTCACCCGGCTGGTCCACGCCTGGAGCTACCCCCTGTGGTACCTGTGGCGTCCCTACGTCCTCTACCGCAGCCGCGTCCCCACCCACCCCACCGAACCAGGCACCAGCGGCCGCCGCTGGCGCCGCATCGGCGCGGGCTACTGACGGCGCGGCGCGGGGCCGGCCGCGGCGGCCGGCCGGGTGGCGGGCCAGGACGCCGCCCACTCCGCGAACTACGGTGGGGCGCCCCATACGGGATGCAAGGCAAGCCCAAGGCGGAACCATCCCCACACATGCGGGGATGGTCCCAGGCGGGCGCAGCTCCCCGGCCTACCCAGCCTGCCGAACGCACTCGGCCCAGACCGTTTTGCCGCCCGGACGGTGTGGTTCGCAACCCCAGGCGTCGGCGAGTGAGGCGACAAGGAGCAACCCCCGCCCGGACTCACCGTCCGCGTCGGGGTCCGGCGTCGGCACAGGCGGACGTTCGCCTCGCGCGTCGGTGACCTCGATACGGAGGATGGTGGGCGTCAGGGTGAGGGCGAGGCGTGCATTCCTGCCCCGCACCCGGCCGTGCAGGGCGGCGTTCGCGGTCAGTTCGGCGATGAGGAGTGAGGCCGTGGCCGTGCTGTCGTCGTCGGCGACGGCCTCCGGCCATCCCTGTTGCGTGGTGAGCCAGCGCTCGGCGGCATGGCGGGCGGTGTGCGCGCCCCGCGCGGTGGTGGGGAATGTGGTGCGGAAGTGGCCCACGGCGATGGTCGGCTCACCGGATGCGGTGACGGTTTCCTGGTTCACCTCACCGAGGGTGACCGAATTTGCCTACCGTGTGGAGCACACGGGACGGTACGCAAGGTGACTGTCCCGGTGCGGACGGTGTGATGTACGGGCGTACGGCCGTGTCCTGGCCAAGGCTTCGCCGGTTCGTCCTCCGTACACGGAAGACTGGGTGGTGGTACGGCATGACAGCGCAGCCGGGCACGGGGGCTCCCACGGGCAGCGAGACGGACGGTACCGACGAGGTCGCGGATCTGTTTCGGGCCCTTGGCCGGCAGGTCAAGGTCGCCCGGGAACGGGCCGGGCTGAGCCAGAAGGAGCTGGGCGACCGGGTCGGGTACGGCGAGGAGACCATCTCCTCCGTCGAGCGGGCCCGGTGAACCCCGCAGCCTGAACTGCTGGTAGCGGTGGACCGGTTGCTGGCGTGCGGGGGCCTGCTGGAGTCCGCGGCGGAGGACGTGGAGCGGGCCAAGACACGGCGGCGGGTGCGGCATCCTGAATGGTTCAAGGACTATGCGCGGCTGGAGGCGGAGGCGGTTGAGCTCCACGACTACAGCTCACTCGCTGTTCCCGGGCTCCTGCAAACTGAAGCTCACGCGCGGGTGGTGTTCGGGGCCCGGCAGCCGTTGCTGGACGAGGTGACCGTCGAACAGCGCGTGACCGCTCGGCTGGACCGCCAGCAGATCTTCAACCGCTGGCCTCCGCCGTTCACGACCTTCACCATCGAGGAATCCGTGTTGCGCCGCCCACTCGGCGGATGGGACGTTCATCGGGAACAACTCGAAGCCCTGCTGAGGTTCGGCGGGCTACGCAGTGTGGAGCTTCAGGTGCTGCCGATGGAACGCAAGGAACATTCCAGCCTGGGCGGACCGTTCATCCTGCTCACCCCAAAGGGCAAGCCCCAAGTGGCGTACCTGGAGGTCCAGCACATCAGTCGCCTGATCACGGATCCGGATGAGGTACGTATCCTTGCCGCACGCTACGGCAGCATCAGAGCACAGGCGCTCACGCCAGAAGAGTCACTGACCCTGATCGAGAAGATGCTGGGAGACCGATGAACACCGAACAGCCCACACGGCTCAGCTGGTTCAAGAGCACGTACAGCAGCGGTGAAGGAGGTGCGTGCGTCGAGGTCGCCGCCGACGTGACCGCCATACACGTACGGGACTCCAAGGAACGCGGCGGCCCCCAGCTCGCGTTCACGCGCAACGCATGGTCCGGGTTCGTCACAGCCCTTGAGCGGAACCGGACCTGACCGTTCCGCCCGAGATCGCATCGGGGCACCTCACACGGCCGTCGCGGAGAAGGAGAAGGAGCGCGGCACGCGTCCGCCCGTACGATCCGGTGCGGGCAGCCGCGTGCCGCGCTGCGTTCTTGTCCTTCTCTCAGCCTCCCGGCGCGGCGGGTGCGCTCAACGCGCTTCCACTGCCACCGGCTTGGAGATGAGGAACGACGTCGCGACGGCGACCGCCATGATGACGGCACCGGTGATCACGGCGGTGGTGCAGCCGCCGGTTGTTGTTGGTCAGGGGCTTGAGGCAGTCACATTCCAAGCCCCATGCCTCACATCCCATCCCAGCCCAACCC
>NZ_POTZ01000282.1 GCF_003236365.1 Streptomyces sp. NTH33
CCGAACGAGCCGACGCCCTCCACCTCCAGCGCCCCCACGGAGGGCCCCGAGCCCGACGCCGGCAGCGTTGCCATCACCAAGAAGGATCCGGCCGGGGACGTCCTGCGGGGAGCCACGTTCCTCCTGCTCGATGCCACGGGCCAGGAAGCGGGCCTGGGAAAGACCGACACCCACGGCAAGCTGACCTTCACCGGCCTCGCCCCCGGCATCTACCGGCTCAAGGAGACCGCCTCGGGCAGCCCGCTCCACGAGGTCGTCGCCGATCAGGATGTGATCGTTACCCCCGGCGCCACCGCCCAGGTGACCGTCGTCGACCCCTTCAAGCCCGTCCAGGTCACCCTCAAGGCCAAGGACGACAAGACCGGCAAGCTGCTGCCCGGCGCCACTGTCAACATCGGCAGCGGTGACAAGACCCTCCTCACGCTCACCACCGGTGCCGAGGGCACAGCCACCGCGAAGCTGCCCGTCACCAGCCGCACCGGTACGGACTTCTGGGTCAGGCAGATCAAGGCGCCGACCGGATATGACCTTTACAAGGGCCAGATCAACTTCAAGGCCAAGCCCGGCGACCCGATCACCGTGACCGTCACGAACGCCAAGACCCACACGACACCGCCGAGCTCCGACCCCTCGGACAAGCCCACTACCAAGCCCGCGCACGAGCCGACCGACAAGCCGACGACGGGCAAGCCCGGTGACGACAGCTCCTCGGCCCCGTCGAAGACCCCGTCCCATACGCCGACCACAGGCAAGACCGCGTCGAGCACCTCAGCTCCCGCCGCCAGCGGATCCCTCGCGCACACCGGAGCTGACGCCACCCCGTGGCTTCTCGGCGGAGCCGGACTGCTCCTCGTCGCTGGGGGTGGCACTGTCGTAGCCGCCCGCCGACACCGCACCGGCGACTCCGACGAGAGCTGACCCGCCTGCCCCACTGAACATCGACGCCCACCTGATCGGCACACCCCGGGCCCGCACCCGCACCAGCCACTTCGCAGCACTCGGCCCCGCCGAGCCGAAGCCCGGCGGGGCCGAGTAGGGCCTGCCTTCGAATTAACCAACAGCGTCCCCGAAGGGGGCGGGGGCGACCTGTAGCGGGATCACACGGCGCGAAGCCCACGAGCCGCACCGTATTCGGCATGAAACTCGCGGACCTTCAGTCCCACGACTTTGGCGAGTTCGGCATCCGAGTAGCCGTGCTCGCTCCGGTGCAGATCAAGCATGCTGGGCAGGATCCGGGGCTCTTCCCGTTCCGGTTCAGCTGGCTCATTCCGCCGGTAGCCGAGCTGGGAAATCTGCACTTGGAGACTCTTGTACTTGCGATCGTCGATCTTGCCGAGGTGACGGGCTGTCTGGATGATCGCAGCCATCGAAGCCTTCCAGTACTGCTTGAGCTGCACAGCGCGCTGGATGTTCAGGCCCGTCAGGTGCGGCCCGATCAGTCGCGCAGGCATGAGGAACTCCGATGCGAACCGGTCCGCCTCGCGCTCCCCGTCGTCGCTGGGAAACTGATGCAAGAGCAGATGCCCGAGTTCGTGCAGGACAGTGAAGCGTTCCCGAGCAGGCGGCATCCCCGTGTTCACGATGATCACTGGGAGGCCGTTGGGCGGACGGACGCTGAGTCCGGAGATCTTCGGGGACTCCAGGTCCCGGCGAACCACGACGATGCCAGCCCGTTCGACGGTGCGGATGACGTCGTGCACTGGTCCGTCGGGAAGCATCCAGCTGGCCCGCAGCCTGGCGGCCGCTTCCTCGGGCTCGTACTCCTCGATGTCCAGCACCGGCAGACGGAAGGGCGGGTCGATCTCCACGCTGGCTTCCAGTCGACGCAGCTGCATCAGCAGAAGGTTCACTTCCGCCTCGATGCGGTGGAGCGCCGTCTTGCCCAGTCCGGACTGCTTGCGGTGGTAGAAGCCCGATGGTCCCAGGCCCACGGGCTCATCAGGCCAGTCGAACAGCTCCAGGGGATAGCCCAGCACGTCTGCGATCACGGCCAGCCGGTCAGGCGACAGGGGTCCGACGCGGTTCTCCGCCTTCGACAGCGCTGCCTGCGAGATGCCTGCCAGGCTGGCCAGCTTGGACTGTGACAGTCCGCGTGACTCCCGCGCGAGTTGGAGCAAGCGCGGGTTCATGGTGATTACCTCTCTTCCGATGCGGTCTGGCCTGTGTCTTCTGCTGCCGGCTTGGGCCGGACGATGGTATCCACCTGATCTTGCGTGCTGGCGACCGGGATGGGAGTGACCGGCGCGGCGACTTGATCGATGCCCAGATCCAGCTCAAGAACCCACAGCTGGTCTTTGTCAAGGGTGCAGGTGATGGCCGCCAAGCGCAGGCCGATCCCGGTGTCATCCGGCAAGTAGCCGGCCACCAGGTGCGTCAACTCGTCCATGCCCGGAAGCACCTGGTTGGCGTACTCGACACTCTGCTGGGTCGGGATGCCGCTGGTGCGCAGGCTGCCATCGCGGAACTTCTTGAACCGCATCACGATCTTGTCCGAGAACGTGAGAAGCAGGAACCCCCTACTGTCGCTGACGGTCACCTCCGGGTCCCCGTCGAAGGTGTTCAGCGCCTCGTACCGGATGAAGTCGTACACCAGGCTGGCGCGGGACCGGTTGCTGATGATGACACCCAGTTCGGCGTCACGGGCGAGCAGCGCCCGCCAGCGCTTCCAGCCCCGGTCGATGCACGATCCGATGCTGTCGAGGTGCGGGGACAGGACCTGAGTGGCCTCGTCGGCCGAGATCGGTTGCGTCACAAGGGCATCCTGCCGACTTAACCACCCGCTGTCAATTATTCCGCAACCTATTCTTTCTGCAGCTCAGTGCGGCCTTGGCGTAGAACGACAAGAAGCCCCCGCCGCCCTCGGGGACGCTGACGCTTCGGGGATCTTGGCTTCCGGTCTGTACGTGCACTGTGCGTAGTGGGAAGTTAAAGGACCTGTGGCGGTCGGGCTGGTCCTCGGCCCTATGTGTTCCATTTGCCTAGGGAGGAGGGAGCGTGACCTCCGATCACGACCTGCTGTGGCGTCGCTGCTCGAGCCTGGGCCGCGTCCTGCTGCCTGTGGTGGACGAGGAGGCGTGGCGCCAGGCCCGCCGCCACGAGCATTTGGGGGTCTGGGGCATGAACATCGTGGAAGGCGAGCGGCTGATCGAGGTCTTCGCGGCCCTCGCCGCCCATGCCGTCGCGGTCGACACTTCCATATCTGCCGCAGAACTTGACGTCCTACCTCTGAGCGCGGTGGCTGACGCGGCGACCGGTAAATGCGACTTCGAGCTGCTCGCCGGACTCCCGGACACCTTCGCCGACGGCCGCGACGAACTCGCAGTCAACGTCTTCCGGCTGTACACCTACAGGGGTGGGCAGTACAGCCGCCGGCTTTTCCAGCTGAGCACAGAACTGCGCCATGCGCTGATCGTCCTCGCCGAACGCTCGCGAATGCCGTCCCCCACGTGCGGGCACGTCTTCTTCTGGGCGGCTGCAGCTGGCCTGTCCAGTGATCATGGGGATCAGACGAGCTGAGGTCGCGCTCCCGGCCACGGGTGGTGGCGGTGTACCGGGCGACCGTCAGTCTCGGTGCCCGCTGGGCAGCCAGCGGTGTCATCAACCAGATCCGTGAACAGCTCGCCGGGCGGATCCGCCGGGAGATGGGCAAAGCTCTGCGGGCGGTGGCCGTGATCATCGACTCGCAGTCAGTCAAAGCCGCATCGACCGTCGGGAAAGAAACCCGTGGTTACGACCCAGGGAAGAAAATCAACGGCCACAAACGCCATCTCGTGGTCGACACCCGCGGCCTGCCGCTGATGGTCATGGTCACCCCCGCCGACCTGCACGACTCCGCCGCGGCGAAGGAGGTCCTCTTCCGCCTCCGCCTGATGCACCCCGAGATCACCATCGTCTGGGCCGGCCGGGCCTCCGCGGGCAAGCTCGTGACCTGGGCAAAGAGGCACCTGAACCTCACGATCAAGACGGTCAGCCGCCCGAAGGGCACCCCCGGCTTCGTCATCCTGCCCCGCCGCTGGGTCGTCGAGATGCGTCAAGCACACTGCACTCATGAATGCAGGTCGGCTGTCGCGTCGGCGGATTCCGTCCAGAGGCGTCGGCTGTACCAGCCGGGCGGGCGGGTCCGGCGCTCGCGGAGTTCGGCGAGTTCGGCCTGGTCAGCATGGGCGACGACCCGGTAGGGAGGGCGACTCTCCTTGCGTGCGGTCAGCCGGCCACAGCGGATCCAGGAGCGCAGGGTGGCCTTGGGCATCTCGAGTTCCGCGGCCAACTCATCCAGCCACCACTCGTCCGGTCCGGGTTCCTCGCCCGAGGGCGCGGGACGGCGCGGGTGGACAGGTGCCGACGAGCAGCCGAGGCGGCGCATGAGCTCGTGGACGGTGGGCTCGGAGATCTTCTTGCCGCCCTTGGCCGGGTGGAAGCCCTCGGCCTCCAAGCAGCGGGCGATGCCCCTGCTGCGCATGCCCTGGCCGGCCAGTTCCCGGATCCGGGCGGCCAGCCGCGGGTAGTAGCTGAGCTGTTCAAGGCGCTGGACCGGGCGGATGATCTCGCCGGAGGTCGTGGCGCCGCCGGCCCAGACGATGGTCGCCTTCACCCGCTCGCTGGTGCCGATCACGGTGAGCTCGACCTTGTCGACGATCGCGCGGACGATTTCCTTGCGGTCTTTGACCGTGGTGGTCTTCGCGTGCCACAGCCCCTTGATATCGCCGGCCAGGGCGGTGAGGGTCTGCCGCTCGGCGGGGGTGAGGATGCGCGGGCTGGTGCGGGCGAAGCGGTCATGTTCCTCGTGGAGCTTTTGCCGGGTGGCCAGCACGGTCTCCCACTCCTTCTCCAGCTGGCGGACGACCAGGCGGTTCTCCGGTTCGGCCAGGTGGTAGCAGCGGCGGGCCCGGTCGGCCTCATAGGCGGCCCGCTCCAGCCGCTGCGACCACAGTTTCTCCGCCTCGGCCCGCTCGGCCAGGATCTGGTCGGCGGCGTGCAGGGAGACCTCGACCGCGGCGGGCGTCAGCGCGGCGAGGACCTGCTGCTCGACGAAGGTGTCCACGCAGGCGGCGTTGAGCAGCTGGCAGGTCCCCAGCGCCCCGTAGTTGGTCACGTTGCGGACGCACTGGTACTCGGGCAGGGCCTTGCTGTGCTGGGTGTGGTAGCGCACGGTCATGCGCCGGCCGCAGCGGCCGCAGAAGACCAGCCCGGCCGCGAGCGCCGGCCCACCGCGGACCGCGCCCATGGCCTCGGCGCGGGCGCGGTTGGCGGCCAGTTTGGCCTCGTTGGCCTCGAACTGGGCGACGGAGATGTAGGCGGGCAGGACGTTGGGGATCATCACGAGCCATTCGTCACGGGCCTGGACGACTCGTCCGGTGCTGGGTCGGGCCGGGTCCTTGCGGCGCGGGTCGACCCGGCGCCGGCCGTAGGCGTAGATGCCGGCGTAGGCGGGGTTGTGCAGCAGGGTCTGCAGCGTCATCCGGTTCGGCCTGCGCCACTCCAGGGTGCCCTTGTCCGGCCCCTCCCGCAGCCGGATGCCCAACTCGATGTCGTGGTCGGCGAGGTAGCGCAGCATCCCGTGCAGGGTGCCGATCCGCTCGAACTGCCTGAAGATCAGGCGGATGACGGTCTGCACCTGCTCGTCCGGGTCGAAGACCACCTCGCCCGAGGGGCGGCGGACATAGCCGCTGGGCAGCGGGAAGGCAAGCTCGCCGCGGCGGGCCTTGTTCAGGCGTCCGTGCCACATCCGCTGCTTGATCAGGTGGAGTTCGGCCTCGCTCATCGTGCCCTTCAGGCCGAGCAGCAGCCGGTCGTTGTACTCGGCCGGGTCGTAGACCCCGTCGATGTCCGCCAGCACCGCGCCGGAGAGGGCGCACAACTCGATGAGCTGGTACCAGTCCCTGCCCGAACGCGCCAGGCGGGACATCTCGCTGCCCAGAACGAGGCCGACGTGGTCCAGGCCGATCTCGGTGACCAGCCGCTGGAAGCCGGTGCGGGCCACCGCACTCGATGCCGACCTGCCCAGGTCGTCGTCGATCACCAGGACCCGGTCCGCCGCCCAGCCCAGCATGACCGCCCGATCCACCAGGGCATACTGCAGCCGCGTCGACTCCTGATGGTCCACGATCTGCTGCCGCGTGGACTGGCGGATATAGACCGCCGCGAGGCGCTGGAGATGGCGGCCGCTCACCTTGCTGTCAGCCCGTTCCCAGGGCATCACCGCCGTCATGGCCGGCTCCGCTCACCCGCCACCACCGCGGCGGTCACCGCGCGACCGGCCAGTCTCACCAGCCGCTGGACCACCGCCCGCCGGTTCACCTCCGGCAGTGCGGCCCACACCCGTTCGCCCCGTGCCGGTGCCGTCCGCACCGTCGTCTGGGGCCGACGTCACTCTCGTCACACATGGCGACTCATCTCCCTCGCCACGATCCCGCAGCCGCTCGGCCACCGCGGCCAGCCGCAGCAGGCCCTCTCGGCCGATTATCGGCACCCGCTCACTGCCCAGACCATCCATACGTGCAGTGTGACTGGGCGATGGAGCGGTCCCTGGCCTGGACGATGAACGCCCGCCGGCATGCCCGGGACTACGAGAGGCTCATTCAGCATTCCGAGACCCTAATCACCTGGGCATCGATCACGCTGATGACCCGCCGCCTGACCCGCACAACCACCCCCGCACGAGTCCTGCAGGACACCTGACGCGTCCGCGGAGCCGGCCATCGGCCGACCCCACCGTCGAAGGAGCAGTCCGCGGCTTCTGTCCCCGCTTCGACGATGCTCGCAGGTCGGGGCTGGAGCAGGGGCGGCCCCGGTCTGGTCGAGCCATGATGTCCCGGGGCCGCTCTTCACCGGCCGGTTCAACCAGGTGAGAGGCGCGGCCGTGACCCGCACGGGGAGACAGGCTCAAGACCGCTACGCTGCACCAGTGTCACCGGCCAACGAGCACAGCCCGGGCAACGACACGGCCGCGTCAGCACACGGACGACACCCTCTTTGTTCTTGAGCTTTGAAACAGTTCCGAGCCAGCCCGCGACGAGCGGCCCCAGATCACAGTAGGTAGAACTTCTGGGGCCGCCCCATGGCGATCTCCGTACTCGAATACCGCGAGCCGCACCCCCTAAAACGAGGGATCGAGCAATCACAAACCGTGACGCGCTCCCAGCTCGACGATCTTGGGGTTCAGAAACAGCGTCTCCCCGTGATTCCGGGGGTTTGGCATGCCCGCAGTCAACATCTGGCAGATCCACAAACCTCCTGGCGTGGAATTGGAGGTGCCCTACACCATCAACCGATGTCCTCAGCGGTCGATGGCCGGCACCCAGTCCAGGCCGGTCTCGCGCATGATGCGCTCCACGGTCTCGCTCAGGGTGCTGCTGGCGTCGATGACGGTCTCGATGCCGCTGGGCAGCAGGTCCCGCTCGCGGTACCAATCACGCAGGTGCTGGTCGGTGACATGGGCCAGGTATGCCGGATCGGGCTTCGTCGCATGCCGAACGAGCGTTTCCTGGAGCGGCACGTCCAGGTAGTAGCAGCGAGAGGTGCCCCGGTGGTCGCGAACGAGGTCCTCAAGCATCGCGCCGTAACGGTCGGCATACAGGATTCCCTCGACGACCGTGTGGAATCCGGCATCCAGCGCGTAGCGAGCTGTCATGCCGATCAAGCCGATGTTGGCTGCGCCGGGCCGGTCGCGCTCGCGCAGCACGACGCGGCGCAAGTTGTCCTGGCCGACCAGGGCCAGGTTGCGGCCGAACTGCTCGCGTAGGCGAGCCGCGATGGACGACTTCCCCGAGGCGCTGTTGCCGCGCAGGACGATCAGCCGAGTCTCTTCAGTTCCTACCAACACGACGGGCACGATACTGACGGCTGCTGACACCAGAGGCCATCTCACACTGGACGGCACGGGAGCCGGTCACCTCGAGGGCGGCCAGGCTGCCGCGGTGATCGAATCCTCACCGCAGAGGATCGCCACGCTGCCGAGAGCCTTGGTCAGCCCAGCCAATTTGCGGAGACGGTAAGGGTATTCACCGCCAGGAGTGAACATCTTTGCCCCTCCGGGGCATGGAAAGGCCGAACGCCAGCGCGAGTCCTTCGGTGCGCGGCACACTGCCGCAGCAACAGCGTTCTCGTACCGGTCTCAGGCGGCGACGCCGAGTTCGGTGCGGGTGCGGCGGAGGAAGCCGCGCATGGCCGACTCGCGGGGAGGCGAGGGCCACGTTGCGCTGGTCCGACCAGGGGCTCTGGCCACGCCCTGAGCACCTTTCGCATTTTGCCAGGTCTTCCAGTCACGCCCCGGCCCTCATTGGGCCGGGGCGTGGCTGCGCTGGTCAGGTCGCGATGGTGGCCAGCCCGGCGATGCCGATGAGGTAGATGACGATCGCGGTGACACTGCCGATGCCCATCCGTGCGTACTGGCGTCGCGGTCGGAAGACGAGCCCGGCCATGTAGACGACGGTGAGGATGACGCCGAGCGCGGTGAGGTGGGTGTCGGTGTCGTGGGCCGCGGGCAGGACGGGCTTGCCGGAGATGACGGTGGCTAGGAGGAACAGCACAGGTAGGAAGGCATTGCCGCCGAAGATGTCGCTGACGGCGAGCTGGTAGTCGCCCAGCCTGGTGGAGGTCAGGCCGGTGCTGATCTC
The DNA here is from genome assembly GCF_003236365.1 of Streptomyces sp. NTH33. Lineage (GTDB taxonomy): Bacteria > Actinomycetota > Actinomycetes > Streptomycetales > Streptomycetaceae > Streptomyces. The sequence continues at coordinate 8,616 of NZ_POTZ01000282.1, forward strand.
GGGCAGGGAGGTGACCGCGGCCAGCACCGTCGCTCCGAACAGCACACCGCTCAGGCCCTGACGGGTGAAGAACTCCTCGCCGCTGCGCTCGATGACGACGCCAGCGACGAGGGTGGCCAGGGCCGCGGCACCGAAGATGAGCGCGGCGCGGCTGATGCCGGCGCCCTGGTTGGTGGCGGCCTTCTCCTTCTTGCCGCGGGAGTGGCCGCGCGGCTCGGGCTGGCTGTCGGGGGCGTCGCCGCCCTCCCACCACGGCCCGGTTGAGCAGCATCAGCCCGATCAGCCACAGTGCAGCGATCGCGACGGAGGCGGGGGCCAGGCGAGCGGCGTGCAGGTCGGGTGAGAGCTGGGTGGCCATCACGACGACGGCCAGGACGACCACGAGACGAGCACGCCCTCCAGGACGGGTTGGAGACTGGCGGCCAGGCAGGTCAGCGGGGCGCGCGGCCGTACGCCGGCGGCGTCCAGGATGGCCAGGACGACGGTCTGGATGGCGATGCCGCCGAGGATGTTGCCGACGGCGACGTCGAGTTGGCCGGCCACCAAGGGCGGCGCTGACGGTGATGGCGATCTCCGGCAGGCTGGTGGCGATCGCAAGGAGGATCAGCCCGCCCAGCGCGCTGCCCAGATGAAGTCGTTCGGCGAGCACGTCCGTGGTGTCGGATAGCTTGATACCCGCGTACCAGATGACGACCACACCGGCCACGAACAGCAACAGCAGCACCGGTGAGAGGGCTTCTCGAAACCGAGTGTGGGGGCTGGGTTCGTGCTGGTCAGGCATGGTGCCGGGGTGGGTGAGGTAGGTCCGGTGCGTCCGTGGTGGTGGCGTGCTGGAGGTGCGTGATGGCGTCGGTGC
>NZ_POTZ01000283.1 GCF_003236365.1 Streptomyces sp. NTH33
CACCACCTCCGACCTGGACGATCTGCTGGCCAGACTCGACCGGCACACCACCGATCACCACGAAGAATCCTCCGCCGAGCCAGCTACATGATCAACCCCCGAAGGACTTCCGGTCCGAACCACTAAGTGGTTGGCTCCGGAAGTCCTTCGGGGGTTGACGCGGCGGTTGGTTTCGTGGCCGAGGTGCGCAGGCGTGCCGACCGCTGGTGGGACGTGATCATTACGTCTTTGAGCAGCCTTACGGCCCTCACTCAGCCCCTCTCCATCATCACCAACCAACGATGACCGCCTAGTGTCCTGCGCCGGTAGTTGATCGTTAGTTGTGGTGTGACTTCTGCTGCTGGTGCGTCTGTTCCTCGTCGAGGCCCGAAGCTGGAGCCGCTGCTGCTGTCCGCTGATGAGCGGGCGGTGTTGGAGCGGTGGACGCGTCGGGCGACATCGGCCCAGGCCCTGGCCCTGCGCGCACGGATTGTGCTGGCGTGCGCGGGGCCGGAGGTGCCGCCGATCGTGGCGGTTGCCCGGGACCTGCGGGTGGCTGCGGACACGGTCCGCAAGTGGCGACGGCGGTTCCTCGCCAGCCGGCTGGACGGGCTCGTCGACGAGCCCCGGCCGGGCCGGCCGCCCACCATCAGCGTGGATCAGGTGGAGGCGGTCGTGGTCGCCACGCTGGAGGAGATCCCGAAGAACGCCACCCACTGGTCGCGCAAATCGATGGCGGAGCACAGTGGCCTGTCGAAGTCCACCGTGGGCCGGATCTGGCGGAAGTTCCAGCTCAAGCCGCATCTGACGGACACGTTCAAGCTGTCGACGGATCCGTTGTTCGTGGAGAAGGTCTACGACGTCGTCGGGCTGTACTTCAACCCGCCCGAGGGCGCGGTGGTGCTCTCGGTGGACGAGAAGTCGCAAATCCAGGCCCTGGACCGGTCCCAGCCGGTCCTGCCGATGATGCCGGGCATGCCCGAGCGGCGGACCCACGACTACGTGCGCAACGGCCTGACCACCTTGTTCGCCGCCTTCGACGTCGCCACCGGCGAGGTCATCAGCGCCCTGCACCGCCGGCACCGGGCGGCGGAGTTCAAGAAGTTCCTCATCAAGATCGACAAGGAGGTCCCCGCGCATCTCCAGATCCACCTGATCTGTGACAACTACGGCACCCACAAGACCCCCGCGATCAAGGCGTGGCTGGCCAAACACCCCCGATTCCAGATGCACTTCACCCCGACCGGCTCCTCCTGGATCAACCAGGTCGAGCGGTGGTTCGGCTTCCTGGCCGACCAGATGATCCGCCGAGGTGCACACAAGAACGTCCAGGCCCTCGAAGCCGACATCCGCGCCTGGGTCAAGGACTGGAACGAAGATCCCAAGCCGTTCGTCTGGACCAAGACAGCCGAGGAAATCCTCGACTCCCTCGCCCGCTTCTGCCGACGGATCTCCGGCGCAGGACACTAGGTGCAACCCTTGGGTTGCACCTAGGCGGTCATCGTGCAACTCTGGGGTTGCATCCGATGGTGACGGTGAAGGAGTCCCTCATGAGCGAGGACCGGATCGAACGCGAAACCCTGATCGCAGCACCCCTGGAGCGGGTCTGGTCACTGGTGGCCCAACCCGGGTTCTGGGTGGCCGACAAGGCGAGCCTGCCCGGCACCGTGGCCAAGGAAGGCGAGTCGATGATGGCGAGGAACGCCGAGCACGGCGACTTCCCGGTGCGCGTGGAGAAGGTCGAGCCGCCCACGTATTTGGCGTACCGCTGGACCAGCGCGTTCCCTGGAGAAGAGCTGCGCGAGGACAACAGCACCCTCGTGGAGTTCACGTTGACCCCGGAAGGCGACCAGACGCGGCTGCGCGTCGTCGAGAGCGGGTTCGCGGCGCTGGCCGGGTCCGAGGAGCTGCGCAGTCAGAATCTGAAGGACCACAGCGAAGGCTGGCCCCTGGAGCTCGACGCGCTCAAGACGCGCGCCGAACAGCCCTCCACGTGACGGAAGAGCGTCCCGGCGCCGCCGAGGTCGTCGACAGCGTCCTCGGTGCGCTGGCCGACCCGACGCGACGCCAACTGCTTGACCTGCTCGCCGCACAGGGCGAGGCCACGGCCACGACGCTCGCCGAACGACTTCCCGTCTCGCGGCAGGCGGTGGTCAAGCACCTCGCCGTCCTGGACGCCGCCGGGCTGGTTTCCGGCGGCCGGGTCGGACGCGAGGTGCGGTATGCAGTGCGGCCCGCGGCGCTGGACACGACGGCACGGTGGATGGCCTCGCTCGCGGCCGACTGGGACCGGCGGTTGGCGAACATCAAACGCGTCGCTGAGGCAGCGGAGCGGGATTCGAGTTCGACGCGCCCCGAATGAAGGAAGCACGCTATGGACACGACAGTACTTCGCAGCGCCTACGAAAGGTTGCTCGATGCGGCGGCCATCCCAGACCTCGGCGACGCGGACGATGGAGGATGGAACGCCGACCAGATATTGGCCCATCTCCTCAGCGTCGACGCCTCGATCGCAGCTGTTGCTCTGGGCGTCGTCGCCGGCTCGCGGCCCACCTTCGACAACCGGATCTCCCTCGACACCTGGAATCTTGACCGGATCATCACCGAGCACGCAGGTCGGGCGGACCTGATTGATCATGTCCGGAGCCAGGCCACGGTTCTGTGCGACATCGCCGATCAGCTCAACGAGGAAGCCGCCTCGGTTCCGGTGCCGTCGCTCCTCCTGTCCAATGACGCACTCGTGCTGGACCAGCCGATTCCGCTGGCAAGCCTCATCGATGGCCTCGCCGAAGACCACGTGCCCGTGCATACGCAACAGCTCCTCGATCTTCGCGTCGCCGTCCCTGGGCATGCCTGAAGGCGGCGCCTGAGTCGAACATCGGGCGCCCGGTCCCCCGTTTCCCCTCGAGGACCGACTGCGTGGACCGGGCCGCTCCGCCGCCGCACGGCGCCCTGCAGGCACATGTCGACGCATATGTCTCGCAGAAATAAGTAGTTCTGCCAGGCCACGACCAGCGGTCGAGAGGTGTCCGTGCCCGTTGCCACCGCATGCCCGATAGCCCTGGCGGCCAGCGAGCGGTACCGGCTGACGAAGATGGCCTGGGGTCACAAGACCGAGTACCGGCTGCGCCTCCGCGCACAAATCGTCCTGCACGCGGCACGTGGGATGGCCAACGCTCGAATCGCGGAGCGGGTCGGTGTGCACGTAGACACCGTGCGCAGGTGGCGGGGCCGCTTCGCTGAGAAGAGGCTGCCCGGCCTAGCGGACCGCAAGCGCACCGGCCGCCCGCCCTCCTTCACCCCACTGCAGACGGCTCAGGTCGCGGCGCTGGCCTGCCAGTTGCCCGCCGAGACCGGCATGCCGCTGTCCCGCTGGCCGTGCCCGGAGCTGGCCCGCGAGGCGGTCGAGCGCGGTATCGCGCCTTTCCTGTCGTCCTCCACCGTGCGCCGCTGGCTGACGCGGGACGCCCTCAAGCCCTGGCAGCACCGCTCCTGGATCTTCATCACCGACTCCGGCTTCCGCGCCAAGGCCGAGCGCGTGCTGGACCTGTACGCCCACACCTGGAACGGCACACCGCTCGCCGCGGACGAGTACGTCATCAGCCCCGACGAGAAGACCTCCATCCAGGCCCGCTGCCGCTGCCACCCCACCCTCGCCCCCGGCCAGGCCCGGGCGATGCGGGTCAACCACACCTACGGACGCGGCGGCGCCCTGGCCTACCTCGCCGCCTACGACGTCCACCGCGCCCGCGTGTTCGGCCGCACCGAAGCGCGCACCGGCATCGACCCGTTCATGAACCTGGTCACCCAGGTGATGAGCAAGGAGCCGTACGCCAGCGCCAAGCGCGTGTTCTGGATCGTCGACAACGGCTCCTCCCACCGTGGCAAGAAGGCCGCCGACCGGCTGGCCGAGGCCCACCCGAACGCGGTCATGGTCCACACCCCGGTGCACGCCTCCTGGTTGAACCAGGTGGAGATCTACTTCTCCGTCGTGCAGCGCAAGGTCGTCTCGCCCAACGACTTCACCGACCTGGCCCAGGTCGGGGACCGGCTCCGAGCTTTCGAAGACCGCTACAACGCCACGGCACAGCCGTTCCAGTGGAGATTCACCACCTCAGGCCTGGACGATCTGCTGGCCAGGCTCGACCGGCACACCACCGATCACCACGAAGGATCCTCCGCCGCACTGGCAGCATGATCAACCCCCGAAGGACTTCCGGAGCCGACCACTAAGTCCGGCCGCTCCGGGACGGGGCGGAAGAAGTGCGGTGCATGCTCTTCGACGACCGGGCCCACCAGAGGTCCGCCGCGCGGATCGGGTGACTTCGGGGCATGTTGGGGGGGCGTGAAGGGCTGCGGCCCGGCCGACCGTCGGGATGAACGGGCAGCCGGGCCGAGCGGGTGCACCAGGGACCGTGGCCTCGAGTGCGGTGGGTCTCAGTCGTCGGTGGCCCGGCCGGGCAGGTCGACGCTGTCGCGGAGGGTGGTCGGGGTGAGGAGCAGTCCGGCGACCACACCGACCGTGGCGATGAGCGCGGAGATCAGGAAGATGCGGCCGGTGGCGTCTCCGTAGGCGGCGCGTACGACCTCCTGGACGGGTGCCGGCAGTGCCTTGATGTTCAGGGTGGAGGTCCCGCCCCCGTCCCCGACCTCGATGCCGAGCCGGGTCAGCCCTTCGGTGATCTTCGTGCTCACGGTGCTGGCGAGGACCGCTCCGAGCACCGAGACGCCGATGGTGCCGCCGAGGGAGCGGAAGAAGGTGATGGCTCCACTGGCCGCGCCGAGTTCGTTGAGCGGGACGGTGTTCTGCAGGACGAGCACCAGGTTCTGCATGGACATACCGACACCGACACCGACCGCGGCCATGCCGACCGACACCGCGACGAGGGGTGTCTCGTGGTCGATCATGGACAGGCCGAGGAAGCCGAGCGCGAGGACGACGGTGCCGGCCACGATGGCGGGCTTGACCTTGCCGGTCCTGGAGACGAGCCGGCCGGCCACTGTGGAGGAGACGAGCACCCCGGCCATCATCGGCATGGTCAGCAGGCCGGCCTCGGTGGGCGAGTAGCCGCGTCCGATCTGGAAGTACTGGCCGAGGAAGACCGCGCCGCCGAACATCGCCATGCCGACGGCCAGGCTCGCGACGATGGCCAGGGCGGGGTCGCGCCGCTTGATCACGTGCAGCGGGATGACCGGCTCGGGGACCCGGGACTCCACCCGCACGGCCGCACCGAGCAGCACGAGGGCGCCGGTCACCATGGCGGCGGTCTGCCAGGACAGCCAGGCGAACGAGTTGTCGACGAACGTCACCCACAGCAGCAGGAGGCTGACGCCGGCCGCGATGAGCGAGGCCCCCCAGTAGTCGACCTTGGTGTCCGGACGCCGGACGTCCTGCAGGTGCAGGGTGCGGGCGAGGGCGATGGACGCGACGACCGTGAAGGGCAGCGCGATGAAGAAGCACCAGCGCCAGCCCAGCCAGGAGACGTCGGTGATCAGCCCGCCGAGCAGCGGGCCGCCGACGGTGGAGACGGCCATGACCCCGCCGAGATAGCCGTTGTAGCGGCCGCGCTCCCTGGGGCTGATCATCGCGGCGATGACGACCTGCACCAGGACCTGCAGCGCGCCCATGCCCAGGCCCTGCACCGCGCGGAAGGCGATGAGCTGGCCGGTGTTCTGCGAGAACCCGGCGCCCAGGGAGCCCACCACGAAGATCGCGATCGATGTCTGCAGCAGGAGCTTCTTGCTGAAGAGGTCGGCCAGCTTGCCCCAGATGGGCGTCGAGGCGGTGGAGGCCAGCAGTGTCGCGGTGACCACCCAGGTGAACTGCGACTGCGTGCCGTTCAGCGAGCCGATGATCTGCGGCAGCGCGACCGAGACCACGGTCGAACTGAGCATCGCGGCGAACAGCACCGTCAGCAGACCGCTCAGGGCCCGCAGCACGTGCTTGTGGTCCATGGTCGCAGAGCCCTCGGGGCCGGCTGCGACCGTTGTATGCGCACTCACGCGCAAACCTCCGGATGAAGAAGAACGAGGTGAACAGGCCAGGGCCGGCGCAAGGACGGCGCGACGGAAGGCGCCGTCGACGCGGTCCGGACGGGCGACCGGGAACGCCGACCGACTCAGAATACATGCGCAGTGAGCAAGTTTGCTCACTGCGCAAAACCGTCGCCGTTCTCGTAGGATGGCGGGACCATGGAGAGCACAGTGGGACTACGCGAGCGCAAGAAGGCCGCCACGCGGCGGGCGGTCCACGAGGCGGCCCTGCGTCTGACCGTGGAGCACGGCTTCGACGCGGTCACCGTCGAAGCGGTGGCCGACGCGGCGGGCATCTCACGCCGGACGTTCTCCAACTACTTCGCCACCAAGGAGGACGCCGTCCTGTGGGGCGACGAGTGCTACCTCAACGAACTGGTGGCCGCCTTCCGCGCCCGCCCCGCCGAGGAGACCGCCTGGACCGCCCTGCGCACCGCCGTCCTGGACCGCCTGCCGCAGAGCGGCGCCCAGGAGTGGGAGACCCTCGTACGCACCCGGCTGGCGTTGCGCCATCCCGCGCTTCTGGCCCGTCAGCTCGCCAAGTACGCGGCCCTGGAGGCCGAGCTCACCGAGGCGATCACCGATCGTCGGCACACCTCGGACGCGGACACGGCCCTTGACGCCGGGGTCATGGCGTCGGCCTTCCTCGTGGCCCTGCGGATCACGATGCGCCGCTGGATCGACAGCGATCTGACCCACGACCCGCGGGAGTTGGTGGTCGACACCATGAACCGCATGGCGCGCCCCTTCGTCTGACGCGCCCTGCGGCCGACGGGTCCTCCGTCTCCGAGTTCAGTCCTTGATCTCGCAGATGGGGGCGCCGGAGGTGAGGGAGGCGCCGACCTCGGCGGTGAGGCCCTTGATGGTGCCGCTCTTGTGGGCGTTGAGGGGCTGTTCCATCTTCATGGCCTCCAGGACGACGACCAGGTCGCCCTCGGTGACCTGCTGGCCCTCCTCGACGGCGATCTTGACGATGGTGCCCTGCATGGGGGAGGCGAGGGTGTCGCCGGAGGCGGCGGGGCCGGACTTGCGGGCGGCGCGGCGCTTGGGCCGGGCGCCGGCGGCCAGGCCGGTGCGGGCCAGGGACATGCCCAGGGAGGCGGGCAGGGAGACCTCCAGGCGCTTGCCGCCGACCTCGACGACGACGGTCTCGCGGTTGGTGTCCTCGTCCGTCCCGGCGGGGTCGGCGGGGGCGGCGAAGGGGGCCAGGTCGTTGGCGAACTCGGTCTCGATCCAGCGGGTGTGGACGGTGAACGGCCCGTCCTGGCCGTGCAGTTCGGGGGCGAAGGCGGGGTCGGTGACGACCTTGCGGTGGAAGGGCAGGGCGGTGGCCATGCCCTCGACGGTGAATTCGTTCAGGGCGCGGGCGGCGCGCTGCAGGGCCTGCTCGCGGGTGCGGCCACTCACGATGAGCTTGGCCAGCAGGGAGTCCCAGGCGGGGCCGATGACGGAGCCGGACTCCACGCCGGCGTCCAGGCGCACCCCGGGGCCGGCGGGCGCCTCGAAGCGGGTGACGGTGCCGGGGGCGGGCAGGAAGCCCCGGCCGGGGTCCTCGCCGTTGATGCGGAACTCGAAGGAGTGGCCGCGCAGCGGCGGGTCGTCGTAGCCGAGCGGTTCGCCGTCGGCGATGCGGAACATCTCGCGCACCAGGTCCAGGCCGGCGACCTCCTCGGTGACCGGGTGTTCGACCTGCAGGCGGGTGTTGACCTCAAGGAAGGAGATGGTGCCGTCCTGGCCGACGAGGAACTCCACGGTGCCGGCGCCGACGTAGCCGGCCTCCTTCATGATTGCCTTGGAGGCGCGGTACAGCTCGGCGGTCTGCTCCTTGGTGAGGAAGGGGGCGGGGGCCTCCTCGACCAGTTTTTGGTGGCGGCGCTGCAGGGAGCAGTCGCGGGTGGAGACGACGACCACGTTGCCGTGGGTGTCGGCCAGGCACTGGGTCTCCACGTGGCGGGGGCGGTCGAGGTAGCGCTCGACGAAGCACTCGCCGCGGCCGAAGGCGGCGATGGCCTCGCGCACGGCGGAGTCGTACAGCTCGGGGACCTCGTCCAGGGTGCGGGCGACCTTCAGGCCGCGGCCGCCGCCGCCGAAGGCGGCCTTGATGGCGATGGGCAGGCCGTGCTGCTGGGCGAAGGCGACGACCTCGTCGGCGCCGGAGACCGGGTCGGGGGTGCCGGCGACCAGGGGGGCGCCGGCGCGCTGGGCGATGTGGCGGGCGGCGACCTTGTCGCCCAGGTCGCGGATGGCCTGCGGGGGCGGGCCGATCCAGATCAGGCCGGCGTCCAGGACGGCCTGGGCGAAGTCGGCGTTCTCCGAGAGGAAGCCGTAGCCGGGGTGGACGGCGTCCGCGCCGGACTCCTTGGCGGCCTTCAGGACCTTGTCGATGTCCAGGTAGCTGGTGGCCGGGGTGTCACCGCCCAGGGCGAACGCCTCATCCGCGGCGCGGACATGCAGAGCGTCCCGGTCCGGGTCGGCGTAGACGGCCACGCTCGCGATCCCGGCGTCCCGGCAGGCCCGGGCCACGCGGACAGCGATTTCGCCACGGTTGGCGATGAGCACCTTGCGCACGATTGAGGCTCCCTCCTTGAAACAAGCCGAGTTTAGGGACAGCCGACACGGCACTTCGACCCGTTCCCAATGGTGAGCTTGCCCACACGGAGCGTGATTCGAGGCTCGCTCGACCTGCGAAATCCCTTGTCGCAACGCTGTACGCAGGACTCCTTCGGAAAACCCTAGCCTCCGATGTGGCCAAGGTCTCTGTGAGAGCGTGCTGCGGCCCACCTCGTTTCTTTGTGGAGTCCCTACGAATGGCCCAATGAATCTTTGCCGCGCGCAGAACCCTTGTCCCGTGGTTTACCCGTTAGTAGCGTTCGCGATGTCTTGACAGTACTGGCGGTAACAGGGCTCCCGGTGGAGCGTCAGTCGGAAGTGGGTGGGACCGGTGGTGCGCAGACCGGTGGCGTGGGTGGTGGCGGTCGTGCTCTTCGCGGAGGCGTTCGCGGTGGCAGGGCTGAACTGGTTCCTCGGCGAGCTCGTGCACCGACAGCGGATGTCCTTGGCGGGCCTGGACCCGAACGTGATGTCGACGTCGTCGAAGGCCGGCGGCGTGGTCTTCGGTCTCTACTTCGCCCTGTGCGGCCTGACCGCCCTGCTGGTCGCGGTGCGGGGCCGCCGCCCGGCCGGCCTCGGCCGCGCCCTGCTGATCAGCGCGGCCGTGGTGCACGGGCTGCTGGGCGCGTTCGCCTGGGGGCTGGTGGGCTGGAAGGCGTTCCTGTTCATGGTGGTGGTGCTCGGGCTCATCGTGCTGCTGCTGATGACGTACGACCGGAAGGAGGGGCCGGCCGGTGCGGCGCCGGGCGGCGTGGCGCCGGGCGGTGACGGACTTCGGGGGGACGCCCCGGTGGCCCCGGTGAGTGACGCTCCTCCCGCCCCGCTCACTC
>NZ_POTZ01000284.1 GCF_003236365.1 Streptomyces sp. NTH33
CCCCCGGCTCGCTGCTCGCCCCCATGCCCGGCACCGTCGTCCGCGTCGCCGACGGGCTGGCCGCAGGGGCCGCCGTACGGGCCGGGGAGCCGCTGCTGTGGCTGGAGGCGATGAAGATGGAACACAAGATCTCCGCGCCCGTCACAGGGACGCTCAGCGCCCTGCACGCCGTCCCCGGCCGCCAGGTCGAGGTCGGCGCCCTGCTCGCCGTCGTAGAGGCACACCGGGAGGATCAGTGAGCGCCACACTGGAAACCGACGAACACAAGGCCCTGCGCGCCGCCGTCGCCGCACTCGGCAGGCGCTACGGCCGCGACTACCTCACCCGGACCGTCGCCGAGGGCCGCCGCCCCGCCGAACTGTGGGCCGAGGCGGGCAAACTCGGCTACCTCGGCGTCAACCTCCCCGAGGAGTACGGAGGCGGAGGCGGCGGCATCACCGAACTCGCGATCGTCCTCGAAGAACTCGGCGCCGCCGGCTGCCCGCTGATGATGCTCGTCGTCTCACCCGCCATCTGCGGCACCGTCATCGCCCGCTTCGGCACCGAGGAGCAGAAGCGGACCTGGCTGCCCGGCCTCGCCGACGGTACCCGCACCATGGCCTTCGGCATCACCGAACCCGACGCCGGCTCCAACTCCCACCGCATCACCACCACCGCCCGCCGCGACGGCGCCGACTGGCTGCTCACCGGCCGCAAGGTGTTCATCTCCGGTGTCGACACCGCCGACGCCGTACTGATCGTCGGCCGTACCGAAGACGCCCGCACCGGACGCCTCAAGCCCTGCCTGTTCATCGTCCCGCCGAACACCGAGGGCTTCCAGCGGAACCCCATCGACATGGAACTGAACGCCGCCGAGAAGCAGTTCGAGCTCGTCCTGGACGACGTCCGGCTGCCCGCCGACGCGCTTGTGGGTGGGGGCACCTCCCACGCTTTCGGCAGTGGGGGAGAGGACGCGGGTCTGCTGCAACTGTTCGCCGGACTCAACCCCGAGCGCGTCATGACGGCCGCCTTCGCGATCGGCATGGGCCGCCACGCGCTCGCCCGCGCCGTGGAGTACGCGCGCGAACGCACCGTCTGGAAGACACCCATCGGCGCCCACCAGGCCATCGCCCACCCGCTCGCCCAGGCGCACATCGACCTCGAACTCGCCCGCCTGATGATGCAGAAGGCCGCCCACCTGTACGACACCGGCGACGACATGGGCGCGGGCGAGGCCGCCAACATGGCCAAGTACGCGGCCGGTGAGGCCTGCGTGAGGGCCGTCGACCAGGCCGTGCACACCCTCGGCGGCAACGGCCTCACCCGCGAATTCGGGCTCGCCTCGTTGATAACGGCCGCACGCGTGACCCGTATCGCCCCGGTGAGCCGGGAGATGATCCTCAACTACGTCTCCCACCAGAGCCTGGGCCTGCCCAAGTCGTACTGAACCGTACCGAGACGCCCGCCGGCGTGCGAGCAGGACCGTGTTCAGCAGCGAGTACGAGGAGCAGTCATGACGTTGATCCGACGTACGCGCGCGCGTGCCGTCGAAACGCTCGGCCTGGACTCGCCGGACAACCGCAACGCCCTGTCGGCGGCGCTCGTCGGCGAACTGGCGGGCGCGCTGGCCGACTGCGCCGAGGACGACGAGGTCCGCGCGGTCGTCCTCACCCACACCGGCAACACCTTCAGCGCGGGCGCCGACCTGCGCGACCCTCCCCGTCCGGACGCCCTGGTCGGCCTGCTGCGGCAGATCGTCGAACTGCCCAGGCCGGTCGTCGCCCGCGTCACCGGACACGTCCGCGCCGGCGGCCTCGGCCTGCTCGCCGCCTGCGACATCGCGGCCGCCTCGCACCAGGCCACCTTCGCGTTCACCGAGGTGCGCATCGGCGTCGCCCCCGCGGTGATCTCCCTGCCGCTCCTGCCCCGCACCGACCCGCGCGCGCTCGCCCGTCACTACCTCACCGGAGAGCGCTTCGACGCGGCCGAGGCCGTCCGGACCGGCCTGGTGACCGCGGTCGGGGACGACGTCGACGCCGTACTGGAGCCGGTGCTCGACGGCCTGCGCCGCTCCTGCCCCCAGGCCCTGGCCGAGACGAAGAGGCTGCTCACGGCTAGGGTGCTGGAAGCCTTCGACCGGGACGCGGCCGGCCTGACCGCGCTCTCGGCCCGGCTGTTCTCCTCCGCGCAGGCGCGCGAGGGCATGACGGCCTTCCTCGAACGACGGGATCCGGGATGGGTGGTGTGACCACACAGGACCACGCGGACCGCACGGACCGCACGGCCCGCACCGAGCGCGTCCCCAAGCAGGACCGCAGCCGTGTCACCCGGCAGCGGCTCCTGCAGTCCGCCGTGGACTGCCTCGCCGAACACGGCTGGGCCGGCTCCACGGTGTCCGTCGTCGCCGAACGCGCCGGAGTCTCCCGCGGCGCCGCCCAGCACCACTTCCCCACCCGCGAGGACCTGTTCACCGCCGCCGTCGAGTACGTCGCCGAGGAACGGTCCACCGCCCTGCGCGCCCTGTTCCCCCAGAGCGCGGCCGGTGACCGGCACGCCGTGGTCGCCGCCCTCGTCGACCTCTACACCGGCCCCCTCTTCCGCGCCGCCCTCCACCTGTGGGTGGCCGCCTCCGACGAGGACCAGCTGCGCCCCCGCGTCACCGAGCTGGAGGCCCGCGTGGGCCGCGAGACCCACCGCATAGCCGTCGAGCTGCTGGGCGCGGACGAGGCCCGCCCCGGCGCCCGCGAAACCGTCCAGGGCTTCCTCGACATGGCCCGCGGCCTGGGCCTGGCCAACCTCCTCACCGACGACACCGCCCGCCGCGAACGCGTCGTGACCCAGTGGGCGGCCCTGCTGGAACAGGCGCTGGGCTGAGGGCGATGTCAGTGGCCGGGGCTACGGTTCCGGCATGGGTGATCACTTCCAGACGATCGTCGACCTCGACGTGAGCCCGCGGGACGCGCCGCGGTCGGCGCGGCGCGCGGTCGAGTGGCTCGTGGCGGAGGGCATCGTGCTCGCCGAGCGCACGGACTGCGTCCTGGGGCAGCCGCTCGGACATCCACCGGGCCCGAACTGGCAGCGGGCGGTGGCCGAGGACGACGGGGACCGGGAGCCGTACGACGGACTCGCCGTGTACACGGGGCGCACCGTGTTCCACGGCGGCCAGGGCGGGTCGGAAGCGGTCCACTGCCCCCGCTGCGCGGCCACCACACGCCTGTACACCGACCGCTGGGAGCTGATCGTCGAGGCGTGGACACCGTTCTCGGAGGCCATCGGCACCTGGCACACCACGGGCGCCGCCGACGTCGAGTGCCCCGCCTGCGCCGCCTCCGTCCCGCTGCCCGACTGGGCCTGGTCCGACGACTACTTCGCCTTCGCCCACCTCGGCCTCGAGTTCTGGAACTGGCCGCGGTTCACCGAGGACTTCCGCGCCCGTACGGCCGACGTCCTGGGCGGCCACCGCACCGCCTACGTCTGGGGCAAACTCTGACTCCCGGGCACCCGTGAACGCGGCCACACCCGCATCGACCGCCCGCAGTACCCTGTGCGCATGCTTCTGCTGCTCGTGCGACGCCGCCACGTGGACTACGTACGCGTCACGAGCATGGGCTGTCGGCGCTCTGCCTGATCCGGCCCTCCTCAAGCGGCGACCCGATCGCCCGCGCACCTCACCCGGTTCCTCCCCTCCGGCACCCGTGCCGCGCGCCCACCCATGGCCGCGGTCCGGGCCCCGTACACCCTGCGGACGTGACCATGACGAACACGGCGACGAACCCGTCGTACGACCAGCTCCCCCTCATCGACCTCTCCGCGGCCGACCGCGGTCCCCAGGCCCGGGCGCTGCTGCACGCGCAACTGCACAGCGCCGCCCACGACGTGGGCTTCTTCCAGCTCGTCGGGCACGGCGTCACCCGGGCCGAGACCGACGCGCTGCTCGACGCCACGCACGCCTTCTTCCGGCTCCCCGAGGCCGACCGCCTCGCCCTGGACAACGTCAACTCGCCGCACTTCCGCGGCTACACGCGCACCGGGGACGAGCGCACCGGCGGCGCCCGCGACTGGCGCGACCAGCTCGACATAGGCGCCGAGCGGCCCGCCCGCGTCCCGGGGCCGGGCGAGCCGGCGTACTGGTGGCTCCAGGGCCCCAACCAGTGGCCCGCCGCCCTGCCCGAGCTGCGCACCGCCGCCCTGCACTGGATCGGCCGGCTCAGCGGTGTCGCCCACAAGCTGCTGCACGAGCTGCTGACCGCCATCGGCGCGCCCGCCGACTTCTACGACCCGCTCTTCGGCGAGCACGCCCACCCGCACCTCAAGCTCGTCCGCTATCCCGGCAGCGCCGGCGACGGCACCGACCAGGGTGTCGGCGCCCACAAGGACTACAACTTCCTCACCCTGCTCCTGCAGGACGGGATCGGCGGACTCCAGGTGCAGCGCGAGGACGGCCTCTTCCACGACGTGCCGCCGGTCCCGGGCGCGTTCGTGGTCAACCTCGGAGAGCTGCTGGAGGTCGCCACCAACGGCTACCTGGTGGCCACCAACCACCGGGTCGTCTCCCCGCCCGGCGCCACCGAGCGGTTCTCCGTGCCGTTCTTCTACAACCCGCGCCTGGACGCCCGCATCGCCCCGCTGCCCTTCCCGCACGCCTCCACCGCGCCCGGCGTCACCGACGACCCGGGCAACCCGCTGTTCGCGGAGTACGGCCACAACGAACTCAAGGGAAAGCTGCGGGCCCACCCGCTGGTCGCCGAGCGGCATCACGCGGAGCTGCTCAGCCCCGCGTGACGCGTCGCACGCGCGCGTGCGACGGCCGGGTCAGCGCACGAGGTCCTCGTGGCCCTCGATCTCCCGGGGGCTGCGCGGCCCCGGGCCCACGTAGCGGGCGGACGGCCGCACGAGCCGTCCCGTCCGCTTCTGCTCCAGGATGTGCGCCGACCAGCCCGCCGTACGCGCGCACGTGAACATCGACGTGAACATGCTCGCCGGCACCTCGGCGAAGTCCAGCATGATCGCCGCCCAGAACTCGACGTTGGTGGCCAGCACCCGGTCCGGGCGGCGGTTGTGCAGCTCCTCCAGGGCGGCCTTCTCCAGGGCCTCGGCGACCTCGAACCGCGGGGCGCCGAGCTCCCGGGCGGTACGGCGCAGCACCCGCGCGCGGGGGTCCTCGGCCCGGTACACCCGGTGGCCGAAGCCCATCAGCCGCTCACCGCGGTCCAGGGCCTTCTTGACGTACCCCACGGCGTCCCCGGTCCGCTCGATCTCCTCGATCATGCCGAGGACGCGGGAGGGCGCGCCGCCGTGCAGCGGGCCGGACATCGCGCCCACCGCGCCCGACAGGGCGGCCGCCACGTCGGCGCCGGTGGAGGCGATGACGCGGGCGGTGAACGTGGAGGCGTTCATGCCGTGCTCGGCGGCGGACGTCCAGTAGGCGTCGACGGCCGCCACGTGCTTGGGGTCCGGCTCGCCCCGCCAGCGGATCATGAACCGCTCGGTGATCGAGTGCGCCTTGTCGATCTCCCGCTGCGGCACCATCGGCAGGCCCTGCCCGCGCGCCGACTGGGCGACGTACGACAGCGCCATCACGGCGGCCCGCGCCAGGTCCTCGCGGGCCTGCTCGGCGTCGATGTCCAGCAGCGGTTTCAGCCCCCACACCGGGGCGAGCATCGCCAGTGCCGACTGGACGTCCACGCGGATGTCACCGGAGTGCACGGGGATCGGGAACGGTTCGGCGGGCGGCAGGCCCGGGTTGAAGGCGCCGTCGACCAGCAGCCCCCAAACGTTGCCGAAGGAGACGTGACCGACGAGGTCCTCGATGTCGACGCCCCGGTACCTCAGGGCACCGCCCTCCTTGTCCGGTTCGGCGATCTCCGTCTCGAACGCGACGACTCCCTCGAGCCCGGGTACGAAGTCGGACATCAGGCGGCTCCTCGTGGGTCTGTGCGACAGATGGTGCGATGGGGGTGACGACCAGGTGTCGGATGTCGGAGGTTTCGGGAACGGGTGTCCGCCGGTCGGGTCCACGGCCTAGGTCTGCGGCTCGCGGTCCGTGACGGTCATCCCTGTCATGCCCCGTGCCGGGGGCGGTCACCCCACGGGTACGGCAGCAGCACCATAACCCCGAGTGTCACGAAAGGGGAGATGTACCGGCACCCAGTGCCACTCGCTGACCGGGGGCACCCCGTGGCGGCGCCCCGCCGATACGGCAGGATGACCGCGTGACCGACCGAGAAGCCGGCGAGACCGCCCCCTTCGACCTCGCCTCCATGCGCAAGCACTACCGGGAGGAGGGGCTGACCGAGGCCGGTCTGGCCGACACCCCCGTGGCCCAGTTCGCCCGCTGGTTCCAGCAGGCCGCCACCGAGGGCCGGCTGTTCGAACCCAACGCCATGGTCGTCTCCACCGCGGACGCCGAGGGCCGGCCCAGCTCCCGCACGGTGCTGCTGAAGTCCTTCGACGAGCGGGGCTTCGTCTTCTACACCAACTACGGCTCCCGCAAGGGCCGCGACCTCGCCCGGAACCCGTACGTCTCCCTGCTCTTCCCCTGGCATCCGATGGCCCGCCAGGTCATCGTCCAGGGAGTGGCCCGCCGCACCGGCCGCGACGAGACCGCCGCGTACTTCCGCACCCGCCCGCACGGCTCCCAGCTCGGCGCCTGGGCCAGCGCCCAGTCCACGGTGGTCTCCACGCGCGCGGAGATCGACGCCGTCTACGCCGAACTGGCCGCCCGCTATCCCGAGGGCGAGCAGGTCCCCGTCCCGCCGCACTGGGGCGGCTTCCGGGTCGCCCCGCGGTCGGTGGAGTTCTGGCAGGGCCGCGAGAACCGCCTGCACGACCGCCTGCGGTACGTCGCCGAGCCGGACGGCGGCTGGCGCGTGGAGCGGCTGAGCCCCTGACGCACGCCGTCACGGGCGCCGTATTGACACGGCTGTGGTCCAGACCTCACCGTGATCCGCGACACACAGCCTCCCGAAGGGACGGTCCGCGCATGAGCGACCGCACGCCGGCCGGCCGGTTCTTCGACGCCGCCATCGGCCTGCTCCAGCGGGTCCGCGACGAGGAGGCCGAGGCGATCGCCGCCGCCGGGACGCTGCTCGCCGACACCGTGACCGCCGGCGGCCGCCTGTTCGCCTTCGGCGCCGGCCACTCCTCCCTCGCCGCCCAGGACGTCGTCTACCGCGCCGGCGGCCTGGCCCTGATGAACCTCCTCGCCGTCCCCGGCGCCGTCGGCGTCGACGTCGTGCCCGCCACCCTCGGCTCCGCCCTGGAACGCGTCGACGGCCTCGCCACCGCCGTCCTGGACAGCTCACCCGCCCGCTCCGGCGACGCCCTCGTGATCATCTCGCTGTCCGGCCGCAACGCCCTGCCCGTCGAGATGGCCATGAGGGCCCGTGCCCTCGGCGTGCGCGTCATCGGCGTGACCTCGGTGGCCTACGCCACCGGGACCACCTCCCGGCACGCCTCGGGGACGTACCTGAAGGACCACTGCGACATCGTCCTCGACTCCAAGATCGCGGTCGGTGACGCCGAACTCGCCCTCGACACCGTCGCGGCCCCCTTCGCCCCCGCCTCCACCGTCGTCACCACCGCCCTCCTCCAGGCGGTCCTGGCCACCACCGCGACCACCC
Source organism: Streptomyces sp. NTH33 (assembly GCF_003236365.1). Classification (GTDB taxonomy): domain Bacteria; phylum Actinomycetota; class Actinomycetes; order Streptomycetales; family Streptomycetaceae; genus Streptomyces. Next base: position 7,602 of record NZ_POTZ01000284.1, read on the forward strand.
TCGCCGAACGCGGCACCGAACCCCCGCTGCTGCGCTCCGGCAACGTCGACGGCGGCCACGAGTGGAACCGCCGGATCTTCGATCAGTACGCGGACCGGATCTTCTACCGGCGCTGACCGGCACGCGTAAAGCGATTGACGCCCCCGGGCGCCTGCGGTTCGCTGCCCGCATGCCCGATCTTCGTATCGCACCCGTGAGGGACGAAGGCACGCTGCGCGACTGGCGGCACGTCCACAACGTGATCGTGCCGCCCGCCGCGCTGAGCCTCGACGAGGTGCGCGAGCGCAACGGCCGCCACCGGCTGGAGAACGCCTACCTCGGCGACGTCCTCGTGGGCTGCTCCACCGTCCGGCCGCCCGAGGGCGAGGACGCCGTCGCCACGGTCATCGCGCGCGTGCTCCCCGAGCACCGGCGCGGCGGGATCGGCACCGCGCTGTACGAGAACGGCCTCGCACACGCGCGCGTGCTCGGCGCGAAGGCGGTCGAGACCGTCGTGCTCGCCGCCAACGAGGACGGCGTGCGGTTCGCCGGGGCACACGGCTTCACCGAGACCGAGCGCTACGTGCTCGTCGGCGAGACCGATCTGTGGCTCACGCTGCGCCTGACGGTCCCCGAGGGGTGGTTCCCGCTTCGCGGGAGCGTCCGCGCACAACGATTCCTTCGAACTCTTCAATCTTGCGGGAACTCGGTGTGTGCTGGGTCACGTTCAAGTTGAATGACAGCCAGTGAGTGAACCGAAGCGCCGTACGTGCGGACGCAGCCTGCAGGGGGTCCAGGTGAGTGCTTCCCGGCGTAGTGGGGCCACCGACGCACTCGGGCCGGAGGAGCCCGAGCCGGAGCGGGGCGGTCCCCGGGGCCCGGACTGCCCCGGCAGCCATGACGGCTCCGACCTGCTCGCCGCCCTCCTCGACGGCATGGACGCCGCGCTGTGCGCCTTCGACGCCGACGGTGTCGTCACCCACTGGAACCGCGAGGCCGAGCGCGTCCTCGGCTGGACCGCGGCCGAGGCCGTCGGCCGACACGGCCTGGCCGGGTGGGCCGTACGCAGCGCGGACGCCGGGGAGGTCGAGGGACGGCTGATGGCCGCCATGCACGCCCCCGGACGGCAGGTGCACGAGTTCGCGCTGCTCACCAAGGACGGCGGCCGTGTACTCGTACGCACCCAGTCCGCGGCCGTGCACGGACCCGACGGCAAGCCCGCCGGCCTGTACTGCGCCTTCAGCGAGGTGCACGCGCAGATCGACCTCGAGCGGTCCATCGCGCTCAGCGAGGCCCTGTTCGAGGACGCCTCCTGGGGTGTCGTCCTCGTCGACGCCGACCTGCGGCCCGCCGTCGTCAACGCCCACGCGGCCCGCGCTTTCGGTGCCGGCCGCACGGTGGTCCTCGGCCGGCCGCTCGGTGAACTGCTCTCCCAGGGCGTGGAGGAACTCGAGAGCGCGCTCACCCACGTCCTCGCGGAGGGCGCCCCGCCCGCCCCCGCCGAGATCTGGGTGAGCGTACGCACCCCGAAGGGCGACAGGCGGCGCTGCTGGCGCAGCGGTTTCGTCCGGCTCACCTCACCGCTCGCCGAGGAACCGGTGCCGCTCGGCGTCGCCTGGCTCTTCACCGACGTCACCGAGGCCAAGCAGGCCGAACAGGAGGCGTCCCTGCTGCGGTTCCGCACCAACCAGCTGCACCGGGCCGTCCGCGCCGCCGCCGAGTGCGAGGACCCCGCCGAGGCCGCCACCGTCCACCTCGACTTCGCCCTCGCCGGCTTCGCCGACCACGCCCTGATCGACCGCGTGGCAGGCGGCACCGCCCCGCCCGACCACGAGACGGCGGCCCCGGTCCGGCTGGTACGCAT
>NZ_POTZ01000285.1 GCF_003236365.1 Streptomyces sp. NTH33
GACCGAGGCCGCGCAGGTCGAGCGAGGCGGGGTCGTCCCAGCCCAGGCGGTAGAGGAGGGCCGGCAGCTCGGCGGCGGCCCCGGGGGAGACGAAGAAGTGCGCGCGGCCCTCGGGGGTGGCGGTCACCGGGCCGAGGGGGAGACCCATGCGCTCCAGCCGGGCCAGGGCGCGGCGCCCGGCCGGCTCGGCCACCTCGATGACGTCGAACGCGCGCCCGACCGCCAGCATCACCGAGGCCCCGGGCAGCTCCGCCCAGGCCCGGCTCACCTCGTCGAGCGTGGCCCCGGCCGGGATCCCGGGCGCGAACTCCAGAGGGTGGGCGCCCGGCGCCGGACAGTCCGTACGGCCGCAGGAGCACGCGCCGCCGACGGCCCGCGCGCCCCGCACCACGTCCCAGCCCCACAGCCCGGTGTACTCGGCCACCGCCGTGCACTCCGACGAGCGGTACGACCGGCCGCGCCGCCGCGTGCCGGAGCGGATCTCGCGCATGCCGCCGATCGTGAAGCCCATGCCCCCTCCAACGGTTCCACCGCCTCGATGGTTACGAGGCGAGTGCGGATCGTCACTCTCTGCTTCCACTCCCTCCCCGGCGCGGCCGGGTCCCCGCGGCGTCCGGAAGCGCCCCGGGTGGTGCGCCCCGCGGCGCGCGCCCTCGCGTACACCGCTCCGCCCGCCCGCAGTTGTCCTATGTCAAGTGAATCGCGTAAGGGCCACCGGGAGTTCATTCGAAGGGGTGGCGAATGGTGGCGTTTCACGGATCCCCATGGCTGTGCGGGTAATCGTGGGATTACTGTAAGTGCGCGAGTCCTGGGGCACATGCGCTCGTGGGTATGCCGGAGGCAAGTCGGCAGTCCGTTCGAAGAGTGAGAACCGGCGGACGAACGGCCGTATTGACAGGCATTCTGATAGGGCTTGGCGCACTCAGCGACGAGTGGTTTCAGGGATGGGGGCGTTCCAGTGAGCGGCAGCAACGGCGGAAGCGGGACAGGCGCGGCGGGCGCGGACAAGCGCCCGAACGAGTTGCTCGCCTCGTGGTTCGTGCGCAGCGGCTGGTCCAAGGGCGAGCTCGCCCGCCAGGTCAACCGCCGAGCCCGCCAGCTGGGCGCCAACCACATCTCCACCGACACCTCGCGTGTCAGGCGCTGGCTGGACGGCGAGAACCCGCGCGAGCCGATCCCCAGGATCCTCTCGGAGCTGTTCTCCGAGCGCTTCGGCTGCGTCGTCTCCGTGGAGGACCTCGGGCTGCGCACCGTCCGCCAGACCCCCTCCGCCACCGGCGTCGACCTGCCCTGGACGGGCCCGCAGACGGTGGCCCTGCTCAGCGAGTTCTCGCGCAGCGACCTGATGCTGGCGCGGCGCGGCTTCCTCGGGACCTCGCTGGTGCTGTCCGCGGGCCCCTCCCTCATCGAGCCGCTGCAGCGCTGGCTCGTGCCCTCGCCCCCGTCCCCCAGGCTCCCGGCCTCGCCCGAACAGGGAGGACCCCCGTCTCCGCGGGAGCCCGAGCCGCAGGCCGCCTCCCGCCGCCTCGGCCGGCTCTCCCGGCCCGAGCTGGAGCTGCTGGAGACCACCACCAGGATGTTCCGGCAGTGGGACGCCCAGTGCGGCGGCGGCCTGCGCCGCAAGGCCGTCGTCGGCCAGCTGCACGAGGTGACGGACCTCCTGCAGGAGCCCCAGCCCGAGGCCACCACCCGCAGGCTCTTCAAGGTCGCCGCGGAACTCGCCCAGCTGGCCGGCTGGATGAGCTACGACGTGGGACTGCAGCCCACCGCGCAGAAGTACTTCGTCCTCGCCCTGCACGCCGCCAAGGAAGCAGGCGACAAGCCCCTCGGCTCGTACGTCCTGTCCAGCATGAGCCGCCAGATGATCCACCTCGGCCGCCCCGAGGACGCCCTGGAACTCATCCACCTCGCCCAGTACGGCAGCCGGGACTGCGCGAGCCCCCGCACCCAGTCCATGCTGTACGCGCTGGAGGCCCGCGCCTACGCCAACATGGGCCAGCCCGGCAAGTGCAAGCGCGCGGTGCGCATGGCCGAGGACACCTTCGCCGACGCCGAGGACTGGGACGAGCCCGACCCCGACTGGATCCGCTTCTTCTCCGAGGCCGAGCTGTACGCGGAGAACTCCCACTCCTACCGCGACCTCGCCTACGTCGCCGGCCGCAGCCCCGCCTACGCCTCGCTGGCCGAGCCGCTGATGCTGAGGGCCGTAGAACTGTTCGCCGAGGACTACGAGCACCAGCGGTCGTACGCGCTCAACCTCATCGGCATGGCCACGGTGCACCTGCTCCAGCGCGAGCCCGAGCAGAGCACGCAGTACGTCACCCGGGCCATGAAGGTGGCCAAGAAGGTCCGCTCCGAGCGCGTGAACACCCGTATCCGGAAGACCGTCGACAACGCCGTACGCGACTACGGGGACCTCGGTGAGGTCATCGACCTCACCGAACAGCTCGCCGCCGAGCTGCCCGAGGCCGTCGAGGCCGTCTGAGCCCGCAGGACCCCACCCCCTGAACCCCGGCCGCGGCCGGCCCTCCCGAACTGCCCGACTCGGCTCCCCCCGTGCCAGGTCATCGGAAGGCTGCCCGCGGCCGGTCTCGCACGCAATTCACCGACGCGTAACACATCCGCCGTCTTCGTCACCCCGGTGAAACACCGAGGGGCGTCCACCGAAACCGCGCCGCGCGAGTCTCGTGGCGCACAACCGGCCCGCCCCTCACACCGACGAGGAGACGCCGATGGCACCATCCGCCATCACGCTGGCGGCGGACGCGCCCAAACTGTCGTCCGCCAACACCGGCTTCATGCTCATCTGTTCCGCCCTGGTGATGCTGATGACCCCGGGCCTGGCCTTCTTCTACGGAGGCATGGTCCGCGTCAGAAGCACACTCAACATGCTGATGATGAGCTTCATCAGCCTCGGCATCGTCACCGTCCTGTGGGTGCTCTACGGCTTCTCGATGGCCTTCGGCGCCGACAGGGGCTCGCTCATCGGCTGGACCTCCGACTTCGTCGGCCTCAGCGGAATCGGCAGGACGGAACTCTGGCCCGGACACACCATCCCGGTCTTCGTCTTCGCCGTCTTCCAGCTGATGTTCGCGATCATCACACCCGCCCTGATCAGCGGAGCCCTGGCCGACCGGGTGAAGTTCACCGCCTGGACGCTGTTCCTGGTGCTGTGGGCCACGATCGTGTACTTCCCGGTCGCTCACTGGGTCTGGGGCGCCGGCGGCTGGGCCTACAAACTGGGAGTGATCGACTTCGCCGGCGGCACCGCGGTCCACATCAACGCCGGCGCCGCGGCACTCGGCGTCATCCTCGTCATCGGCAAGCGCGTCGGCTTCAAGAGGGACCCGATGCGCCCGCACAGCCTCCCTCTGGTCATGCTCGGCGCGGGCCTGCTGTGGTTCGGCTGGTTCGGCTTCAACGCCGGCTCCTGGCTCGGCAACGACGACGGCGTCGGTCCGCTGATGTTCGTCAACACCCAGGTCGCCACCGGCACGGCCATGCTCGCCTGGCTCGCCTACGAGAGGATCCGCCACGGCGCCTTCACCACCCTCGGCGCCGCCTCCGGCGCGGTCGCCGGCCTGGTCGCGATCACCCCGTCCGGCGGCGCGGTGTCCCCACTCGGCGCGATCGCGGTCGGCGCCGTCGCCGGGGTCGTGTGCGCCATGGCGGTCGGCCTGAAGTACCGGTTCGGCTACGACGACTCCCTCGACGTGGTCGGCGTCCACATGGTCGGCGGTGTCGTCGGCTCCCTGCTGATCGGCCTCCTCGCCAGCGGCAAGGGCCAGTCCGCCGTCAAGGGCCTCTTCTACGGCGGCGGCCTGGACCAGTTCTGGAAGCAGTGCGCCGGCGTGTGCGCGGTCCTCGCCTACTCCCTGCTCGCCTCCGCGGTCCTCGCCTTCCTCCTGGACCGGACCATCGGCATGCGGGTCCCCGAGGACGAGGAGATCTCCGGCATCGACCAGTCCCAGCACGCCGAGACCGCGTACGACTTCACCGGCGCGGGCGGCGGAGCCGTTACCGCCCTGGCCCTGGCCGCCACGCAGAGCAAGGCCGCCACGCCGGGCAAGGCCGCCACGCAGAGCAAGGCCGCCACGCAGAGCAAGGCCGCCACGCAGAGCAAGAAAGTGGACGTATGAAACTCATCACCGCCGTCGTCAAACCCCACCGCCTCGACGAGATCAAGGAGGCCCTGCAGGCGTTCGGCGTCCACGGCCTCACCGTCACCGAGGCGAGCGGCTACGGCCGGCAGCGCGGCCACACCGAGGTCTACCGCGGCGCCGAGTACACCGTCGACCTGGTGCCCAAGATCCGTATCGAGGTGCTGGCCGAGGACGACGACGCCGAACAGCTGATCGAGGTCATCGTCAAGGCGGCCCGCACGGGCAAGATCGGTGACGGCAAGGTCTGGTCCCTGCCGGTCGAGACGGCGGTCCGGGTCCGGACCGGCGAGCGCGGCCCGGACGCACTCTGAACAGCACGAGGACGGGAGCCGCCGGTGACCGGTACGGACGTGCGAAGCCAAGCGGGGAAGCCGGGACCCGGCGGCTACGCGGCGGCCCGGCTGCGCCTCCTCACCGAGGGGACGCACTCCGGCCCGCCGCGCCGGGCGGCCCTCGCCGCACTGACCGACGACTGGCTGGCCGGGCTGTTCACCGGGGCGGCCGAGGGCCGGCGGGGCGTCTCGCTCGTGGCCGTCGGCGGCTACGGGCGCGGCGAGCTGTCCCCCCGCAGCGACCTGGACCTGCTCCTCCTGCACGACGGCGGTGACGCCAAGGAGACCGCCGCCCTCGCCGACCGCCTCTGGTACCCCGTGTGGGACCTCGGTCTCGCCCTCGACCACTCGGTCCGTACACCCGCCGAGGCCCGCAGGACGGCGGGGGAGGACCTCAAGGTCCAGCTCGGCCTGCTGGACGCCCGGCACCTCGCCGGCGACCGCGGCCTGACGGCCGTACTGCGCACGACCGTCCTCGCCGACTGGCGCGACCAGGCGCCGAAACGGCTCCCCGAACTCCAGGACCTGTGCACCGAACGCGCACAACGGCACGGCGAACTGCAGTACCTCCTCGAACCCGACCTGAAGGAGGCCCGCGGCGGACTGCGGGACGCCACCGCGCTGCGCGCCGTCGCCGCCTCCTGGCTGGCCGACGCCCCGCGCCAGGGCCTCGCCGACGCCCGCCGCCGGCTGCTCGACGTACGCGACGCCCTGCACCTGACCACGGGCCGGGCCACCGACCGCCTCGCCCTGCAGGAACAGGACCAGGTCGCCGCCGAGCTGGGCCTGCTCGACGCCGACACCCTCCTGCGCCAGGTGTACGAGGCGGCGCGCGTCCTCTCGTACGCCGGCGACATCGCCTGGCGTGAAGTGCGGCGCGTGCTCAGGGCGCGCGCCGTGCGGCCGAGGCTGCGCGAAGAGACAAGGGAGCGAGGCGACTTCCTCAGAAGGGTGGTGGCGGGCGACGGGTGGGCCCTGGGCGGTGGCAAGCCCCTCGCGGAACGGTCCCCGCTCGCCGAAGGGGTGGTGGAGCAGGACGGCGAGGCGGTACTCGCCCTCACCGCACGCCCCGAACGCGACCCCGTGCTCCCGCTGCGCGCCGCGGCCGCCGCCGCGCAGGCCGGACTGCCGCTCTCCCCGCACGCCGTACGGCGCCTGGCCGCCACCACGCGCCCCCTGCCCACGCCCTGGCCCGCCGAGGCCCGCGAACAGCTCGTCACCCTGCTCGGCTCCGGCCGCCTCGCCGTCGAGGTCTGGGAGGCACTGGAGGCGGAAGGCCTGGTCACCCGGCTCCTGCCCGACTGGGAGCGGGTGCGCTGCCGCCCGCAGCGCAACGCCGTCCACCTCTGGACGGTCGACCGCCACCTGATCGAGACGGCCGTACGCGCCTCCGCGCTCACCCGCCGTGTCGGCCGTCCCGACCTGCTCCTGGTCGCCGCGCTGCTGCACGACATCGGCAAGGGGTGGCCCGGCGACCACCGTGTGGTCGGCGAGACCATCGCCGGGGACGTGGCCGCGCGCATCGGCTTCGACCGTGCCGACGCGGCCGTGCTCGCCGGCCTCGTACGCCACCACCTGCTGCTCGTCGAGACCGCCACCCGGCGCGACCTGGACGACCCGGCGACCGTCCGCTCGGTCGCCGAGGCGGTCGGCACCCCGGGCACGCTGGAGCTGCTGCACGCCCTGACCGAGGCGGACGCCCTGGCCACCGGCCCGGCCGCCTGGTCGTCCTGGCGCGGCTTTCTGGTCGCCGAACTGGTCCGGCGGGTCTCGGCCGTCCTTACCGGGGATGTCATCGACGCGCCCGAGGCCGCCGCGCCCACCGCCGAACAGGAGCGACTGGCCGCCGAGGCCCTCCGTACGGGCGGTCCGGTGCCGGTCCTGCGCGCGCGGCCCGAGCCGCCTGCCGAGGAGCACCAGGGGAAGCCCTCAAAGGAGTCCTCAAAGGAGCCCTCGAGGGAGCTTTCGGGGGAGCCCGAGCCGCTCGGCGCCGAACTGCTGATCGCCGTCCCCGACCAGCCGGGCGTCCTGCCCGCGGTCGCCGGGGTGCTGGCCACCCACCGGCTCACCGTCCGCACGGCCGAGCTGCGCGCCCTGGACCTGCCGGACGGCGTCGACGGCGGCTCCGTACTGCTGCTGGACTGGCGGGTCGCGGCCGAGTACGGCTCCCTGCCCCAGGCCACCCGGCTGCGGGCCGACCTCGTCCGGGCACTGGACGGCACCCTGGACATCGCGGCCCGCCTCGCCGAACGGGACGCGGCCCACCCGCGCCGCCGGGGCGTCGTGGCGCCTCCGCCCCGGGTCACGGTCGCCCCGGCCGCGTCCCGGCACGCCACGGTGATCGAGGTCCGGGCGCAGGACGCACCGGGACTGCTGTTCCGGATCGGGCGGGCGCTGGAGGACGCGGGGGTGCGGGTGCGCAGTGCGCACGCTTCGACGTGGGGGGCGAATGCCGTGGACGCCTTCTATGTGACTCACTGGGCGGGCGGTCCATTGCCGCTGGAAGAGGCGGCTTCGGTGGCACGACAGGTGGAGGAGGCATTGAGGGCGTGACCTGGCGGTCATGTCGTGCGTTTATCGGGTGTGTGCTCCCCGCTTCCGCGGGGATGGTCCGCCGGCTCAGCACGTGCTGAAGATGGTCAACGCATGCTCCCCGCCGTTGCGGGGAGCACCGTCCCCGCCCGCTCGATCCCGCAGGCGGGGACGATTTGCTTGCTGAGCCGGATACCCTGGAGGACAGCCCGAAACGCCCCCGACTCCGAGGACCGACGCCGCCGTGTTCGATACTCTCTCCGATCGCCTCTCAGCGACTTTCAAAAGCCTGCGCGGCAAGGGGCGGTTGTCCGAGGCGGACATCGACGCCACGGCCCGCGAGATCCGCATCGCGCTCCTCGAAGCCGATGTGGCCCTGCCGGTCGTCCGGATGTTCATCAAGAACGTGAAAGAGAGGGCCCTCGGAACTGAAATTTCCAAGGCCCTCAATCCTGCTCAACAGTTCATCAAGGTCGTAAATGATGAGCTCGTCGGCATCCTCGGCGGCGAGACCCGCCGCCTGCGCTTCGCCAAGCAGCCGCCCACCGTGATCATGCTCGCCGGTCTCCAGGGTGCCGGTAAGACCACCCTCGCGGGCAAGCTCGGCAAGTGGCTCAAGGAGCAGGGCCACTCCCCGGTGCTGGTCGCCGCCGACCTCCAGCGCCCGAACGCGGTCAACCAGCTCAGCGTCGTCGCCGAGCGCGCCGGCGTCGCCGTCTACGCGCCCGAGCCGGGCAACGGCGTGGGTGACCCGGTCAAGGTCGCCAAGGACTCCATCGACTTCGCGAAGACCAAGGTCCACGACATCGTGATCGTGGACACCGCCGGCCGTCTCGGCATCGACGCCGAGATGATGCAGCAGGCCGCGGACATCAGGGATGCCGTCCAGCCCGACGAGATCCTGTTCGTCGTCGACGCGATGATCGGTCAGGACGCCGTCAACACCGCCGAGGCGTTCCGCGACGGCGTCGGCTTCGACGGCGTGGTGCTCTCCAAGCTCGACGGCGACGCCCGCGGTGGCGCGGCCCTGTCGATCCGCCATGTCACCGGCAAGCCGATCATGTTCGCGTCGAACGGCGAGAAGCTCGACGACTTCGACGCCTTCCACCCGGACCGGATGGCCTCCCGCATCCTCGACATGGGTGACCTGCTCACCCTGATCGAGCAGGCGGAGAAGACGTTCAGCCAGGAAGAGGCCGAGAAGATGGCCTCCAAGCTGGCGTCCAAGAAGGGCCAGGACTTCACCCTGGACGACTTCCTGGCCCAGATGGAGCAGGTCAGGAAGATGGGCAGCATCTCGAAGCTGCTCGGCATGCTCCCCGGCATGGGCCAGATCAAGGACCAGATCAACAACATCGACGAGCGCGACGTCGACCGCACCGCCGCCATCATCAAGTCGATGACCCCGGCCGAGCGCCAGGACCCGACGATCATCAACGGCTCCCGCCGGGCCCGTATCGCCAAGGGTTCCGGTGTCGAGGTCAGCGCGGTGAAGAACCTGGTCGAAAGGTTCTTCGAGGCCAGGAAGATGATGTCCCGCATGGCCCAGGGCGGCGGTATGCCCGGCATGCCGGGGGTCCCGGGTATGGGCGGCGGTCCCGGCCGGACGAAGAAGCAGCCGAAGAAGGTCAAGGGCAAGCAGCGCTCCGGCAACCCGATGAAGCGCAAGCAGCAGGAGCAGGAGGAGGCGGCCCGCCGCGCCGCCGCGGCCCAGGGCGGCGGTGCCCTCGGGCTGCCGCAGCAGGGTGGCCAGGAGTTCGAACTGCCGGACGAGTTCAAGAAGTTCATGGGCTGAACCCGTACGGCAGGTGTACGACGCCGAGGGCGCTCTTCCGAGGAAGGGCGCCCTCAGCGCGTGCCGGGGTCCACCATCTGCCGTAACGTCCAGATATGAGCAATGCCGCGCCGCCACGCAAGGCCCCTGACCAGCCGTGGCGCAGCGAGGGTGCCCCGGAGGAGCCGCCCGGGCGGCCCGGCGGCAACAGGATGCGCGGCAGATGGTGGGGTCTGCTCGTCACTGCGGTGATCGTCTTCCTGGTGGCCTACGGCTCGCTGAGCTACTACAGCGCGGGCAACGAGCCGACGATCTCGTACACCGAGTTCAGCAGGCAGGTCGACGCCGGCAACGTCAGCAAGATCTACTCCAAGGGCGACGCGATCCAGGGCCAGCTGAAGAGCTCCCGCGACAACCCCGAGGGCGGGGGCAGGTACACCAAGTTCAAGACCCAGCGCCCGGCCTTCGCGGACGACAGGCTCTGGCAGAGTCTGAGCGGTCACCACGTCACGGTGACCGCGCAGCCGGTGGTGCAGGAGCGCGGTTTCCTGGCCAACCTGCTGCTCTCGCTGGCACCCATCGCGCTCCTGGTGGCGCTGTGGATCTTCTTCGCGCGGCGGATCGGCTCGGGGCTGGGCGGGCC
>NZ_POTZ01000286.1 GCF_003236365.1 Streptomyces sp. NTH33
GGCGGGGACAGCCGCGGGGCGAGCGCCTCGGTGGCCGACGGCGGCAGGTTCAGGTGTGACGGCGGCGGCAGGGTCGCGCCGTGCTCGGCGAGTACGACGTTGCCGCGTGCCACGGCGCAGACGATGTGCCGCGCCGGGCCGGACGGCTGCGGTACCCGGGCGGAGACCGGCAGGTCGAAGGGGAGTGCGTCGGACGCATCCCACTCGACGTCCAGGAGCCGTGTGTCCGGCGCGAGGACGTCCCGCACCGGTGTCACCCGGGTCAGCCGGAGGGCGTGCCGGTGCGCCGGATCGGCGTCCTGGGCACGACCGGTGTCGGGGGCCGCCGTCTCCACCAGCAGGAGGAAGTCGCCCGGCTCGAGCGGCCCGGAACCCTCGCTCGTGTCGACGAGCGTGGCCGCCGTCGACCCCGCGGGCAGTGTGCAGTGCTCGTCGCCCCAGGTGTGCAGGGCGATGTCGTTGCGCCACCGCCACAGCCGCCGGTCGGCGAGGGTCTCGAAGACCACCGGCCCGGACGCGAGCACGGTGGGGTAGTCCGCGGCCGGCACGACGGGGGCCAACGTCTCGGAACGGGGCAGGACCGGGGTGCCCGCCGGCAGCAGGTAGCCGTCGCCACCCGTGGCGCCCGGTGTGAGGGAGAGGCTGACGAAGGTGCGTGCGGAGGCGCCCTCGCCGGGCGTGTAGTCGAGCAGTCGGGCATGGCGGGTCACGGACGCGCGGGTGCGCGCGGTGTCCAGGAACGCCTCGGTCCCGACCCAGTCGAGGGTGTAGCTCTGCTGGTCGGCGCGGAAGGCGAGCGCCTCGACGATCGTCGTGGTCAGGTCGACCGGGTCGTCCTCGCGGAAACCCGGGACGAGCACCGAGATCCGGTCGAGCATCAGGCGCCGGAAGCCCTGCCAGTCGCGGGTCCGGTAGTCGAAATGCGGGTCCGGCGGTACGGCCTCGGGCAGGTCCCGGCAGTCGGGGGCGCAGTCGCCGTCCGCGGCGCAGTCCACGGCGAACGAGAAGTCGACTGCGGACAGGCGTGGGTCGATGAAGTCGGGCGGAGTGTCCGATCCCGGCCCCTCGACGATCGCGAGCCGGTACGTCGAGAAGTCGGTCGGCCGACCGCCGGGCACCGTGACCGTGTACCGCGACACCTGCGTTCCGCCCGGCTCCGCGCCCACGACGGGTTCCACCCCGGGCGCCGGGAACCGCACGCCTCCGGTGAGGGCGATGTTGTCGCCCGTGAGCGCGGCCCTGGGCAGCGGGAGCGGTTTGACCAGCACGATGTCGATCCGGGTCGGCTGGGCAATGCTGTCTCCCCGGTGGACCTCCAGGTAGTCGATCCCGGAGACGTCCGCCGGCCCCGACTCGGCCAGCGCGGCCCGGCGGCGCTCGTCGCGGCAGTGGTAGCGGGCGCCGGTCACGGGATGTCCATCCGCACACGTACCTCGTCGGTGCTCCCGCTGGAGCGCACCTCGTAGGCGACGACGATCTCGAGCACTCCGCTGTCGTCGGTGACCTCCACCGCGACGTCCAGCAGGGTGAGCACGTCGCCGAGCCACTGCTGGACCGCCGACTGCAGCGCGGCGCCGAGTGCGACCGTGGCGGGACCGTCCTGCGGGCCGAACACCAACTGACGGGCGGGGCTGCCGAGTTCCGGCCGCATCACCCGTTCTCCGGGCAGGGTGAGCACCAGCAGTTCGAGCATCTGCCGTACGTGCTCGGCGCTGCCGTAGGCCACCTGGGCCGAGCGGCCCAGTGCGGTGACGGTGAACGGGAAGGCGAGCCGGCTCATGTCGCGACCACCCGGGTCTGGGAGCCCGACACGGTCGGCGGACCGGCCGGGACCTGGTCCGCGGACAGGCAGACCGCCCCGACGGGGTTGATCAGCAGCGGCTGTCCGGAGGCGGTCACCCGGGTCGTCCCGGCGAGCCACTTCGTGCTGACACAGGGCTGGGGCTTGGCAGGGGGCACAGTGAACGCGCAGCCCGCGATGAGGCCCTGGTCGGTGACGACGGCGGCCGGGGCCCCGGACACGGTGACCCGGGGGCCGGCGGCGACGATGGTCAGCGGCGCGCCGTGCGGGCAGGACACGGTCGCTCCGGGGTGCAGGACTGGCCCTGGCATCACGGCTCCTTCCGCTGCGCTGGGGCAGACGGGCGGCTGGGCAACTGGACGGCTGGATCTCGATGGACGGACGGCTTCGGACCGGGCATCGCCCGACCGCACGGCAGGCTCAGGTGACTATGAGCGCACCGCCGTTGATGATCACTTCTTTTCCGGAGAGCACGATGGACGCGCCCATGCCGTTGCTGATGCTGATGCCGGCGGCCCCGACGACGATCGTCGCGCCGGCCGGGGTGAGTACCTGGACCTGGGGCGTGGGCAGATCGGACAGGGTGACCGAGACGCCGGTCGTGGTCTGGAGGTGGATGTTGGGCGTGGCGGGGGTGCCGGCCATCGCCAGAGCCGGGGCGCCGGCCGGTTCCGGCCAGAACGCGCCGGTCCAGATGGGGGAGTCGGGGTCGCCGGCCTCGAACTCGATCCACACCGCGCTGCCGATCTGGGGCAGGGCGATGACCCCCGCGCCGGCCTCGCCCGCGAACGGAACCGCGGGAAGCGCCCACGTCGACGGGAACAGCCCGTAGCGATCGGCGAGCTGGACCTGGATCCTGCCCTGCACGAGAGGATCGGCGGTGTTGAGGACGGTCGCCCGGTACTTCCCGAAGAATCTCGGCCCAGACGTCATGGTGCCACCTCCGTGACGTTCGATACGAAACCGTCCCGGGCGAGCTGGAATGCCTGCTTCCAACTGCCCCGCCCGAGCGTGTGGGTCACCGAACGCACGAACCACAGCCCGTCGTGCGCCCGTCCCACGCCGCGCACCCCGATCAGGGAGCGGGCGCCGAGGGGCTGCCCGTAGCGGGTCAGGTCCATCGATCCGGTCGCGGTCAGCGGGTCCGCCGCGCCGCGTCCGGCGAGCAGGGTCATCAGGACCTCCGGCAGTTTCTTTCCGCCGGTCTCCAGCAGCTTCGTGCGGGTCGGCATCAGCGGCCGGGCGGAGAGCGGCGGTTTGAGCAGCGCGATGTCCGGCGCCGGTACGGGCACCGCGAATTTCCCGACCTGGACGTGCCCGTGCGGTTGGGCGGTGGCGTTGCCGTCGGCGGAGAAGCTCAGGCTGTCGAGGTTCGCCGCCGTGTCCATATCGACGGTCAGGGCCGGCTGCACGGCGCCGACCCGCACCTGCGGCCCCCAGTAGGCGGTATTCGCGCCGATCGTCGGCCCGGGGGTCACGTAGAACTCGTAACCGGCGTCCTTGGCCAGCTTCGAGGCGTACTCGAAGTCGGTCCCCTGCTGGTGGGGGATGGTCTCGACCGGGTTCGTCTCCGGCTGGAACGGCGCGGGGATCGTCGTCGGCACGACGCCGAACGGCGCGTACTTGGCCATCATCGACTCCACCTGGGCGAAGGGCGGCATCCCCGGGAACGGGAAGCCGGTGAGATCGATCACGTCCATGTACCCGGAGACGTCCTCGCCGGTGACGACCAGTCGGTACTCGCCGGGGCGGCCGGTGGCGGTGACGTCCTGGCGTTTGACCGGCCCGTCGGCGAGCACCTTCGGTACCCCGCGCAGCGTCGCCACGAGCACGACGCGCGTCATGGGGTCGAAGAATCCCGCGGGGAGCAGGGACGTCGCGATCGGCGAGGTCTTGGAGTAGGTGAGGCTCAGCTGGAACCCCGAGCGCGTCCCGACCGCGTGGGTCACCGTGGCGCCGTCCAGGGCGTCGACCACCGCCCTGGGCGCGGGGGCGACGGCGACCGGCCCCATCAGGACGGTCAGGGTGACGGTGCTAAGCGCGGCCATGGACGGTGATCTCCAGGGGGAGCGGGATCATGACGAGCCGGCCCTCCGTGCCGGTCAGGCGGGCCGGGTCGGCCTCACCGCTGGCGTCGACGATGCGCCACCAGAGCGCGGGGTCGCCGTAGGCGTCGTGGGCGAGAGTGTCGGGCCGTTCCGCACCGCTCAGCCGGCGGTACCCGAGCGGGACATGGCGTTCGGGCTCGGGCAGGATGCGGCGCGCCAGGTAGACCTCGGTGGTTCCGTCGTCGCGGGTGCGGCTGACGACGGGCACCGAGTGGTAGCGGCTGTTGGGCGGGAACGGTACGGCGGTCATGGCACCCTCGACAGTCCGACGTTCTGGATGCCGGCTCCGCGCCGGCCGGCGAGCCGCTCGCGGCGGCGGACGGCGGTGAGGAAGAGCTCCGCCCCCTTGGACCCCGGCGGCAGGTCGTCGAACGACAGCACGCGCACCCCCAGCCCGACGCGGGCGAGGACCGGGTTGAGCCGCGTGTCGAACGCCTCCTCGGTGACGGTGAACTCGGTGATCCGCACGGGCAGCGTGCGGTTGACCCCGAGGACGAGGAGCAGCAGCGGGGAGGGAAGCGGAAGGATCTCCAGCGTGCCCCGGCGAGCGAGCGCCTCTGCGGCCACCAGGTCGGCGGTGGCCGGTGAGATCATCGTCTCCAGCTCGGCGAGGTCCGCGGCGATGCCTTCCGCGACCGTGGTCGGGTTGCGGTCCGGCTTCTCCAGCCGGTCGGTGGCGTCGAGGACGATCTCGAGCTTCATGGTCTCCACCGGCGGCCCGACGAGCCGGAGCGCCTCGAGCCGGTCGCCGGTGTCGGCGGACGCGCCCCGGGGGGTGAGGGTCCGGGTCAGGGTCTCGGGGTTGTACTGGAACGGGATGGTGCGCACAACGGCGCGCCCGTCGCTGTCCATGACGACGAAACCGCCTCGCACCGTCCGCGGCGAGCCGGGGAACGTGGTCATCGCGGTCCTCCTCTCCGCGTCCGTATTCGCATCCGCGCTCGCATCACTTCTCGGTCACCTTTCCGCGCCCGAGCATGTCCTTGACGACCTGCACAGGGTCGATGGACTCGGGCTCGAGCTTGACCTGGGACAGACTCGGCCAGGTGATCTCACCGCTCTTGGCGTAGGCGATCCGGCCGAGGGTGAGTTTGAGCTCCGGCCCGATCTGGGCCGAGACCGAGGCCGCCTCGTAAGTCCAGCGATGGGAGAACACTCCCATGGCGGCGTAGATCTCAGCGACCAGGAGCACTCTGGCCTGGGCCGTCAACCGGCCCTTGGTGTAGGCCTCGGCGTCGAACGAGAACCCGCCCTGGTCGTAGTCCGCGGCGATCGCGACGCCGCCCTCGCCATCGATGCGCAGCGACGGGGTGATGTCGACACCGCCCTTGGCGCCGGCGACGCCGGATGCGACCTCGGCCCCGATGTAGGCGCCGAACGTGCCCGACAGTTCGGCATAGGCGGGCACCGCGAAGGCGCCGGTGAGCTTCGCGGCGACCCTGGGGTCGTCCTCGAAGGGGTAGAGCTCGCCGTTGAACACGACGTGCTTCAGCATGACCGGGCCCACGCCGTAGCGCAGGTCCAGCGACCCGCGCAGTTCGATGAAGGCTGTCACGACCGGGAGAGGGGGGATGGGGAAGGGGACCTTCACCCCGATCCCCTTCAGCAGCGGGATCTTTCCGCCGTCGGGGGACGGCCATGTGCGGGTCAGGGTGATGTCGCCCACGGCGACCTCGCCGAAAAGCCTGACCCGCTCGTTCTTGGTGATCTCGAGGCCCAGCACGGGGCGCAGGTCCTTGGTGACCTGATAACCGATGCTCCCCCTGCCCGAGGGCCGGCCCTGCTCGTCGAAGTTCAGGCTGAGCGAGCCCTCGGCCTTCTCGGTCTTGACGGCGATCGTGGCAGCGCCCGAGAACCGTCCCTCCTTTTCCTCCCCGGTCCGGTTGTAGGCGACTTTCATCGTGGCCTTGAACTGCTTCCAGACGATGTCGGCATTGCCCTGGAGGGACAGGCCGCGTTCGCCGTATTGGCCGGACAGCTTCACCGAGTTCACGAGGGGCAGGGGTTTGTCGACCGTCACCGAACCGTGGTAGGTGAGGGCGCGCCCGTCCCAGCGGGCGCCGAGCTCGAGCCGGGAGCCGCGGACGTTCGTGGTGAGTGCGCCGGTCGCGTACGGATCGAGTCTGCCGGACGTGGTGGTGAAGCCGATCTCGACGTTCGCGGAGGCCCCCGGGATGGAGGACGAGTCGGCCGTGAGCTTGCCGGACCAGCCGGTCTCCGAGTTCCACTCCACTTGCCCGGCCGCCGCGTGGACACCGGGGAGCTTCCCGGCCGGGGTCAGGTTTCCGGTGGCGACCAGCGCGCCGTTGCGCATCGACACGGTGAGGGTGCCGAGCATCACGGGCTTGGCAGCCGGGCCGACCGAGAACGTCAGGGTTCCGTTGGGCACCAGCGCCGGGGAGAGCTGCAGGGCCAGTTCGCCGCCGGTGAACCGGAACGCTGCGGGCAGGGGCGAGGCCAGCTTGGCAGCGGGAAGGGGGGCGACCAGCCGCAGCTCGTCCTTGGCGTAGAGGACGTCGAGCTTGCCGAGGAACGGCACCGAGGAGTTGATGACCCCTTCGCCGGTGAGGTTGCCCTGCTCGTCGAGAGCGACCTTGGTCAGCACGCCGGGGCTCAGGTACGGGTAGAAGAACGCGATCTTCGTGTTCTTCGCCCTGTCGAGCTTCAGTTTCCGCGTCTCGACCGGAGGCGCGGTCGTGGGGTCGGCCGTGGTGCCGAGGCCGGCGGTGGGGGGGACCGGGGCGGCCGAAGGCACCAGTTCGGCATCGAGGGTGACCTTCGAGTCGGCCGCGGTGCTCGACACGGCACGGCTGTCGAGCGTGCCCAGTACGGTGTCCCGCGCGGCCCCGGCCCCCGCGGCGGCACGCTGGTATTTCTGGATGCGCATGCCCGGGACGATGCGCCGGGCGAGGGCGTCCAGCGGCGTCTCGCCGGTGTCCCGCACCAGCACCGTCTCCCCCTGGCCTCCGGCGGTGAGCGCGACGGGTTTTCCGGCGGCCTTGGCCTTCACCGTCTCGGAGCCGCGTACGGCACCGGAGCGCAGCAGGTTCTCGATCTCGTAGCTGGGGTCGGGCTGCCCGGTGGGGACGGTCGCCTTGGCGATGTGGATCTGGAGTCTGCGGACGTTGGGTCCGCGCATGGCGGGGTCGCGGATCTGCTTCACGACGTCGACGAGGGCCTGGTAGGTCTCCCGGCCCGAGGCCTGGTTCTTGGTGCTCGTGAGCAGTTGGAGGTTCGAGGGGATCGAGGTTCCGCCCAGCTGCTTCTCGACGATGTGGTCGATGTCGCACTGTGACTTCTTGAGGCTCTTGCCCAGGCCCTTCACGACGTCCCCGACGGCTGGAGCGGCCAGTGTGGTGCGCACGGTCTCGTCGCTCGCCGCCGCTGCGGTGATCGCGTCGGCGAGCTTCGCGGTGCTGGTGAAGCCGAAGGCTCCGAGCCATATGTCCTTGTACTTCTCGCCGCCTTCCTTGTACGCGGCGATGGACTCGTAGCTCGCGGTCGAGTTGCCCTCGATGAAGGGGGTGAAGACCAGGCGTCCGCCGGCTGCGGCGTCGTCGTAGGCCTTCTGCACCCAGGGACCGGCGCCCTTTTCCAGGGGGAGGGTGAAGGCCGGCATTCCGACGACCAGTTCGGTGGTGCCGCGGCCTGCCGGCTCGTCGGTGATCACCGTGAGACCGGGGGGCAGACGCAGCGCGGGGCCCGCGGCCGTCCCCGGCTGAGCGGCAGCCTCCTTGGGCGCGGCGGCGGTGCCCGGCGCGGACGCGGGCACGGTCGCCGGGACGGGTGGTGGCGGGGCCCCGCCCCTGCCGGCCCGGCGGATGAGCGGTGCACCGGGCCGCGGTTCGATCACCGGCCTGCCGCCGGCCGCCAGGGTGCGCACGGCCCGGTCGGCTTCCGCCTCCAGCCCGGAGTCGTCCACCACGGCGGCGTACGGTCGGCCGCCGGCGTGGGCCTGGAGAACGTGTGCCAGTTCGTGCGCGATGAGGCCGCGTCCGCCCGGGGTGTCGGCGCGGTACTCCCCGGCTCCGAAGACCAGATGCGGTCCCAGGGAGAAGGCCCGGGCGTCGAGCGCGGCCGCCGCGCGCGCGGCCGACGGGCCGTCGTGCACCTGGACATGGGAGAGGTCGCGGCCGAACCCTGCCTCCATCCGACCGCGCAGGGAAGGGGGCAGGGGACGGCCGGGCTGGGCGATCGCGGCGTGTACGTGTTCGGTGCCGTGTCGGCGGGTCACTGCGGCCGGTACGGGTGAGGTGGAAGAGGGCGTGGGTGGGGCGGTCGTGGATCGCGCCACGGAGGCGGTGGCCGGAGCCGTGGCAGCGGCCGACGGGGCGAAGGAGGGTGCGGAGCTGGCTGCCGGGCCGGTCCGTGCCGACACCGGCGGTATGACGGAGTTCGTCGACGTTGCGGAGTTCGTCGACGTCGCGGACGGTGTCGGCCTCGTCGGGGCGAAGGACGGCGTCGGCGAACGCGTACCGGCGATCTGCCGGCTGCCGTCCTGCCGGTCCCGTGCCGCGTACGGCTTCGTGTGTGCGCGCCGGGCCGGGCGCGCGGCCTGTGCCAGTCGCCTCATCGCGGGCCGTCACCGCCGAGCCGGGTCCGCATCGCGTCGACGATCACCGCGGCCACCTGGTCCGCCCTGCGGGCCGCGGCGCCGGCGCGCCGCCCCGGGGTCGGCGTCGGCGGGGTCGGCCACGACATCAACGCCCGCTCGAGCGCCGTGGGCAGGGCCTCGGCCAGCAACCGTGCCTCGGCCGCCGAGCCCGCGGTCACCCGGAGGGTGCCGATCCGGACCCGGACTGCTTCAGGGAGCGCGCTCATGCCGATTCCTCCCAGGTCACACGGGGCACCGGAAGGTTCTGTTTGCGCAGTTCCTCGGCGAGCTCCGCCTCGATCATCGTTCTGTCCACCGGACGGTCCCCTTCCGCGGCGAGGAAGGCGGCGCCGAGCGCGACGTTGCGGATCGAGCCGCCGGTGAGCGGGAGGGAGGCCAGAGCCTCCCAGCGCACGCGTTCGACGGGCGTCTGCGGCGGGAACGCCGTATGCCACAGGCGGCGCCGTTCCTCCTCCGACGGCAGCGGGAAGTCCACCACGAACCGGAAGCGGCGCAGGAACGCGGGATCGATGGCCTGTCTGAGGTTCGTGGTGATGACGGTGAAGCCCGAGAAGGACTCGATGCGTTGGAGGAGGTCGCCCACTTCGGCGTTGACATGCCGGTCCGTCGCCGTGGCCACACCGCCGCGGGTACCCCAGATGGCGTCACCCTCGTTCCAGACCATCATCGACCCCGAACGCTCGGCCGCCTCGAACACCGCCGCGACGTTCTTGGACGTCTCGCCCACCCACTTGGAGATGATCTGGCTCAGATCGATCACCATGACGCGCAGGTCGAGCGCCGAAGCGAGCACCTCGGCCGCCATCGTCTTGCCCGTGCCGGACGGACCGCAGAAGAGCGCCGCCACCCCGCGCCCGCGCCAGGTGCCCCGCCCGCCCACACGCGCGGCGAAGCCCCAGTCGTCGAACAC
>NZ_POTZ01000287.1 GCF_003236365.1 Streptomyces sp. NTH33
CCGCAAGGTCGCCCACGGCATCCGCGCCCCCGAGCCCCGCGTCGCCGCCTCGATCGCCCACCAGGCGCTCGCCGCCCGCCTGTGGTCGGCCGCGCTCGGCTGCGCCGTGCTCCACGGCCGGGCCCCCGACCTGCACCCGCGCCTGCTGCACTGGGACCCGGCCGCCGGAGCCCCCGACGACCTCTGGCTCACCGAGGTACGCGCACGCCCCGGGGACGCGGACACGGTCGCGGACCTCGTCCTGCACGGCCACCTCGAACCGCTGGCGGCGGCCCTGCGCGCCCGCCACCGCCTCGCGCCCGGCCTCCTGCGGGGCAACGCGGCCTCCGCACTGGCGAGCACCGGGCGCCTGCTGGAGCGATGGGCGCGCGACAACGGCCGTACCGGGGCCGCCGACCGGGCCCGCGAGCTGACCGCGCACCTCCTCGCACACCCGCTCCTCGACCGCGCCGGCACCCTCACCGAAGCCGTCTTCCGGCGGCGCAGCTGCTGCCTCTACTACCGGGTCCCCGGCGGCGGGGTCTGCGGCGACTGCTGCTTCTCACGGCCGCCGCGCTCTTCCCCACGGGCCGCATCCGGGTGACCATGAGAGCGACCGGCCGCCGAGACCAGGAGGTTGCGGGTGCGAGTGGGACTGCTGACCCGGGAGTACCCGCCGGACGTGTACGGCGGTGCGGGCGTCCACGTCGAGTTCCTCGCGCGGGAGCTGCGGGCGCTGGTCGACCTGGAGGTGCACTGCTGGGGTGAGGCCTCCTCGGCGGAGAAAGCGGCCGGCGTCGTACGCCACCGGCCCTGGTCCGCGCTCGACGGCGCCAACGACGCGCTGCGCACCTTCTCCGTGGACCTGGCCATGACCGCCGCCCTTCAGGGCTGCGAGCTGGTTCACTCCCACACCTGGTACACCAACCTCGCCGGCCACCTCGGCAAACTGCTGCACGGCGTGCCGCACGTGATGACCGCGCATTCCCTGGAGCCGCTGCGCCCCTGGAAGGCCGAACAGCTCGGCGGCGGCTACGCGCTGTCCGGCTGGGCCGAGCGCACCGCGATCGAGGCCGCCGACGCGGTGGTCGCCGTCTCCGCGGCGATGCGCGAGGACATCCTCGCCTGCTACCCGGCGCTCGACCCGGCCCGCGTCCACGTCGTCCACAACGGCATCGACACCACCCTCTACCGGCCGGACCACGGCACCGAGGCCCTCGACCGGATCGGCCTCGACCCGGACCGCCCGTACGTGCTGTTCGTCGGCCGCATCACCCGCCAGAAGGGCGTGCCCCATCTGCTGCGCGCGGTGCGGGACATCGACCCGGCGGCGCAGGTCGTGCTGTGCGCGGGGGCGCCCGACACACCCGGGATCGACCGGGAGTTCCGGGACCTGTACCAGGAGCTGAGCCGCAGCCGCGAGGGCGTGCACTGGATTCCGCGGATGCTGCCGCGCCCGGACGTGATCCAGCTCCTCACCCACGCCGCCGTCTTCGTCTGCCCCTCGGTGTACGAGCCGCTGGGCATCGTCAACCTGGAGGCGATGGCGTGCGGCGCGCCCGTCGTGGCCTCCCGGGTCGGCGGGATTCCCGAGGTGGTCGAGGACGGCCGGACCGGAGTGCTCGTGCCCGTGGACGACGGTTTCGAGACGGGGCTCGCCCGCGCGCTCGACTCGGTGCTCGCCGACGCCGGCGCCGCCCGCCGGATGGGCGAGGCCGGACGGCGGCGCGCGGTGGAGGAGTTCGGCTGGGACGCGGTCGCCCGGCGCACCGTGCGGCTGTACGAGGAGGTCCTCGAACAGGCTTAGGCCCCTTGCCCAGGGGCAGAAGTGAGGCAACCGGGTGAGGGGAGCGGCGATGCGTCGTGGTGGACCTTCGGTCCTCGGAATCGTCCTCGCGGGCGGTGAGGGCAAACGGCTGATGCCCCTGACGGCGGACCGGGCCAAACCCGCGGTCACCTTCGGCGGCACCTACCGGCTCGTCGACTTCGTGCTGTCCAACCTCGTCAACGGCGACATCCTGCGCATCTGCGTGCTGACCCAGTACAAGTCGCACTCGCTGGACCGGCACATCACCACCACCTGGCGGATGTCCAGCCTGCTCGGCAACTACGTCACCCCGGTCCCCGCGCAGCAGCGGCTCGGCCCCCGCTGGTACCTGGGCAGCGCCGACGCCATCCTGCAGTCGCTGAACCTCGTTCACGACGAACAGCCGGAATACGTCGCGGTGTTCGGCGCCGACCACGTCTACCGCATGGACCCGCGGCAGATGCTCCGGCAGCACATCGACGGCGGCGCGGGCGTGACGGTCGCCGGCATCCGGGTGCCGCGCGCGGAGTCGTCGTCGTTCGGGGTGATCAGCCCGGGCTCGGACGGGCGCACCGTGGACCGCTTCCTGGAGAAGCCCGCCAACCCTCCCGGGCTGCCCGACGCCCCGGAGTGCGTGTTCGCCTCCATGGGCAACTACGTCTTCACCACCAAGGTGCTGATCGAGGCACTGCAGCGGGACGCCGAGGACGACCGGTCGGTGCACGACATGGGCGGCTCGATCCTGCCCCAGCTCACCGAACGCGGCGAGGCGCAGCTGTACGACTTCAGCGCCAACCACGTGCCCGGCGAGACCAGCCGCGACCAGGGCTACTGGCGGGACGTCGGCACGCTCGACGCGTACTACGACGCCCACATGGACCTGATCGCCGAGCGCCCCGCCTTCAACCTCTACAACCGCGACTGGCCGATCTACACCCACTCCAACCAGCTCTCCCCGGCCCGGTTCGGCGCGGGCGGCATCGCGAGCGAGTCGATCATCAGCGCGGGCTGCCTGATCCGCGGGCAGGTCACCCGCTCCGTGCTCTCCCCGGGCGTCCGGGTCGATCCGGGCGCGGTGGTCCAGGGCTCGGTGCTGCACGACAACGTGCGCGTCGGCCGGGGCGCCATCGTGCGCGGGGCGGTGCTGGACAAGAACGTCGAGGTGCCGCCCGGGGCGACGATCGGCGTCAACCCCGAGCGGGACGCGGAGCTGTACACCGTCTCCAAGGGCGGGGTGATCGCCCTGGGCAAGGGGCGGCGGGTGCCGTAGCCCCCGTCCCCTCACCGTCGGCCGCCGTCGGCCGCCGTCGGCCGGTGGCGGTGCTCAGCCGCTCAGCGGCGGGAAGCGGTTCAAGGTGATCGCCTCGGCACGGCGGACTTCGTCGGCCGGGCTGAACTGCACGTACTCGGTGCCCGGCGCGGTGCGCACGGGGACGTGCCCGGGCGGGGCGTAGAAGGCCTCCCCGGCCTGGTACACCTCGTAGTGGTCGGGGTAGCGCAGGACCAGCTCGCCCTTGAAGACGTAACCCCAGTGCGGACACTGGCACCGGCCCTCCGGCAGGTCCTTGAGCAGGGGAGTGAGGTCGACGTCCTCGCGGAAGGTGCGGAAGTCCACCGTGTAGGGCTCGAGGTCCTCGGAGAGCTCGACGACCGGGCCGTAGTCCCCGCCCTGGGTGGCGGTTTGCCGGGAGACCTTGGGCATCGGATGCACTTCCCTTCCGAGAAAGAGGGCGTCGCCGCGGTTCTCGCGCGATGCGGAAGTGACGCCACCCATGGTGCGCGTCCCGCGGGCCTCCGGTCCACTTGGATCTCGGGCGGGCCGGTCGCGCCCTCCACCTGTTTTTGTCATGTCCCTGGACGGGCGACGGAATCCGTGTTGTCATGCCCACTGCTGCTCATGACAACGTTGTTCCGCACCGGACCGAACACTCCCGCACGTAAGCAGCCAACAAGAGCCGCCAGTTTCCTTCCCTCAAGGAGGATCGTGCGCACCCGTCCCAGAAACCGACTAGCGTTACTGCTCGCCGCGGTGCTCGGCCTCGCCGCGTTCACCGCGGCCCCCACCGCGACCGCCGCTCCCGACGAGGACCCGGTGGAGATCCACGGCCTGAAGGGCGACTACTACACCCACTCCGCCCCCGGTGCCTTCGACTTCCACGAGCTCAGGGCCACCGGGTTCGACCCGAACCTGGACTTCGACAACCTCGAACCCCGCCTGGCGTTCGCCACCGGACGGTCGGACGACGTCAGCGTCCGCTGGACCGGCCGGATCGTCCCGGAGAGGACCGGCGCCCACACCTTCTCGATCACCGGTGACAACGGCTTCCGCCTCTGGATCGGCGGACGGCTCGCCATCGACCACTGGGTCGACGACTGGGACCGCGAACAGACCTCCGCCCCCGTGGAGCTGACCGCCGGCCGGGCCTACGACTTCAAGGTCGAGTACTTCGAGCACTACGGCGGCTCCAACCTGCACGTCCGCTGGACCGAACCCGGAGGCACCAAGGAGCCCGTCCCGCAGTCCGTCTTCCGCCTGCCCGAGGGCTACACCTACGACGGCGCCATCGCGGCCACCGTCCTCGGCGACGGCCGCACCCTGAGGCTCGACTTCGCGCAGCGGCTCGCCCCGCCCCCCGCCGGCCTCACCGGCCACCTCCAGGCCGTGATCGGCGGCGCCACCTGGCCGCTGGGCGCCGCACGGCAGGACCCGGCCGACCCGCGCGCCCTGTTGGTGGCCCTGAAGGAGCCGGTCGTCGGCAACAAGTCCGGCACCGCCCGCGGCACCGCCGACATCCGCTACGACGGCGAGGGCGGCCTCGCCCGGGCCGACGGCACCGCGGTCGGCGCCTTCTGGAGCAGCGGCCCGAACCGCTCCACCCACGAGCTGCGCACCCCGTGGGCCGACCGGGTGGGCCCGGACAACGCCCTGCCCGAGTACCCGCGCCCGCAGCTGACCCGCCCCGACTGGCAGAATCTCAACGGCCGCTGGCAGTTCGCCCCGGCCCGGGCCGGGGAGCAGCCGCCCGTGGGGAAGACCCTGCCCGAGCGGATCCTCGTCCCCTACCCCGTGGAGTCCCAGCTCTCCGGCCTGGAGCGGCACGAGGACCGCATGTGGTACCGCCGCACCTTCACCGTCCCGGCCGGCTGGGACATCGGGCACGGCCGGCGGCTGCGGCTGAACTTCGGCGCCGTGGACTGGGAGGCCGTCGTCTACGTCAACGGCACCAAGGTCACCGAACACCGGGGCGGCTACGGCAAGTTCAGCGCGGACATCACCGACGCCCTCGAGCCGGGCCGCACCCAGGAGCTGATCGTCGGCGTGTACGACCCGACCGACGCGGCCGGCGGCGAGAACCCGCCGCTGGGCAAGCAGCGCCTGGACCCGAGCGGCATCTGGTACACGCCCAGCTCGGGCATCTGGCAGACCGTCTGGATGGAGCCGGTCGCCCGCGACCACGTCGACTCCCTCAAGCTCACCCCGGACGTGGCACGCGGCCGCCTCACCGTGGAGGCCAGGGGCGTCCGCGCCGGCGTGCCGATCACGGCGACGGCGTACGACGGCAGGCGCGCGGTGGCCACCGCGAGCGGACGCACCGGCGGACCGCTCACCCTCACCCTCCGCACCCCGCGCCTGTGGTCGCCCGACGACCCGTTCCTGTACGGCCTGAAGGTGAGCGTGGGCGCCGACCGCGTCGGCAGCTACTTCGGGATGCGCTCGATCGCCGTGGAGAAGGTGAACGGCGTCCCCCGTACGGTCCTCAACGGCAAGCCCGTCTTCATGATGGCCACCCTCGACCAGGGCTTCTGGCCCGACGGCCTGCACACCGCGCCCACCGACGAGGCCCTGGCCCACGATCTGAGGGTGCACAAGCAGCTCGGCTTCAACGCCGTCCGCAAGCACATCAAGGTCGAGCCCGACCGCTGGTTCCACTGGGCCGACCGGCTGGGCCTGATGGTGTGGCAGGACATTCCGTCCATGACCGCGGGCGTGAACCCGTCCGCCGCCGCCCGGGCGCAGTACGAGCGCGAGATGAAGGAGATGATCGACGAGCACGCCAGCAGCCCGTCGGTCGTCATGTGGGTCACCTTCAACGAGGGCTGGGGCCAGTACGACGAGGCCCGCATCGCCGAGCAGGCCAAGGCGTGGGACCCGACTCGGCTGGTCAACGGCATGTCGGGGCTCAACCTGGGAGCCGACGGCGGCGCCGGCGACATCATGGACGAGCACGGCTACCCGAGCCCCGCGCTGCCGCCCCGCCCGGACGGCGAACGGGCCCTGGTCACCGGCGAGTACGGCGGGCTCGGCCTCGCCGTGCCGGGGCACGCATGGTCGGTGCAGCAGAGCTACGTCGACGTCGACCCGGCGACGTACACCGACGACTACCTCGCCAAGCTGGACGAGGTGCGCGCGCTGGCCTGCCGGGGGAGCAACGGCGCGGTCTACACACAGATCAGCGATGTCGAGGGCGAGCTCAACGGGCTGGTGACCTACGACCGCGAGGTGCTCAAGCCGGACGCGGCACGGCTGAAGGCCGCTCAGGAGGCGCTGGTCCGCGACGCGTCGCGCGCGACACCCGCGGGTTGCCGGGCAGGCTGACCCCCAGACCCGATCATGCGGGTAGTGACGTCTTACCGGAAGGTCTTCCCGCATGAGATGGACCCGGCGCCTGCGCCTGTGCGTGGCGGGGGCGGTGGCAGCGTCCGCGCTGACCGCCGCTCCCGCCACCGCACGGGCCGCCGAAGCGCGTGACGGCCGGCTCACCGATCTGGTCGACCCGTTCATCGGCACCGCGAACGAAGGCAACACCTTTCCCGGCGCGGCCGTGCCCTTCGGCATGGTGCAGCTCTCGCCGGACACCGGTCACAGCACCGGCTACGACCACGCCCACGACCGCGTCCGCGGCTTCTCCCTGGTCCACCTCTCCGGCGTCGGCTGCCGCATCGGCGGCGACCTGCCGGCGCTGCCGACCACCGGGGAGGTCACGCGGACGGACTACGCGAAGTACGCGGTCCCCTTCCGCCACGACGACGAGCGGGCGAGCCCCGGCTACTACGGGGCCGGACTCGGCAACGGCGTCCGGGCCGAACTGACGGCGACCGCTCGCACCGGCGTGCAGCGCTACACCTTCCCCGCCACGGACAAGGCCAACGTCCTGCTCAACGCCGGTCAGGCGCTGCACCGGACGGTGTCGAGCACGGTGGAGATCCTGGACGACCGCACCGTGCGGACCGCGATCACCGGCCGCGGCTTCTGCAAGGACACCGTGCCGTACACGGTCCACACGGTCACCCGTTTCGACCGGCCCTTCACGGCGTACGGCACCTGGGACGGCGCCACCGTCACCGCGGGTTCGAGGACGGGGCGCGGGGGAGCGTACCTCCGCTTCGACACCACCCGCGACCGCGCCGTCGAGGCGACGACCGCGCTGTCGTACGTGGACGCGGCCGGTGCGGCGGTCAACCTGCGCGCCG
Source organism: Streptomyces sp. NTH33 (assembly GCF_003236365.1). Classification (GTDB taxonomy): domain Bacteria; phylum Actinomycetota; class Actinomycetes; order Streptomycetales; family Streptomycetaceae; genus Streptomyces. Next base: position 7,259 of record NZ_POTZ01000287.1, read on the forward strand.
AGGGCGGCCGTTCCTTCGACGCCGTGCGCGACGCCGCCCGGCGGGCCTGGGAGGACCGGCTGGCCGGCGTGCGGGCGTACGGCGGGGACGCCGGCCTGCGCCGCACCTTCTACTCGGCGCTGTACCGCTCCTTCCTCGCGCCCAATGTGGGCAGCGACGCCGACGGCCGTTACACCGGCTGGGACCGGCGTGTCCACCGGGCCGAGGGGTTCACCTACTACCAGAACTGGTCGCTGTGGGACACCTACCGCACCCAGGCCCAGCTCCTCGCCCTGCTGGCGCCGGCCGAGTCGCGGGACATGGCGATCTCCGTGGTCAAGGTCGCGGAGGAGAGCGGCTGGCTGCCCAAGTGGGGCTACGGCACGGTCGAGACGAACGTCATGACGGGCGACCCCGTCACCCCGTACCTGACCAACGCCTTCCACCAGGGCCTGCTCAAGGGCTACGAGGAGCGGGCGTACCGCGCCCTGAGACGGAACGCCGACGGGGTGCCGCCCGCCGGCTCCCCGGCCGTGGGCCGCGACGCCAACCCGGACTACCTGGCCCGCGGCTACGTCCCGTACGTCGAGGGGCACCGGCCGCCGAAGCCCGGCCACTCCGACTACGCCTTCGGGGCCTCGGCGACGCTGGAGTACGCCCTGTCGGACGCGATGCTCGCCCGGATGGCCCGCGCCCTCGGCCACCACGAGGACGCCGCGCGGTACACCGCCCGCTCGCGCAACTACCACAACCTCTTCGACCCCTCGACCGGCTTCTTCCGCGCCCGCGACGCCTCCGGCGCCTTCACCGGGCCGGCGGACCCGGCGCGGAGCGTCGGCTTCCACGAGGGCACGTCCTGGCAGTACCAGTGGCTGGTGCCGCAGGACCTGCCCGGCGTGACCGGCCTCATCGGCGGCAGGCGGGCCGCCAACGAGCGCCTCGACGCCTTCTTCGCCTACGACCGGCTCCTGCGGGACCCGGAGCACACCGCCCGCGACGTGTGGGTGCACGGGCCGTACGCCTACTACGACGCCGACAAGTACAACCCGCTCAACGAGCCGGACCTCGCCGCCCCGTACACCTACCTGTCGACGGGGCAGCCGTGGAAGACGGCCGACGTGGTGCGCGCCGCGCTGACCCTGTTCACCGGCGGGCCGGCCGGGCTGACCGGCAACGACGACCTGGGCACCATGTCCGCCTGGAACGTGCTGTCCTCCATCGGTCTGTTCCCGGTCCAGCCCGGCCACCCCACCTGGGCCCTGTCCACGCCGGTCTTCGAACGCGTCGACCTGCGCCTGGACCGGCGCCACTACCCGCGCGGCGCCCTCACCATCACGGCGCCGGGCACCTCGCGGGCGGACCGCTACATCCAGACGGTCGCTGCCGACGGGGTGACGCACGACCGGACGTATCTGACCACCGACGCCCTGCGGTCCCTCGGCACCCTGCGCTACACCGTGGGCCCGCGTCCCTCGCGGTGGGGGACGTCGGAGCAGGCCGCGCCGCCCGTGCTGCGGTGACGGCGACACGCACCAAAGGCCCCCTGCGTCCCGCTGCTTTCTCCGGCGGGACTTAATCTGCTGTTAACTGTGCGTAGCGTGATCGTACTTGACCGTAATCGGTCGAGAGCGGTTGACTGCAGACTCACCCACCGTCGACGCGAGGCAAGCCATTGACTCCCGACCTGCTCGCTCCCCTCGACCTGGCGTTCTGGAACATCGAATCCGCCGACCACCCGATGCACCTCGGCGCGCTCGGGATCTTCTCGGCCCACTCGCCCACCGCCGGGGCGCACGCGGCCGACCTGCTCGCCGCCCGCGCGGCCGGCGTGCCCGGCCTGCGCATGCGCATCCGGGACGTGTGGCGGCCGCTCGACCTGCGCCGGCCGCTCGCCCACGGCCTGCGCCAGCCGTTCAACTTCGGCGGCGCCGCCCGCGAGCCCGACCCCGGCTTCGACCCGCTCCACCACGTCCGGCTGCACGCCCCGGCCCGCGGCTTCCACGCCGAGGCCGGGCGGCTCATGCAGCGCCCGCTGGAGCGCGACCGCCCGCCGTGGGAGGCGCACGTGATCCCGGGCGAGGACGGCGTCTCCTTCGCCGTGCTGTTCAAGTTCCACCACGCCCTCGCCGACGGGCTGCGCGCCCTGACCCTCGCCGCGGCCGTGCTCGACCCGATGGACATGCCCGCCC
>NZ_POTZ01000288.1 GCF_003236365.1 Streptomyces sp. NTH33
GGGTGGCGGGGCGTTCGGCGAGGAACCCGAGCACCAGCCGGGTGAACTCCGAGGCGCGCTCGTGGGGCACCCACAGCCCGGTCCGCTTGAACAGGTGCAGCTGGGCGTCCGGGATCTGCTTGAGCAGGAAGAGGGCGTTGTCGAAGCCCTGCACCCGGTTCTCGGTCCCCCAGACGATCAGCGTCGGCGCCGCGATCCGGCCCAGTTCCTGCCACAGCGGCTCGGCCGGCACGCCCGCCGACTCGGCGGCGGCCCGGCGTTCCTCGCCGCCGGCGACCGACTCCAGGTACCGCTCCTCGACGAGTGCGTCGGTGACCAGCCCGGGGTCGAACATCATCATCCGCAGGTAGGCGCGCATCTTCTCCCGCGACGGGCCCTCGCCCGCGTAGTAGGAGCGGATGGCCTTCTGGCCCTCGGACGGCATCGTGCTGAACAGCGGGACCCCGCCGGCGCTGGAGACCAGGACCAGGCGGTCCACGCGCTCGGCGTGGTGCAGGGCCATCGCGATCGCGACCGCGCCGCCGGTGGCCAGACCGACCACGCTCGCCCGCTCGATGCCCAGTTCGGTGAGCATCGCGGCGAATACGTCCGCGTAGGGCCGGTACTTGCTGCCGGTCAGGTCGATGGTGTCGGACCGGCCGTAGCCCGGCAGGTCGACGACCAGGACCCGGGCGTGGCGGGACAGTTCGGCGAGGTTGGCGCCGAAGTTGCCCCAGCCCGAGGCCCCGGGTGCCCCGCCGTGGACGCACAGCAGCACCTCCGGTCCGGTGCCGGCCTCGTGGTAGTGCAGGCGGGTGCCGTCGACGGTGACGAAACGGGAGGTGGACTCCCGGGTCAGCGGCTCGGTGGTGGCGGGCATCAGACCTTCACCGCCGCCGGCATCTCGCCGCCGAAGAAGTCCATGCCGTAGGCCTGGTACAGCGGGCCCGCGTAGTTCTGCACGTGGTGCAGGGCGCTCTGGCAGTCGCGCCACATCCGCTGCATGGGGTTCTTGGCGTGCAGCTGCGAGCCGCCGCTGACCTTGAAGACCTCGTCGGCGGCCGCGGCCGCGCGGTGCGAGGCGGAGACCTGGTTGCGGCGGATCCCGGCACGTTCGGAGAGGGTGAGCAGCCGACCGGAGGAGACGGTGTCGAAGGCCCGGTCCATGTCGTGCAGGACGTGACTCAGACTGGCGTCGATGTCGGCGGCCGCCGGGGCCAGCACGGACAGCTGGAACGGGTCGCGGCTGGCGGACCCGAACCGGCTGCTGCGCTCCCGGGTCCACCGGACGTATGCGTCCAGGGTGCCCTGGGCCAGCGCGATCGTCGCCGTGGTGATCGCTCCGGAGAAGATCACGTTGCGCGGCATCGAGTACAGCGGTGCGTCCCGGCCGGCGATCGGCCCGGCGCTGCCGTCGGTGACCGGGTCGGTGCGGATCAGCCGGTGTTCGGGTACGAAGGCGTCCTTTACCAGGATGTCCTTGCTGCCGGTGCCGCGCAGCCCGATGACGTCCCAGGAGTCGTGCAGGATCTCGTAGTCGCCGCGGGGGAGGACGAAGTGGATCGTCTCCCGGTCGGTGACGTTGCCCTCCTGGTCGATGATCAGGCCGCCGATCATCACCCACCGGCAGTGGTCGGTGCCCGAGGAGAACGGCCAGCGTCCGTTGAAGACGTAGCCGCCCTCCACCGGTCGAGCCCGGCCCATCGGGGCGTACGGCGAGGCGACCCAGGTGTCGGGGTCCTCGCCCCAGATCTCGCGCTGCATCCGCAGGTCGCCCTGGGCGAGTTCGTGCGGGTGCACGCCCACCACGCCGGCGACCCAGCCGGCCGCGCCGTTGCGCCGGCCGATCTCGTGGACGGTGCGCAGGAAGTCGGTCGGGTGGGACTCGAAGCCGCCGAAGTCACGGGGCTGGAGCATCCGGATCACCCCGGACTCGCGCAGCACGGCGGCGACCTCGTCGCTGACCCGGCCGAGCTCCTCGGACACGGGTCCGTCGCTCTCCAGCAGCTCGGCGTGCTCCAGCACGCGGTCGAGCACGGGGTTCATGGTGCCTTCCTCTCTGGTATGGCGGTCGGGTCAGTGGTGGTCGACGGAGTGGTGGCCCCAGAAGTGCGCGGTGTCGTACCGCGTGGGCGTCCAGGTCTCGTCGTCGATCTTGATGCCGCCGGTGCCGAACTCGAGCCCCACGTCGGACGGGGTCAGCAGGTAGAAGCTGATCATCCGGTCGTTGCTGTGCCGGCCGAACGTCTTCAGCAGCCGGTGCGGCTCGTCCTCGATATGCTCCATGGCCCGGCCGATCACGTCGAGGTCGGTGACCTCGAGCATGAAGTGGCCCACGCCCAGCGGGCGGCCCTCCACCTTCGGGGTGAAGGCGAAGGAGTGGTGGCGGGGGTTGCAGTGCAGAAACGTTGCTGCGAGGTCCGGGGCGAGGTCGATGTGGTCGGAGAGCCGGAAGCCCAGGACGTCGAGGAAGAGCGACTCGTAGCGGGCACGGTCCGAGACCACCTGCAGGACGTGGCCCACGCCCTCGGCCCCGGCGACGAACTCCGCGCCGATCGGGGAGGCGAACCGCGCCGAGGAGGTCCCCAGGCCCCAGAAGATCTCGTGGTCGTAACAGTCGTCGGGGTCGCGGAAGCGGATCAGGTCCGAGACCATCCGCTCCTTGGCGACCGCCTCGCCCGGGCGGGTGACCTCGTACCCGGCGGCGACCAGGCGCTCCTCCAGCTCGGCGAGCTCGGCGGGGCCCCTGGTCTCCCAGCCGACCGCGCTGACACCGCCCCTCTCACCGGGACGCACCTCCAGGCGGTAGGCCTTCTCGTCGATGCGGAACAGCAGGCGGTCGTCGCCGCGGCGGTCGGCCATCAACCCGAGCACCCGCTGGCCGAAGTCCTGCCAGTGGTCGAGGTCGGTGGCGGTGAACTGCAGGTAACCGAGGGCGGTGACGCGGGCGGTCATGTCTCTCCTTCGCGGTCGTGCGGTGCAGGGCGGGACGGAGCGGGCTCAGCCGAGCACGCGGTCCTGACCGAACCGGATCTGGATCAGGTCGGCGACCTCGGCCGCCCGGTCGCGCACCTGCGCACCCCACCAGGCGACGGTCCTCCCACTGGCCCCGGCCGGCGGGAAGGACATCCGGACCGCCAGCCGCGGGGTACCGGCCATCGGCACCGCCACAGTGATCGAACGGACGTCGTACGTGCCGTCCGGGTCGAGGTCGGGTTCGTAGTAGTCGAGGCGGTCCAGGTGCATGCTGAGCACTTGGCGCTGGCGCCGCGGTGTCGGCTCGCCGTGGATGTAGCGGGTGACGTCCTGCCAGGTGTCCTGGTCCGGGGCGTGGCCGACCAGGCAGAGCGAGTAGCCCTGCACAGCGACCCGCTCCGCGAGCTCCCGGCAGCGCCTGCGCGCCGTCTCGTCCCTGCGCGGCAGCCGGTCGAGCCAGCGGGCGAGGCCCGCCTCGTCGGCGGGGTCGAGGTGGACCGCGCCGATGGGCGGCAGGTGCGGCAGCCGCAGGCCGATCTCGAAGTAGGTGGGCGTCGCCGAGCCCCGCTCGGTGCCGATCACCACGTCGTGGTCACCGATCGACGCGAGCAGCGAGACGTCGGCCGACTCCTCGGCGGCCAGCGTGGCCAGCGGCTCCATCGCCGCCTCGCTGAGCCGGGCGGCCCGGATCAGGTCGTGCTCGCCCGGCACCAGGAACGACGACGGTGCGAAGCCGCCGAAGCCGCCCTGGAAGAAGAGCAGCGGAGAGGTCGGACGCTGCACCTGGAGCGAACGGACCCCGCCGAGCACGATGTAGTGGTCACCGGCGTCGACCAGCTGGTGGTAGGAGCAGTCGACCCAGGCGACCGAGTCGCGCAGGATCGGCGCGCCGGACGGCGACGGCCGCCACTCCACGCCGGCGAACGACTCCGGGCCGCGCCAGCTCGTGACGAGGTCGGCCTGGTCGGCGGCGAGGATGTTGACGCAGAAGGTGCTTGCCTCCCGCAGCCGGGCGAAGGTGCGCGAGTTGCGGTCGGGCATGAACGAGACGAGGGGCGGGTCGATCGACACGGAGTTGAAGGTGCCGACCACCATCCCGATGTGCTCGCCGCTGTCGAGGGTCGCGGTGACCAGGGCCACCCCGGTGGGGTAGTGCCCCAGCGCCTCGCGGAACGTGTGCGGGTCTATCGCGGTCAGGGCCGCGCCCGTGGTCGTCTTAGACATCGCGGATCAACCTGTAGACCTGGCTGCGCAGTTCGGCGAACCGCGGCAGCGCCTTGGTGGCGACCTGCTCGCGCGGGGCGGGCAGGTCGACGGTGAGCAGACTGCGGATACCGGCCGGCTTCCCGCCGAGGGCGAGCACCCGGTCGGAGAGGTAGACGGCCTCGTCGATGTCGTGGGTGACCAGCAGCACCGTGATGCCGAGGTGCTCGCGCACCCGCAGCAGCAGGTCCTCCAGGTCCGCCCGGGTCTGGGCGTCCACCGAGGCGAACGGCTCGTCCATCACCACCGCGGCCGGCCGGTAGGCCAGCGCCCGTGCGATCGCGACCCGCTGCTGCATGCCGCCGGACAGCTGCCAGGGGTAGTGGCCGGTGAAGTCCGAGAGACCGACCTCGGCCAGCGCCTCCCGGGCGGTCTTCTCCCGCTCGGCCTTGGCGACGCCCGCCGAGCGCAGCGGCAGCACCACGTTGTCGAGCACGCTGAGCCACGGCATCAGCGAGCGGCTGTAGTCCTGGAAGACGATGGCCAGCCCGCGCGGGGGAGCCTCGATCCGCCCGCCGTCGAACAGCACCTCGCCCTCGCTGGGGCGGCGGAGCCCGGTCAGGCACTCCAGGAGCGTGGTCTTGCCGACGCCCGAGGGGCCCACGATGCACATCAGCTCGCCGCGGCCGACCTCGAAGTCCAGGCCCTTGAGGACCTGGCGCTCGCCGTAGCTGTGGCCCAGGCCGCGGACCTGCATGATCGGGCCGGAGGCGTCCCCGCCCGGCTCCCCTTTCTTCAGGGTGGTCTGCGTCTTCATCGCTGGTCCTCCTTCTGCTTGGTGTAGCCGCGGTGCCAGGCCAGCACCCGGGCCTCGACGAGGCCGAACGTCTTGTTCGCCGCGTAGCCGATCAGGCCGAGGACGATCAGGCCGGTCCACATCGCGACGATGTCGAACGTGCGCTGCGAGTTGAGGACGAAGTAGCCCAGCCCGCCCGGACTGCCGACCATCTCGGTGAGCACCATCGCCACCACCGACATCGACAGCGCCACCCGGGCACCGGCGAAGATCTGCGGCATGGCGGCGGGGACGACGAGGTAGCGGATCCGGTGCCAGGCACTGAGCCGGTAGCCGGCCGCGACCTGGTGCAGCACCGGGTCGACGGAACGGACGCCCTCGATTGTGTTGAGCAGGATCGGCCAGGTGGAGACGAAGGCGATGGTGATCACCTTCATGTCGTCGTCGGTGCCGAGCAGCAGCATCATGATCGGCAGCAGCGCCACGCTGGGCAGCGCGCGCATGAACTCCACCAGCGGCCGGGTCGCGTCCTCCAGGGCCGGCACGGACCCGAGGACCAGACCGAGCACCACGGCGACGGCGAACCCGATGCCGAACCCGGAGACCAGCCGGATCACGCTGGGCAGCGCGTCCTCGACGAGGTGCTCGAAGAACCACAGGTCGACGAAGCGGTCGGTGATCTCGGAGAGTGGGGGCCAGTAGAGCGACGTGCTGCCGGCACTGAGCCACCACCAGGCGGCGACCAGGAGCACCGGGAGCCACAGTTCCCGTGCGACGGCGGTGACGACGCGCAGCGTCCTGCTCATGATGCACCTCCCTTGCGGACCGAGGGGTGCCACCACAGCACGCGGCGCTGGAGCAGCACGAAGACCAGGTTGAGCACCAGGCCGAGGAGCGCCGCCGTGAACGAGTAGACGAACGCCCGGTGGGTGTCGTTGATCTGCATCGCCTGCAGCAGCAGGTAGCCCAGTCCCTCGGAGCCGCCGAGGAACTCCGAGCTGATCGCCATCAGCAGCGAGATCGTCGCGGCGATCCGCAGGCCGACGAAGACGAAGGGCAGCATGGACGGAGCGATCAGGTAGCGCAGCCGGTGCCACCGGGTGAGGTGGTAGGCCTGCCCCACCCGGCGCAGCTGCGGCGAGATCTCGCCGACGGCGTACGAGGTCTGGATGACGACCGGCCAGACCGCGGACACCACGATGAGGACCAGGCCGAGGCTGCGGGTCGCGCCGAACATCAGCAGGAACAGCGGCAGCAACGCGATCGCGGGCACCGTCCGGCCGAAGTCCAGGATCAGCTGGGTACTGCGCCGGGCGTGTTCGTTGGCCCCGATCAGCAGGCCGATGGGCAGACCGATCAGGAGGGCCAGACCCAGGCCCAGCAGGGCGGTCTCGACTGAGGAGGCGATGTTCGACCAGTAGACGGAGGTGCCGGCCAGGTCGACCGCGGACTCCATGCTCTCCAGCGGTGTGGGAAAGCCGCTGGAGGATCCGGGTCCGCGGGCGAACAGGTGCCAGACGACGAACGCGACCAGGATCGCCAGGAGCCTGTTGACCAGGCGCCGGGCGCCGGGTGGCGCCGTCCGGAGCGGGGTGCGGGTCACGGCAGGATCAGCTTCCCTGCGTCCGGGGCGGCCTTCTCGAACATGTCGTACTTGTTCATGTACTGGACCGAGAACTCGATGTCCTCCTTGGTCAGCGGCTTCTCGGCGTAGACCGGGAAGGCCGCCTTCTCCAGCAGCGCCGCGTCCGCCTTGAGGGCCTCGGCGGCGGTCTTCACCAGCAGGTCGCGGTCGCCGTTGACGGTCTTGTTGCCCTCGCGCACCGCCTCCGCGAACGCCTTCACCTTGTCCTTGTTCGCGTCGGCGAAGGCCCGGGTGGTGACCCAGACGTACGCCGATCCGCCGCCGCCGGAGTTGACCGGGCCGAGCGGGCGCAGCTCGCCCTTGGCGCGCTCCACGGTGCCCACCGGCTCGGGCGTGGTGGTCGCGTCGACCTGGCCGGACTTCAGGGCGGCCAGCGGGTCCGGGGACTCGATGAACTTGATGGTGGAGCTGTCGCCGCCGGCATCGTCGACCGATCCGCGCAGGTCGACCCAGGGCGCGCTCTTGATCTGCGGGACGCCGACGGTCTTGCCGGTCAGGTCGGCCAGCGACTTGATCGGGGAGTCCTTCTTGACCCACACGTTGGCGAAGCTGAACTCCTCCTGGCCCTCGGGGATGCCCCCGTCGGTGGCCCCGGCGACGTAGACCAGGTCGACACCCTGGCCTGCGGCGACGAGCGAGGTGGCGGTGTCGAGCAGGGCGAGGTTCACCTTGCCGCCGAGCAACTGCGGGACCATCTCGGTGGACGTCTTCGCCGTGCTGATCTCGACGTCGAGGCCGTGCTTGCCGAAGATGCCCTCGTCGTCCGCGGCGAAGGCCGGGACGCCGTTGAGCGAAGCGAAGACGGCCAGCTTGAGAGGGTCGTCGCCCGACGCCTTCGAGCCGGAGCCGTCGGAGGAACAGGCGGTACACAGGGCCAGCGCCGCGACGGCGGTCGTGGCGAGAGCGCGAAAACGAGTGGAAGCCATGAGGGTCCAGTCCTTCTGTCGTGCCCGAGAGCTCGGCTCGTGCGGAGGATGCGTCCGTGGCGGGCACGACGACAGTGACAAAAGGGGGCCCGCGAGTGGCCCGATCCCTCACCAATCGGAATTTCATCTCGGTTGACTCGGAAACCTCGACGTAACGAAGGACGTCACGTACGTTCCATGTACACACATCTTTCACGTGGCTGAAACTGTTCCCCCTGGGGAACGCCGGGTGGCGAGAGGAAGCCGAGATGAGCGAGATCAACGGCAAGCGCGGAGTGCTGGCGCGGGCCTTCGACATCCTCGGCTGTTTCACGGAAGGCATGGCCGAGCGCTCGGTCGCCGACATCTGCGCGGCGACCGATCTGCCGCCGGCGACCGTGCACCGGATGCTCGCCACGCTCTCCGAGCACGGTGCGATCGAGCGAACCGGCCGCGGCCGCTACCGGCTCGGCCCGCGCCTGTGGCGCCTCGGCCACGGCGTCCCGGACATCCGGCTGCTGCGCGACTGCGCCCGCCCGGCCCTGGTCGACCTGCACGCGAGCACTCGGCTGCCGGTCGCCCTGGCGACCTGCGAGGGCGACCGGCTGCACATCATCGACAAGATCGCCGGGCGCGGCACCGTCCGGGTCTGGGAACAGCTCGGGTCGCCGATGCTGGACGAGCATCCCGCGGGTCTGGCGCTCCTGGCCTGGAGCGGGGACCCGGACCGCCGGCCGGCGTCGCGCCCGCTGCGCAGCGAGGAGCAGTTCGCCTGGCGGCAGAAACTGGCCCAGATACGGCAGCTCGGCTTCGCGCACTCTCCCACCGGCGCGCAGCACACCTCCCCGCTGGTCTGGGCGGCCGCCCCCGTCTTCGCCGAGGACCAGTCGGTGGACACCTGCGTGATGATCGGTGGCCGCCGGGGCCAGCACCCGCCGGCGTCGCTGGGACGCCTGGCCCGTACGACGGCCCGGGACATCTCCGCCGGCCTGCGCAGCGGCGCGGACGACGCCCCGTTCAGCCGGACGCACGCCTGAGCCGGCGGCCCGTGCCGGGACGCCGGCCGCGTTGCCCGGGCGGGCGGCGCCCTCGGGACCGCCGCGCGGTGCCGGTGCGGCCGGACCCGGGGGACGGGCCGCCGGTCCTCGGGTGAGCGGCCTCGTCGGTCTCGTCCGCTTCGTTGGCCTCGTCGGCACGGCCACCGGCGCAGGCATCCGCCGAAACTCCCGGGGCACCGGTTCCCCGACGAGCCGATCGACCACGACCACCGCGCCGTGCACCGCGCGGTCCCGGCGTCGCGGCCGCGTCCTCCCCGCGCGTCCGGCCGCGGTCCCGGGACCGCGGCCGGACGGAGCCGAGGCGTCCGCCGCATCATCCCGCCGCATGGGCGACGGCTCCCGGCCGACCGCGGTGAGCACCGGCCTCCTCGGGTCGGTTTCCGGACCCGCGTGGCCGCCGCCGGCTCGTGCGTCCCGAGGGCGGTGCCCCCTCCGAGGGCGCAGTCGGCCGTCCGGCAGCGGGGGAGGGGCGGCGTGGGCGGTGGCCGCGTGGGCCCGGGAGCCCGGGCTGCCGCCCCCGACCGGTGGGGTGCCGAGCGTCTGCCGGCCGGTCGGGCCGGCGGACCGCCGCCCGGTGCGCCGGTCGCCTGCGCCCGGCCGGACCAGCCGCCCGGCCGGACGAACCGGGTCATCCGACCGTTCGACCGGCCGGACAGTTGGACCATCTGACCACGCGGACGGCCGACCAGCCGGTTCAGTCGTCCGGCAGACGAACCGGAACACCTGCCCGTTCGGCCATCCAGCCATCTGGCCACCCGGCCCCCTGGC
>NZ_POTZ01000289.1 GCF_003236365.1 Streptomyces sp. NTH33
CCCATCGACCACCCTTCACCCCACATCACCCCCGTGAAAAGGAGTACCCATGTCCGCTGCCGAGCTCGAGCGCCTGAAGCTGATCCACAACGGCGAGAAGGAGAAGCAGACGTTCTCCGACGCCGAGATGGGGCGCCGGCTGACCCTGCTCCGCAAGGCCATGGCCGAGGCCGACGTCGACGTCACCCTGTTCACCTCGTACCACAACATCAAGTACTACTCCGACTTCCTCTACACCTCCTTCGGCCGCCCCTACGCGCTGATCGTCACCGCGGACGACCAGATCACCGTCTCCGCGAACATCGACGCCGGCATGCCGTGGCGGCGCACCTTCGGTGACAACGTCGTGTACACCGACTGGCACCGCGACAACTACATCCACGTCATCCAGGAGACGCTGAAGGGCCGGGGCGTCGCGCCGCGCCGGATCGGCGTCGAGCACGACAGCCTGCCGCTGGACACCCTGCGGAAGTTCGAGGCCGCCTTCCCCGGCGCCGAGTTCACCGACATCGCGCAGGCCGCCATGCGGCAGCGGATGATCAAGTCGGACGAGGAGATCGTCCTGATCAAGGAGGGCGCACGCGTCGGCGACCTGGGCGGCGAGGCCATCCGCGAGGCCATCCACGAGGGCGTCTCGGAGTACGAGGTCGCGCTCGCGGGCACCAACGCCATGGTCCGCGAGATCGCCCGTGCCTACCCGCACACCGAGATCCGCGACACCTGGGTGTGGTTCCAGTCGGGCATCAACACCGACGGCGCCCACAACTGGCCGACCACGCGCAAGGTGGGGCGCGGCGACATCCTCAGCCTCAACTGCTTCCCGATGATCTCCGGCTACTACACGGCCCTGGAGCGGACCCTGTTCTACGGCGAGCCCGACGCCCGCTCGCTCGAGCTCTGGGAGATCAACGTCGAGGTGCACCGCCGCGGCCTGGAGCTGATCAAGCCGGGCATCAGCTGCGCCGAGATCGCCCACACCCTCAACGAGATCTACATCGGCCACGGCCTGCTGCCCAACCGCACCTTCGGCTACGGCCACTCCTTCGGCGTGCTGTCCCACTACTACGGGCGTGAGGCCGGCCTGGAGCTGCGCGAGGACATCGACACCGTGCTGGAGCCGAACATGGTGGTCTCCATGGAGCCGATGATCATGGTTCCCGAGGGCCAGCCGGGCGCCGGCGGCTACCGCGAGCACGACATCCTGGTCGTCACCGAGAACGGCGCCGAGAACATCACCAAGTTCCCCTTCGGCCCGGAGCACAACATCCTGGGCGTCTGACCGGGAGACCGCCGTCCCACGGATGCCGCACCGGCCGAGCTCGCCGGTGCGGCACCCGTGCTGTCGCCTGCCCCCGGACCTACGGAGTCCGCTGCCCGGGGCCGTCCTTCAGGGCGGTGACGAACGACGTCCACGCGGGGGCCGTGACCGTGAGGAACGGCCCCTTGGGGAGCTTGGAGTCGCGGACGGGGACGATGCCGGTGAGGCCGTCGGCGACCTCGACACAGTTCCCACCACTGCCGTTGCTGTAACTGCTCTTACGCCAGACGGCCGTGCTCAAGTCAATCCCGTTGTTTGCCGTTTCGGTGACCTGTACTCCTGCTCGCCGTGGCGCTGTGGTGAAGACCTCGGATCCTCCACAGCAGGGAACCCGGCAGGCGTCCGGCTGCCGGTGAACCGGCACCAGCAGGGACATCCGGCCAGTGTTCCCACCCGAGGCCCACGCCGATACGCACCAGGTCAAGGCCGTCACGACGCCATCGCCAGGGCCGACACCAAGTCGGCACGCCCCTGAAAGAAGCCGGAACGGGCCGGAGAAAACAGGAGAGGCCAGCCCCTTGGGACTGGCCCCTGACCTAGAGTTTCTTACCCTGACCGGCATTTCCGGCCGATCAAGGAATCAAGCATCACACGTTGAAGCGGAATGCCTGCGGCCCGATCCTGACCTGTGGCGAAGCCTGACCCAGGGCGCTGACCAGCGCTTTCACCGTTTGGTTGCGTTGGCCGCCGACGGGCGTCTACGAGCATCCTGCGGACTGTTTGCGGACTGGCGGGTCCTCCACAGGTCGGGAAACGCATGACACCGGGACCAACTCGTCGATGTGAGGGGCCCCGAAGATCCCGGACAGGGACCCAATAGGGTTGTCCTGTAAGGAATCGAGGGAAGTAGCAAGTGGCACGTCCAAGTCCGTACTCGCCGGAGTTCCGTGAGGAAGCGGTCCAGCTGGCGTTGAAATCCAGTAAGCCCATCGCCCATGTCGCCCGGGAACTCGACATGAACCCGGAGACGCTCCGTACATGGGTGCGCCAGTATGAGCGCGAGCACGGACGGCAGGATGGGCCGCTGCCGGTGGACGAACGCGCGCGCCTGAAAGAGCTCGAGCGTCGCGTCCGTGAACTGGAGATGGAAAACTCCTTTCTGAAAAAAGCCGCAGCGTACTTCGCGAGGGATCCCCGGTAGCGAGTAAGTACGAGTTCATCGAATCGATGCGGCTCGACGACGCGAAGTGCGCCTACTCCGTCGAGTTCCTGTGCAGACAACTCGGCGTTTCCCGATCCGGCTACTACAACTGGAGAAGCCGCCCCGATTCCGCAACCGCGCAGCGGCATGAGGAACTACGGCTTCTCATCAAGAAAGCGTTCGACATGTCCGACGGCACCTACGGATACCGGCGCGTTCACGCCCAGCTGCTGCGCTGGGGCCACACCGCGGGGCCGGAGCTGGTGCGCCGGCTCATGCGTGAGCTGGGCCTGGTGCCCTGCCAGCCCCGTCCGAAGCGGTGGTGCCTCACCCAGGCGGCGCCCGGCCCGGTGCCGGACCTCGTCGGTCGCGACTTCACCGCCGAGGCGCCTGGGGAAAAACTCGTCGGCGATATCACCTACATCCCCACCGGCGAGGGGTGGCTATATTTGGCGACCGTCATCGACTGCTGCACGAAGGAGGTCATCGGCTACGCGATGGACGACCACTACCAGACGCCGCTGATATCCCGGGCCATCCGCAACGCGGCCCGGAATCGCAGGCTCACGCAGGGCGCCATATTCCACTCCGACCGTGGCAGTAACTACATGTCGGCCGAGTACGCAGGCGTCCTCAGAGAACTTGGGCTGCGCCGGTCGGCCGGCCGCACCGGAATCTGTTTCGACAATGCCATGGCCGAATCCTTCTTCGGCGCCCTGAAGAGCGAACGCGTATCCCGCATGAGTTACCCCACCCGCGAGGCGGCCCGGCGGGACATCACCCGGTACATAGAGTTCTGGTACAATCTCAAACGCCTTCATTCAGCAGTGGGTTATCGCCCTCCGCGTGAAGTGCATGCCGAATTCGAAGATCTGCGACTCGCCGCATGAATTAATCGGTCGAACTCCTTGTCCGAAAAACGCGAGGCCCCTCAATGAGACTGCGCTGGTGAGCCGGCCAAAGGGAAGTCACACCGCCACGAGCCGGACGCGATCGCCGCATAGCTTGACCATGTCGTCGATATCGGAGGTCAACATGACCACGGGGCGGTGCTGCCGCAACGCGGCCTCGGCGACCGCGGCATCGATCGCATACTTGTGCCCGTGCAAACCGGCATCCATCAGCAGCTTCGAGGCCGCTCTCGCCTCCTCATCGCCCACCGGGACTACGCGCAGTCCGGAGAGCACCCAGTTCAGGCGGGACTTGTTCGTACGGACGTGGACGACCTCGATGATGGCGAGCGCACTGATCACGACCTCCATGCCTCGCGAGCGCGCCTCAGCAACCAGAGCCACCACCTGCTCGTCGTCGGCGAGGAGCTTCGAGAGCCCCTCGCTGTCGAGGACCAGCGTCCCCTCATGGCTCAGCTTGCGGCGGGCCACCCGGCCTCCTCGGCGAACACCTCGTCGAAGACCTGCCGCGCCCGCTGACGAGCCTGCTCGGAGACCGGCCCTTTGCGGTTCTCGTAGTCCGCCAGGTACTCGTCCAGCACCTGGCCGCGCAGCTCACGCTCGACCGCTGCGGCGATGAACGCGGAGAACTCCCGCTTGCCCACCCGCGCACGGATCGCCTCCGCGGTCCCCTCCGGAAGCGACAGGCTCACCCGCGTCGCCGGCCCTTCTCCGATGCTGTACGTCGTCTCAGCCATAACCCAAGTGTGTCAAACGAGTAGGAAAAGCGCTACGGCCCGCACCCCCGCCACCCACGCGAGAGCCACCCGGGAAAGGCCGGGAAGAGTCGCCTACCCCGCCCGCCCCCTCTCGTCGCGCACCGCACAGTCCGCGACTCAGCACGGTAGGGATGACCAGGGGTGATGACAGGTGAAGACCAGGCAGGTTTCCCAGCACCATCCCAGCACGGGAAGCAACCAGGGGCCCAACCCCGAAAGGTCGGCCCCCTCCTGACCTGCATGTTTGCTAAATCAGAGACGTGGCGATACAGCACCCGCTACACGTTGAAGCGGAATGCCTGAGGGCCGATCCTGACCTGCGACGGAGCCCCACTCAAGCCTCTGACCAGGTGTTTCATCGTTTGGTTGCGTTGGCCTCCGACGGGTTTCTACGAGTGTCCTGCGGACTGTCTGCGGACCGGCAACTCCTCTGCCGGTCTGGAAATGCATGGCACCGGGGTCGGCCCATCGACGAGACTGCGCCGGTGAGCCGTCGCTGTCCCTGCCCCTGCTGCGGACACCTCGTACTCGACGAGACGCCCGGGTCATTCGTGATCTGCCCGATCTGCTTCTGGGAGGACGACGCCGTCCAGTTCCGGTGGCCGACCGTGGACGGCGGGGCGAACAAGGTCTCCCTGATCGAGGCCCAGCACAACTACCAGGACTTCGGCGCCTGCGACCAGCACGGCCGACGGTTCGTCCGACCCCCTGCAGCGGACGAGCCCCTCGATCCGGCCTGGCGCCCGATCGACCTCACGCGGGACTCCTTCGAGGTCTGGGGCGCAAAGGACTGGGCTCTGTGGAACGGTGCCCTCGGCAAGTCGGCCGCAACACGGGTGGCGGACCCGAGGACCGGGATGCGGGTGGAATGGGCCACCGGCGACCTGACCGCCGGGGCCGTCAAGGCGGCAGCAGGGCATGCCGACTGGGTGCGATCAGCAGCGACGGTGGTGGCCGGCGGCCGCACTGCCGCCGTCACCGGAGGGACGACGAGGCCGTGCTGGTGTGGGATCTGGCGAAGGGCGGACGGATGGGTGACCCTCTACCCGTCCGCGGCTCGGTGTGGGTGGAGGTTGACGGCCGCTCCGTTTCCGTTGTCGCCGACCCCGGACACGCTGATGCAGGGGATCTGGTCCCACGCCGCCAGGTTGGCTCGGATCTGGTGTTCCCCTCGGAGGTGACCGCGGTGACCATGGTGCCCGACGGACGGCTGGTGATGGGGTTCGGCGGCGACATCGCGGCCCTGACACCCCGGCCGGACTGACACTCCGAGAGGCTTCCTAGCACGAGGTCTCCGTGTACGTTCCGCCGGATCTGGAACCGGGGACCGGGCCGGTCTGCGGTTCGCGCTGGCCGCGAAGCCACCTGCGGCCGCACCCGACGCACCACCACACTATGACCTGCGTCACGACCGACACCCTCCGTGCGGCCAACTCCCCCACTCCTCATCCCTTGCCCGTATCCCATGAACAGCAAGAACTCGAAGAATCTTGTGCGCAGACTCACTGCGCATCACACCACCCATCCGCATGCGCCACCACGAAGCCCCCGCACTGATCACCAACAGGCTGCTAGGTTCCTTTACGTGAACGCCTCCACGTGGAGTTCCGTTTGAGGTCAACTCACGCAGCGACAAGACATCGAGCAGTGCGCAGCAACACTGCGCACTGGAGAGTACGGGGGAACCTCGGAATGAAGGCGTTCTTCGATCTGCTGGGGAAGGCGATGCAGAGCACGGGGACGACGCTGCGGCTGTGTCTGCTGATGCTTGTGCCAGCGGCCGCGTACGTCATCAGTCAGTTGAAGTGAGACGACACCCGAGCGAGGAACCCTCAGTGGAAAACACAGAAGCAAAAAGCCCCGCCGCAGTGGTCGTCGACCGGTTGTGGCGGGCGTATGCACCCTTTCAACGAGGCCGGAGCACGGACCGCGACCTCACTGCGATGCTCACCATGCTGGTGCTCGCCGGATTCATCGACTCGGAGAGCGAACCGGGGGACGAACTCGTCAAACGGTGGTCCAGAGCCACTGTGGAAGCACGGATCGGATACCCACCGCTAGAGGACCTGCGTGCTGCGCTCTTCCTCGCCGCCAGGCACGAGCGGTTTCCCGCGCGCGTCCTCTGGGATCTGGAAAGTGTCTTCGTCGACGACGAGGCAACCGGCGATCTGCCGTGGGTGGCTTCCTTCCTCGCTGCGCTCCAACAGACCCCGACAGCTGCCGAGGCCGGGCTCAGAGAGGTCAGCGGCTTGCTCTTGGAACGGTATGTCGCGGAGAGCGCCGCTCCGACGGGTGAGTACCACACGCCGCGCGCACTCACGCGCCTGCTCGCGGAATCACTTTCCCCCCAGCCCGGCGATCGCGTACTGGATCCCGCCTGCGGCACCGGGGGGTTCCTCGTCGCTGCCGCGCAGCACATCGAGCAGCAGGGCCAGACCGGTGACGCCTCGTTCGTGGGCTACGCCATGGATCACCGCAACACCCGCCTGGCCGCACTGAACCTGGCCATGCACGGGATCGACCGGCCCCAGGTGCATGCCGCTGATCCCAGGACGCTGTTCCGGAGCCTGGGTGCCGGCATGACCGATTTCGTCCTGAGTAATCCGCCGTTCAACCAGCGCATCCAGGGTCTCGAACATCTCGCCTGGCCGTTCGGTACGCCGCCCGAGTCGAACGCGAACTTCGCCTGGCTCCAGTTCGCCTGGACCAGGCTGAGCGAGAAGGGCATGGCGGCCGTGATCATGCCGTCGGGTGCCGCCTCCGCACGAGGTTCTGAGGCAGGGATCCGCAGGAGGATGCTGGTCGGGTACGCACTGCTCGGCGTCGTCGCGCTACCGCCCAATCTCTTCTCCCACACGTCCGTCCCGGTTCACCTCTGGTTGCTCGCCCGTGACAAATCCCGCCACGTGCCCGTCGGCGAAACGGATTCGGTCCTCTTCATCGACGCGAGCCGCCTCGGTACGCAAGCTCCGCGCCAAGTGCGTGTGCTCGGCCCTGCGGACGTGGAGCGCGTCAGCAGCCGGTTTCGCGCATGGTTGCGGTCCCCCCGTAAGACCCCGGACGAACCCGGCTTCTCCTGCTCGGTCCTGTACGAAGAGATCCTGGAGAACGACGGTTGCCTCCTCGACCCCCGGTTGTACGTGGCGCCGGCGCAGGAGCAGCCGCCCGCGACGCTGGACACGCGTCGCCTTCTCGACGAGTTGGCGGGTCGGGCCGAGGAGACAGCCGAGACGGCTACCCGCCTACGCAAGAGCTTCGACCGGAGCGAGCGGGCGGTCCGCAGCGCGAACGAGGCCCCGCGTGTTCCGCTCCGGGACATCGTGGAAGGCACCGTGGAGGGGGTGTTCGAAGCCCTGCCCCCGGGGCTGCTGCTCGCGGGGCCGTCGGGCAGCCTCATCCGCGCCGACCACTACGTCGACGCCACCGACGGCGTTCCCGTCGTGATGCCCAAAGACCTGACGGGGAACGGCTTCAGCACGGCAAGCATCCGATGCATCAGCGAGCGACAGGCCACGGAACTGAAGCGCTTCCGTCTCCTACGCGGCGACGTCGTCCTGGCGCGCCGCGGAGAGCTGGGGCGAGCCGCTGTCGTCCGCGAGGAGCAACACGGCTGGGTGTGCGGCACCGGATGCTTCGTGCTGCGTCCCCCTTCTGCACTCGACGCGGACTACTTCGCCGCGTACCTGCGCGGTCCGGAAGCACGGACGTGGCTGGAAACCCACTCCACGGGGAGCATCAAGATGAAGACCATCTCCCTCGGCGTTCTCGGCGATCTGCCCGTGGTGCTGCCCGACCTTGCAACCCAGCAAGCGATCGCCGGCACGATGGCCCAGTTGGACGAACACGAGCGCCTGTTGCGCGATCAGTTCGAGCTCACTCGGCGCATCCGCCACGGGGCGCTGGACGGAGGCATCATCCCCACACCGTAGCCACTTCCTGCGGCCGAGGCCGCCGCGAGCAACGTCCCAGCCCACGACGGCCTCCCGACGGATTGACACCCCATGTGCCCATTCGGGCTCACACTCCCGAGCCTCAGGAGGCCGCGGACCTGAGGCACGGCAACGAACAGCCGACTGCTTGCGAGTTGTTTTCACCACCTGTACGGGATGGCGGCGGAGCACCTCAAGAGGCAGACCGGGATACCCGTCCGGGCGAACAGAGCCTTGGCCGACGCCCGGTCATGCTCATCCGAGGGGTGCACCGACCAGGGACAGCGGCATGGGCCACCCGGCCCATGCCGCGTGCCGGTGCCGACCAGCCGCGCCCGCACCAACGCCACCTGTTGCGTCCCGACTGAGGGGGACTGGCTCAGTGACGACAACCGAGAATTCAGTAGTGATAGCGGGCCGCGAGGATCACGATCTCCTTGTCCGTGACCAGGTAGACCAGGCGGTGCTCATCGTCGATCCGCCGCGACCAAGCACCTGGCAAGTGGTACTTGAGCGGCTCGGGCTTACCGATTCCAGTGAAGGGGTCGCGTTTGACGTCCTCGATGAGCTTGTTGATCCGAGCGAGCATCTTGCGGTCGTTCTTGAGCCAGGACGTGTAGTCCTCCCAGCCCTGATCTTCGAAGACGAGCCTCACTCAGCACCCTCACTGGCCGCATCCGGCGAGTCGGGGTCGATCAGCTCTCGCTCTGACACGTTGATGTTAGCCAGGGCGTTCTCGTACGCCTTGAGCAACCGGCGAGCGTTCGCCGGCGAGCGCAGCAGGTACGAGCCCTCACGCAATGCCGCATAGTCTTCAGCCGAGACGAGCACGGCATTGCCGTGCTTGGAAACGATCTCGATGGCCTCGTGGTTGTCGTTGACCTTCTTGATCAGCGGAAAGAGAGCCTTGCGGGCTTCGCTCGCAGTTATGGACATGACCTCACCCTTTCCGGCAGTGGTACCAAATAACGTACCACTCTTGCTGCTCATGGACAGAGCAGACGCCCGGCGAAGGAGCAGACATCCCAGCACCACCCCGGCACGGGCAACAACAAGGGGTCGGCCCTCGAAGAGACCAACCCCTTGCCGCCTGCTCCCTTAGCTCAAAGTAACGAATTGATCACACGTTGAAGCGGAATGCCTGCGGGCCTGTCCTGACCTGCGGCGGA
>NZ_POTZ01000028.1 GCF_003236365.1 Streptomyces sp. NTH33
GGTCGTCCTCTTCTTGCGGACGATGCTCAGGGCCGTGGCGCCCAGGACCAGCAGGCTGAGGCCGGTCATGGCGATCAGGGGGGTGGTGTCGGTGCCGCCGGTGTCGGCGAGGTTGGTGTCGGTGGCCGGGGGGCCGACCGTGGCGGGGCTGGGCTCGCCGAGCGCCTGGGTGGTGATGCCGGCCGGGCTGCCCTGGGTCTCGCAGTCCAGGACGCCGGTGAAGCGCTGTCCGTGGCCGCCCGGGCCGGTGATCGTGAAGTCGTAGGCCTGGTCCTCCTGGAGCGGGATCGTCACCGTCTCGGTGGCGCCCGCGGCGACGGTGCGCCGGGTGCCCATCAGCTCGAAGGTGAACGGCTCGTCGCCCTTGTTGGCCGCGGTGATGTCCAGGCCGCCCTCGGCGCAGTTCTTCGCCGCGGACAGCGCGGGTATCGCGCCCTTCGCGGCCCAGGTGACACGGGCGGTCGCGGAGACCGTGGACTCGCTGGAGCCGGCCAGGATCTGCGTCTGGCTGCGGCTGTCGGAGGTGAGGGCGCGGCCGACCGGCACGGTGGTGGAGGCCTGCGCGGTCAGCGTGGCCGCGCCGTCCGCGGTGTCCTCGGGGACGTCGAAGAACACCCGGCTGCCGTTCCTGGCGGACGTGATCTCCCTGCCGTCCTTGCCGACGATCCGCACACCGCTGGTGGCGGCGCCCGCGGGAGGCGTGAGCGTCACGCTGCTCGCGTCCGTGCGCACCGTCACCGGGCCGAGCCGCTCGCCCGGGTGACCGGAGACGGCCGGCGGGTCGAGGGTCAGCGAGGCCCGCGGTTCGGGCAGGTCGCGGGCGCTCTTCTCCAGGTAGTCCGCGAGCTTTTCGGCCTCCGGGTCGACGGCGTCAACGTCCGCGCCGTCGGAGTAGCGCCAGATGGCCACCTGGGTGCCGGCCGCCGCGTCCTGCTCGGTGAGGTTCTTCACGCCCGCCTTGGTGGCGAGCGCCGCGAGGTCGTTCACCTGCGGGTAGGAGTTCTGCAGGATCCAGCGGATCTTCCCGGCGTCCTTGTTGGCCGCCAGCGAGGTGCCGCTCCACGGCGTCTCGTGGTACTTGGCGTCCCGCTGGGTGGGGTTGTGCATGTCGATGCAGTAGGTCTGCAGGGTGCCGCCGCCGTCGACGGACATCTCGAACAGGCCCGCGGAGACCTGGTGGTCCCCTCCGTCGTCATGGATGACGGCGGTGCCGTAGGTCTTCAGGCCGCCCAGGGTGGCACTCGCCCCGCCCGGACTCTGCGGCGTCCCCTCGGCGGCGGCCGGGCCGGCGGTGGTCATCACACCGGCGGCGACGAGTCCCGACACCAGGGTCGCGGCGGCGAGACGGGCCGCCCCTCGCCCGCGCGCGGACGGCGCGGAGTACGAAGCACACACAGAATTCCCCTTCGAGCAGGACTCGTTGACGTGGGGGGCGCGGTCCCACCAGCAGAATCTTCAAGCCCCGAGAGCCATGCCCGGCATCCTAAGGACCGCCCGTACCGCCACTTGACTGTCGTATCGTCAGATGGCTGATCCGAATCAGAATCGTTATGACCAAGATCGGCTCACGCTCCCGGTCAGGCCGTCACCGCGGCCGTCGGATCCGGCCGTTGCGGTGAGAGCGCGTCCGGGGAGGGCGCATCCGGGGACGGTGTCTCCCACGTGGGTTCCGGCCTCGGGGGCGAACCCACGGGCTGCGGCTCCGTCCTGACGGTGCGCCGGAAGGCCGTCGTGCCCCGCGCCAGGTCGTGGCCGATCGCCAGGGCGTCGATGTCCGCCCAGGTCCTGCTGGTGCCGTCGCGGGTCTCCGTGCGCACCTTCAGCCGGCCCTGCACGATGACGGGGTCGCCCACGTTCAGCGACGCCACCGCGTTGCCGGCGAGCTGACGGTTGGCCCACACCGTGAAGAAGTTGGTGTGCCCGTCCGTCCAGGCGTTCCTCTCCCGGTCCCAGTAGCGCGAGGTCACCGCCAGCCGGAACCGTGCCGAGGCACCAGAGGGCAGCTCCCGGTGCACCGGCTGCGTCGCCACGTTGCCCACGGTGCACACGATCGTCTCGTTCATCGTCCGTCCCCTCCTCCACCCGGCCGTCCGGGCCGGGCGGACACACGTACGGGCCCGTCCCGTACGGCTGCGTCTGCCGTGACGACCGCGTCCGTCGCGATCGCCGCGGTACCAGACTGCCTCCGCCGGGCCGGACCCGCTGAGACCTGTGGACCACCGCCTGCCTGTGGAAAACTCCCTCACCCGTACGGGTGACAGAGGTCCCCGCCCCGCCTCACCGCGCCCCTGTCCCCATGACCCGTGCGTACTGCTCGCGCACCTCCCGGTACCGCAGCAGCTCCGCCGCCACCGGATCCAGCACCCGGGCACGGCCGCACCCCGCCGCGGCCTCCCGCAGCCGGCGCTCCGCCTCCTGCCCGTACCGCCGTGCCGGTCCGCGTGCCGCGATCCGGCAGCTCCACTCCACGAGCGGCCCGCCGACGATGCCGGCGATCATGAGCAGCACCGGCACCCCCAGGTTCGGCGCCATCACCCCGACGATCTGGCCGACCAGCCACAGTCCCCCGATGACCTGGAGGATCGTCATCGCCGCCTGTGCGAGGACCGCGGCCGGCCACCAGCCCGGGCGCGGCGGCCGCCCCGGGGGCAGCCCGGTGCGCGCCGCCAGCTCGTCCAGCGCCTCGGGCAGCCCCTGGGCGCCGCGCACGGCGGCCTCGCGCACCGCCTGCGCCCACGCCGGGGGCAGGCCGGCCGAGGCCCGGTCGGCCACCGTGCGCACCGCCTGTTCGACGCGCTGCCGGGCGGTGGCCTCCTCGTCCGGCTGCGTGCGCAGCGACAGGCGGCCGGTGGGCGGCTCGCGCAGGTCCTGGCACCACCGCCACAGCCGCAGCCAGGGTGTGCCGCAGGCCTTGCCCGCGTTGCGCAGCCAGGCCCGCTCGGCCGCCTCGCCCGCCGCGGTGGCACCCACCGCGTCCGCGAGCCGGGCCGCGAACTCCTCGCGCGCCTCCTCGCTGAGCCCGGCGCTCCTCCGGGTGGCGTACACGGGCCGCAGGTGCACCGCCGCGGTGTCCACGTCGGCCGAGATCCGCCGCCCCGCGGCACCGCGCTCGGCCACGAACTGTCCGAGCGCCTCGCGCAGTTCGTCGACGCCGTCCCCGGTGAGCGCGGACAGCGCGAGCACGGTGGCGCCCGGCTCGCCGTGCTCGCCGAGCGCGATCCCGTCCTCGTCGAGCAGCCGGCGCAGGTCGTCCAGGACCTGGTCGGCGGCCTCGCCGGGCAGCCGGTCGACCTGGTTGAGGACGACGAACATGACCTCCGCGTGGCCGGCCATGGGACGCAGGTAGCGCTCGTGGAGGACGGCGTCCGCGTACTTCTCCGGGTCCACGACCCAGATGACGGCGTCGACGAGAGCGAGGATGCGGTCCACGTGCTCGCGGTGCTGCACGGCGGCCGAGTCGTGGTCGGGAAGGTCGACCAGGACCAGCCCGCGCAGCTGCGGGTCGGGTTCCGGGCCCTGCAGGGGACGTCTGCGCAGCCGCCCCGGGATGCCGAGGCGGTCGATGAGACTCGCCGCGCCGTCGCTCCAGCTGCACGCGATGGGTGCCGCGGTGGTCGGCCGGCGTACGCCGGTCTCCGAGATGGCCACTCCCGCGAGCGCGTTGAACAACTGGGACTTGCCGCTGCCGGTGGCGCCCGCGATGGCGACGACGGTGTGCTGCCCGGAGAGCCGGCGCCGCGCCGCCGCCTCGTCGAGGACGCGGCTCGCCTCGGAGAGGGTGCCGCTGTCGAGCCGGGTACGGGACAGGCCCACCAGTTCGCGCAGCGCGTCCAGCCGTGACCGCAGCGGTGGGTCGTACTCCAGCGGGGGCACCGGCAGCGGCCTGGAGGGCCTGGGCTCGACGGACAGGAGAGGCATGAGGGGCGCGAGGGGCGCGGCGCCGGTGGTGGCCGGCTCGGTGACGCGGCGCGCGATCAGTCCGTCGTCCCAGGCGTCGTCGGACTCCGTACGGCTCGGAGTGCCTTCGTCCCTCGCGCGCGTGGGGCGGTCGTTGTCCCTCGCGTGCCTGGGGCGGCCGTCGTGCTGCACGCGCGTGCGGGCGTGCGCGGCCCCGCCGTGCTCCGCCGCCGCGGGAGCGGAGAGACGGCGCTCCTCGGCACTCCCCGGTTGCTCCGTGTTCCCGGTCTCCGGCATGTCCTGGGCCGCCTGAAAGTGCTCGATCCCGTCCTCCCCTGTCTCCTGTCCGCCCGGCCTGTTGCCCTCGGTGGCGACGGCGCCTTCCGTCTGCCCGGTGTGTTCCGTGTGTCCCGTGTGTTCCGTTCGGTCCTGGTCAGTGACGGCGGTCACCGGTCACCTCTCCTTCAGCAGTACGGACAGCGCGGCGATCAGTTCGGCCTGTGGCTCGGGGTGCACCTCGAGGGCGTCGAGCGGGGCCAGGCGCCGCTCGCGCTCCTTGTGCATCACCCGGTCCAGGAGGTCGGCGAGCAGCCGTCCGGCGCGGTCGCGCAGCCGCAGCGCCCCGTGCGCGCCGATCCGCTCGGCGAGCCCCTCGCCCGCGGACCGCGCCCGGCGGCCCCCCAGCAGCCCAGTGGCGGCCAGGGCGGCGACGACCTCCGAGTCCGGCGCGACGCTGCGCTCCAGCTCGCGCACCTCGTCCTCGGCGTACTCCTCGAGTTCGCGCCGCCACCGCCGTACGGCCAGCCCGATGCGGTGCTCGGCGCTCTCCGGCGCCGGGTCGCGGTCGGCGAGTTCGGGGGCGCCGGCGGCCGGCTCGCGCCGCCATGCCCCGTCGATGCGCTCGTCGGCGGCGGTGACCGCGCACAGCAGCAGGGCGCCGAGGCTCTCCACGAGCGCGTCGAGCAGTTCGTCGGCGGAGCAGTCCAGGGGGAAGGCGCGCCACCGCTTCAGGGCGTCCCCGGCGAGCACGGCGCCGGACTGCAGCCGGCCCCGCACGCGCGCGTACTCGCTGTCGTAGGCGCTGTCGACGGCGGAGGTGAGCCGCAGTGCCGCCGCGTACTGGGCGGCGGCGGCGCCGGCCAGCTCGGGCATCCGGGACTTCAGCGAGTCGAGCAGGCCGTGGACCGTACGGCCCATGACGTACTGCCGGGCGGCGGGGTCCTGGGCCTGGTGGACCAGCCAGGTGCGCAGCTGGGCGACTGCGGTGGCGGGCAGCAGGCCCCCGCCCCAGGCCGACTCGGGCAGCTCCGGCACGGTGAACCGCGGTACGTGGCCGAGCCCGGCCTTGGTGAGCAGCGCCCCGTACTGGCGGGAGACCTCGGAGACGACCTGGTGCGGCACCCGGTCCAGCACGGTCACGAGCGTGGCGTCGTACTCCTTGGCGGCGCGCAGCAGGTGCCAGGGGACGGCGTCGGCGTACCGGGCGGCGGTGGTGACCATGACCCAGATGTCGGCGGCGCAGATCAGCTCGGCGGCGAGGACGCGGTTGTCGGCGATCAGGGAGTCGATGTCGGGCGCGTCGAGCAGGGCGAGGCCGGGCGGCAGGGTCTCGACGGTCTCCACGCGCAGGATCCGCGAGGAGTCGTGCCCGTGCGTCAGCATGTCGTCCGCGGGGCCGGGTTCGTCCCGGGGCACCCACACGCGCGTGAGGTGGGGCAGGACGCGCATGCCGCTGAACCAGTGGTGGTCCTCCGGATGGCAGACCAGTACCGGGGTGCGGGTGGTCGGCCGCAGCACGCCGGCCTCGCTGACCCGTCGCCCGACAAGGGAATTGACCAGGGTGGACTTTCCGGCGCCCGTGGATCCTCCGACGACCGCCAGCAGCGGCGCTTGGGGCTCTCTGAGCCGGGGCACCAAGTAGTCGTCGAGCTGGGCGAGCAGTTCGTCGCGGTTGGCACGCGCGCGGGGCGCCCCTTCCAGGGGCAGCGGGAAGCGTGCGGCGGCGACACGGTCGCGCAGGGCGGAGAGTGCGTCGAGCAGTTGAGGCCGTACGTCCAAGGTCACCACATGCGAAGAATGCCCAATTTTAGGGGAATTCTGAAGCATATGAGCATGTACGCGCGCCGACGGAACACAAGGGACGGAAAGGGCGACCGGGACACGGATGGAGTCCAGGCATAACGAGTGCACAACACCAGGTGCGCCGGACGTCAAAAGCGATGCAGGATTCGTACCTGCCTGCGATTATCGGGACCGCTTCACCGAACCTCCACATTGAGCCACGGAGGCGAAGCAACAGGGACATGGATCCGGGAGCCCTATCCTTGTCCCCGGCGATGTCAGGGATCAGCCCGCACCCGGGCGCCAGGGCAGAGGCCACCACACCAGGCCCCCGTAGCTCAGTGGATAGAGCAGGCGCCTTCTAAGCGCTTGGCCGCAGGTTCGAGTCCTGCCGGGGGCGCCGAGCGACGCCCTCCTTCCGGGAGGGCGTTTTGCCTGCTCAGAAGGCGTGTCACCGACTCCGGCGGCCAGGTCGGACGGGAACGCCCGGGAAGGTCTCCAGTCCGACTGGCAACGGCTGAAACCGGGCTTCTACGGGTGTCTGTCCCCCATGTGTCCCCCAGGATTCCGGCCCTCGGCGGGCCCGGGCACGTCCTCCGGGCGTACGCAGAAGCGGTCCGGGGCCCACTGGAGGAGGCCCCGGACCGCTTCACGCTGCTACTGGCAGGTACCGGACCTCTTCGATCCGTTTCAGGTAGTCGGCCAGCTGCCCGACGATGCACCGCGCGTAGATCGCCAGGAGAACCGGCACGCTGTTGCCCGCCCACTCGGCGACCTGCGCCGGGGGGATGCCCGCATTCAGCCATCCGGTGAGGCAGGTGTGGCGGCAGTCGTACACACGCTTTCCTGCGGGCGAATTGTACTCGTGTGGAGTAAGCACCTCCCTGCGCGCCTTGTCCCAGACACGTCTGAAGACAGAGCCGGCGAGCGTCTTCCCGCCTTCGCCGGGGAACAGAAGCCCCTCCGGCTTGAGCTTGTACTTGGCAATGATCTGACGCAGGAGGACCACCAGGTCCGGATGGATCGGCACCGTGCGGGTGTCGCCCTCGGCCCGGCCCTTGAGGAAGCGGTCCTCATGGACATCGCCGGTGTCCGTCCACTGGCTGCCGACCTCGGGTTGGGCCTTGTGGACGATGAACTCACCCCACCCCGAATCGGGGAGTGTGGCGTCCGCCACGCGCAGGGCGACGGCTTCCTCGGGACGCAGGCCGGCGTAACAGAGCGTGGCGAAGAACGCCTGATAGAGCAGACCGCGGCGAGGCCGCTTGCCTATCCATTCGAGCAGCGCCGCGACCTGCGAGGGGTTGAGCAGGGATCGCTTGCTGATGGCCTGGCCGACCCTCGGCGCACTGTCCTGTTTGCCGATCTTGGTCAGGGGGTTGGTTCTGAGGACGTTGTGCTTCACCGCGTAGTCCAGGGCAAGGCTCATGATGCGACGGTTTCGGGTCACCGAGCTGGCCGCCGCGGCGGTACCGTCCAGGAGCGTGCCGAGTGCAGCGACCACGGCCTCGGCCTTCGCTGTGTCCTCCCAGGCCGACATCGGCAGGGTATTGCGCTCGACCCAGTTGAGGATCTCCCGCACCTCATCGGGCAGCGACGAGGAGCGTCGCTTGGTATTGAAGGCGTACTCCCGCAGGGCCGTGCGCACGTCCCGAGGATCGAACTGGCTCGGCTGAGTCCGGAGCAAGGCGATCGTGGCGGCGGTCATCGCCTTGGCCACGTTCTTGCGGCTGTTTCCACTGGACCGAGCCCACTTCCAGTCCACGTACTCGGTAGCGAAGGAGTACCAGCCCTTCTCCGCCGCCTTGCTGGCGAACGTGATGGGCAGGCCGGTGATGGTACTGAAGGGGACCCCATTGTTGGCCGCTGTCTTCAGCTCTGCGCGTCGGCCGTCGGCCTGCCCCTTGGTGGGGTAGGTTTCGCTGTGCTTGCGCTTGTTGACGGTCCACACGACTCGGTACGTGTACCCGCTCTTGCGCTTGCGGGGCTCGATGCTGAAGATCCGGACGTCGAACGTGCCCTCCATCAGGGGCGATCCTCACAATCAGTCAGCCAGTTTTCGAAGTCTGTGCGCCGTATTCGGAGAGTCCCGTTGGGAAGTCGGATACAGCGGGGGCCACGCCCCTTCTGCCGCCAGTCGTAGAAGGTCGATCGCGCGATCTGCAGCTCAGCGCATACCTCGTCCACCGTCAGCTTCTGTCCTTGCCTGATCGTTGCCGTCACGAGACGACCTCGCCGTTCACGACGTGTGACATGACAGCGACCAGGTCCGATGACAGTTCCTGATGAAGCTGAAAGAGCGCAGGGGGCATCGCGGATCGGCACATGAGATGGTTTCCTTGCTGAGAACGAGGAGCGTCTCCACCCGGACCGCACGCAGCCATCACGGCATCAACGGACGGGCGTTGTTCGGTGGTCTGCAGGCCAGAGCCGGTCGATGACTCCTCTCGAAGGCACGGCGTGGCCTACCGCTCGCTTCGGCTCCACCGCCAAGTACAGCCGAGCGCGAACACCCCCAATGGTCACCACGATCGCCGGTTTGGCTAACCGGCGATCGTGGTCTATGTTTCGCTCGCGATCGGGCCGACCCCGCCCTCGTAGTCCTACCGAACCAGGTCTTCTTCGAGTCGGATGGTGATTGCGCGACCCCCGTGCTTGCCGTACCCCGAGTCAAGGAGGACACGGACTGTCAGTCGGACGGATCGGAAAACTTGCATGAACGAAAAGGCTCCTCATCGGTTCACCCGGCAGGTCACTTACCGACCGCCGATCCGGGGTGTTGTACGTTGACATACCTCCGAGGAGGGTTCCAGTCCGTTCCCGATCTTTATCGTCTGCCGTGAGCGATTTCGAGGCCCCGAAGCACGGACTGCACCGGAAGGCATACGCGATCCCCCGGCCGCCTGGATGACAGGGGGAGGTCGAGGAACGACGGTCACCGACAGCAACCAGACGCGACCTCGCTGGGCCTCACCTCAATCACCTGAAGTCCTCTGGCTATCAAACGCCTCACGGCACGCCATGCCGCATCTCGGGGAAACCTCAGACTTCCAGCAGATGAGCCACGAGTTGCGCCCTTGCTCCGTGGCGATCGGACCCGGAGCCACGACCTGGGGGTGGCCGCCACTACCGCAGACCTGTACCACCGTGGCATGGCACCGCTCATTGTCTTCACTGGAGCGACCAGCCGTACCATGCGTGAGCGGATGCCCCGCGGTGAAGCCGAACACTACCGGGACCGCGCGGTGGAGCTGGGGGTTCCTGCGAGCGCCATCATCGTCGAGCCGAAGGCCAGGAACACAGGCGAGAACATCCGCTTCTCCCGCGTCCTGCTCGAAGAACAGCGTGTTTCCGTCTCGTCGGCCCTACTGGTCAGCAAGCCATACTAGATGATCTATTCCAAGGGGTCAGTGATCGTAGGCGATCACTGAGCGTAAGACGGTTTGTCCGGTCGCGTCGTTGTGCCAGATCGCGGCGGTCAGCGCAAGAATGCGTTGCATGACGCGGGCTATGACACCTCCGGGTGTGCGCCCTCGGTGCCGTTCGAGGTCAAGCTGTCCCTTGAAGGTCTCGTTGATCGATTCGATGACCTGCCGCAGCGGCTTGAACAGGGCTGCGCCAGGCCGTTCCCGTTCACCTTTACGGGCAGGCCGCAGCAACTGGACTCCATGCTCGGACAGTTCGCGTTCGAAACCACGGCCGAAGTAGTTCTTGTCGCCGATGAGGGTCTGTCGGGGGCGCTCTCGCAGAAGCTCGGATTCGGCGGCCAGGAGGTCGAGGAGGGTCTCGCGTTCGTCGGCCTTGGCCCCGGTCAGGGCGAAGGCGATGGGCAGGCCCTGAAGGGTGCAGACCAGGTGCAGGCGCAGGCCCCAGAAGAAGCGGCTGTGGCTGGCGCAGTAGCCGTATTCGGCCCAGCCTGCCAGGTCGGAGCGTTTGACGGTCTCGCGGGAGCGGCCGCATTCCACCGGGGTGGAGTCCACGACCCATACGTCGTCGCTCCACACCGAGGTGGTGGCGGCCAGGATCCGGTTGACGCTTCGTATCAGACCGGCGGCCTTGCGCAGCCGCTTGTTGTAGCCGGGCTGCTGGGGCAGGTAGGGGAAGAGGTGGCGCAGGTGGGCACGGGCATGGCGGAGCCATTTGGCCTCGGAGGTGAAGCCGAGTATGGCCTGCATCGTGGCGAGGGTGAGCAGTTCGGCATCGCTCAGGCGGGGCGTAATGCCGACCGGCGGGCGCCACGACGCCAGCTCGGGATGCTCCTTCAGGATGTCGTCGGTCGGTCGTCGCATAGAGTGCTGTCGCGAGGGTGTCCACATCGTTCGTCACAAAACGACCTTGGGCACCCTCGTTCTCGTCTCCGCAGGCACCCCTTGGACCGCACCACCAGGAGGAACCAGTGTCATACCCGCAACTGCTCACCCCCGAGGAGAAGCTCGCCGACGCGAAGAAGCAGCTGAGCCTCCCGCGTATCGTCGTGATCTGCGGCTCCACCCGCTTCATGACCGAGATGACCGAGGCCGATCTGCGGGAGACCAAAGCCGGAAAGATTGTCGTCAAACCGGGCTGCGACATGAAGTCGCCGCACGAACTTTGGTCCGATCCTGCCGAGGCTGAGGCGCTGAAGGTTCGACTCGACGATCTGCACCGGGCGAAGATCCGGCTCGCTGATGAGGTGCTCGTAGTCGGCGACTACATTGGAGACAGCACCCGAGCCGAAATCGCCTACGCCCGGTCGCTGGGCAAGCCCGTGCGGTTCACGCACCCCGAAGTCGACCCTGACGCCTGACCGCCCGCTGCCACCTCGACAACCAGGACCGGCAGCACGCCACCTGACCGTCTCGCGGTGGCTATGGCCGCCGCCCACCCCACGCCCTCCGCAGGTATCCCTTGGAATTGATCATCTAGGAGCGACGGGCTACGCAACGGCGCGAAAGCTCTGGCCGGATGTCGAGTGGGTGAGCGTCCACGCCCATGACGCTCTCCGAGTACGTCGACTCGATCCAGGACGCGTGTCTCGTCATCGACATGCTGGTGGGGGCCCAGCAGCGGTTCATGGTGTACCCCCGGCAAGGGTTCATGATCGAGCAAGAGATTTCTGACGAGGCAGCGGCGGCTTTCGGACGGTTGCGTAGCGAGGGCTTCACGAGTCGACTCGTGCCGGCAGAGGCGGAGCGGGCCTGAGTACCGATCCCCCCCGTCTGAGACCGCGTCCTATGCGGCGGGTTTCGCGCATCACGTCGGTTGTATCGCTCAGGTGATCCAGCGGCCTCGAGAGGCTCCGAATCCGGAGACGATCAGGAGGCGGGCTGACGCTTACTGTAGGCGCGGACACCTTGCCCGGAGCGTCGGCCCGTGCAGGTGACCGCTGTTGCGTCCTCGAAAAACTGGCTGGATCACCTGCATCACTCCAGTGATATCACTCGTGAAATGTGCGGTTCGCCGCCACGGTCACCAGGCTTAAGGGATGCGTCCGGAACGCCGTACTAGTGCGGCGGGACGCGGACGGCACTCTCATAAGCGCCCATGAACGAGGGCGCAACTCGCCGCCCATCGTGGGGTGCGGGCCGATCGAGCATGCTCCGCATCCCACGGCGGCCTCCGACGGAGGTGACACCGTGCTGGGCCAGGGGACCACGTTTGGCGAGAGCCAGACGATGACCTTGATGATCACCACCGGGCAGTCCACGCAGACGCCCTTGTTGCACAGCACTTCCGCAGCTGAGCCTTGCTGCCGACCGGGTGGCCTGCCATCTTGCGTGCGCCCGTTTCACCAACGAATTGAGCCCGAGCGTCATCGTCGACACTGTCATGGTCATAGTCGAACTGATCGCCAACGGCCTTACGCTTATGGGGTATCCGTGCCGCGAAGTTCGGTGTCTGGCCGGCTGACGGAGATGGTGTCGTCCAGGTAGATGGCCCGGTCGGCAGCAGGCCGAGGATGTCGGACGACGAATAGTACGCGGAGACCGGCCGGGACGGCTTCTGGTCACAGAGTTCACCCACGAGTGGCTGGGTACCGTTCCCCGTCGGACAAGGCCGTCTGGGGACTCATCAGCACGGCTCCGATCTATTCGCGGAAACCAGCCCGGCCAAACCCGGCTGGGCCCGCCACACCCTGATCGCACCCGTGGGCGGGCACAGTCATGCCAAGTTCCATCCGAATTGCGAGAAAGAGGTGTTATGAGTACCTCCACAAGGAGGCAGGCTCCGTTAGCGGGCCGAGCGCCTTTCCACCGAGCCGTCGTCACCGGGGGGTGCGGATTCGTCGGCTCCCACCTGTGCGATCTGCTGCTCGACAGCGGTGTCGACGTGGTGTGCGTCGACAACCTTCTTACGGGCACAGCGGACAACGTCGTGCATCGGCAGACGGATGGCCGTTTCGAGCTGCTGGTTCACGACGTCACCGATCCGCTCACGGTACCGGGTGCTGTTGACCTAGTGCTGCACCTCGCTTCGCCGGCCTCCCCACAGGACTACATGCGTCTGCCCATCCAGACCCTCCAGGTCGGCTCGCAGGGAACGCTCAACACGCTGGAACTGGCCCGGCGCAAGAAGGCCCGCTTCATACTCGCCTCCACCTCTGAGGTGTACGGCGACCCGCTTGAGCATCCGCAGCGCGAGTCGTACTGGGGCAACGTCAATCCGGTCGGGCCGCGCAGCGTGTATGACGAAGCGAAGCGGTTCGCCGAGGCGGCGACCATCGCCTACCGCACCGAGCATGGCGTCGACGCCGCGATCGTGCGGATCTTCAACACGTTCGGGCCGCGGATGCGTGGCGAGGACGGACGGGCGGTACCGACCTTCATCCGCCAAGCGTTGGCGGGCGAACCGCTGACTGTCACCGGCGACGGCTCGCAGACCCGTTCGCTGTGCTATGTGGACGACACCGTCCGTGGCATCCTCGCCGTCGCCGCAAGTCAGCACGCCGGCCCGCTGAACCTGGGCAACGCCGCCGAGACCACGGTCCTGGAGCTCGCACATCTGATCCGTGAACTGTGCGGGTCCTCGTCTCCGATCGAGTTCGTCAACCGCCCGGTCGACGACCCGGGCCGTCGCAGGCCCGACCTCACCTTGGTCTGGGAGAAGTGCGGCTGGAAGCCGGAGACCGACCTCCGCAAGGGCCTCAGCACCACCATCGACTGGTTCGCCACGCAGCTCACCCCCACCGCAGCGAGGGAACGATGACCCAGCATCCACCGCGCCCGACCGACGCCTTAGCGTCGCCACTCGGCGAGGAGCCTCTCCGAGACTTTCATACGGACGGCTACACCGCTCTTCCCCAGCAGGTCACTGGGATGGCGCTTGAAGCGCTCCGCATCGAGGCTGGCAACCTGATCCGGCGCTTCACCAATGACGGCTTCCGGTCGCCCGACTACTGGTACTTCACACCCGCCGGCACGGATACACCCGTCCTCTACCGGATCCACAACCTGCAGGACCAGGGCGCACCGGCATCGACGCGCTTCTACACCAACGGCAGCCCCCTGCATTCTCTGGCCGCCGCCATCCTTGGTGGCCCCGTCCGCGCCACCGCCTGTGCCATGATCGTCAAACTGCCCGAGGTGGCCGCCCCCGTGCCCTGGCACCGCGACCGGACCGATGTGCCGCCGCACACCGTGTGCAACCTGAGCGTCTTCCTCGACGACTCCGACCCGGGCAACGGGTGCCTGGAATTCGTCCCCGGCTCGCACCTCCAGTCCAACGGCGAGGACGCCGAAGCGCTCCAGGCGCAGGGCCCTGTCCGCGCGGTCTCGCTCGCAGCGGGTGATGTAGCCGTCCACGACGTACGCATCGCCCATGCCTCGCGCCGCAACACGTCCTCGCGCATCCGGCGCAGCATCGTTGTCGAGTTCGCCCCCGCAGACCTGGAGCTGCCGTGACCGGCCGCGACTCCGCCGGACAGGCGCCGCTCGTACGGGTAGCGACGATTACGGTGGGCACCAACGAGCACCGCTGGCTGGAGCCCTGCTTAGCCTCACTCCTGGAGAGCGACATCCCCGGGATCGACCTGGCGGTCTGGTATGTCGACAACGACTCCCACGACGGCAGCACCGCCTTCGTGAAGGACCGCTTCCCGCAGGTGCGGATCATCCAGAACGAAGGGAACGTCGGCTTCGCCCGCGCCAACAACATCGGCATGCGTGCGGCGCTCGACGACGGCGCCGACTACGTCTTCCTCGCCAACCCGGATACCCAGACTCCGACGTCCCTGCTGCGCGACCTGACCGAGTTCATGGAGACCTGGACCGACTACGGCGTGGTCGGCCCCATGCAGTACGAGTACGACGAGTCCAGCAGCACCGCCCTCGGCGCGTACAACGATTGGTCGAAGACCGCTCTGCGCTGGGGCGAGCAGCACGCCTTCGCCGGTGACTGGCCGAACCACCCTTCACCCGCCGGCCCGCCCGAAGGCCGTGCCCCGAACACCCTGGAGCACGCGTACGTCCAGGGGGCAGCCTTCTTCGTCCGCGCTGAGCTGCTGCGCACCGTCGGACTCTTCGACGAGGTCTTCCACACCTACTACGAGGAGACCGATCTGTGCCGCCGTGCCCGCTGGGCCGGGTGGCGCGTCGCCCTCCTGCTCGAGGTCGGGATACAGCATTTCGGCGGCGGCGGAACCGCAGGCAGCAGTTACCGGCGCATCCAGATGCGCCGTAACCGCTACTACTACCTGCTCACCGACATCGACTGGCGCCCGCTGCCCGTGCTGCGGCTGGCCGGCCGGTGGCTGAAGGACGATCTGCGCGGGCG
The DNA here is from genome assembly GCF_003236365.1 of Streptomyces sp. NTH33. Taxonomy (GTDB): domain Bacteria; phylum Actinomycetota; class Actinomycetes; order Streptomycetales; family Streptomycetaceae; genus Streptomyces. The sequence goes on from NZ_POTZ01000028.1 coordinate 14,710, forward strand.
TGGCGTGGGTGGAGTGACCACCTGGTGGCGCGGGACGTGGGAGACCGCCGAGGCCGTGTGCTGGCTCGCGCGCCGTGCAGCGTTGATCCGGGCCCGCCGCCGCGCCCACCGTCGGCTCGGCCGGCAGACGGACGGTTCCGGCCGTCCGCAGGCAAGGAGTGCGCGATGACCACACCCCGGTTTCTGTTCGCCGGCGTCTTCCACTGGAACGCGGGCTCCAGCCACATGATCGCCGAGTACGCCCGGGTCGCCTCGGCAGCCGGATGCGAGGTCGGCGTCTCCAGCCAACTGTCACGCCTGGACGGCACGGTGAACGCCCACCTGCCGCTCGTGGACGACCTCACCTGGGCCACCCACCTCGCCCTCGTCTTCGAGAGCAGGCAGTTCCTCTCCACCCAGCAGCGTGAACTGTGCGAGGCCGTGCCGCGCCGGCGGCGCATCATCCTCGACCCCGACGGCCACTGGGGCCCGTACGTCACCGCCGACCTGGACGACAACGCGGGCACGGACACCATCGAGTCCTGGCACAAGCTGTATGCCGACCTCAGCGATGTGATCCTGCAGCCCCGCCTTGCTGAACGACTCCCCGACGGGGCCGAGTTCTTCAGCTACTTCGGAATGCCGGACATCCACCGGCTCGCCACTGATCTCCCGACCCCGCAGTCCCTGCCGTACGAGCTGCAGTACGTCGGCGCGAACTGGTGGCGCTGGAACACGATGACCAGCCTCGTCCGGGCCGCAGCCGCCGCCGAGCCACCGATCGAGCGTATCCGGGTGTGCGGACGCTGGTGGACGGGCGATCCGCACCCCGACCACCTGACCGCCACCGCCAACGAGCCCGGCTGGATGCGGGATCACGGTGTCGAGGTGGCGCCGCCCGTTCCGTTCGGACACGTGGTCTCCGCCATGGCCCAGGCGGCGATCACCCCCGTGCTGGCCCGTCCGCTGCTCGCGCGGATGGAGCTGCTGACCCCTCGCATGTTCGAGACCCTGGCGTCGGGCAGCATCCCCGCGCTCTGGCCGGACCTGGGCTACCTGTCCGCACTCTACGGCGACGACGTGGAGCTCTTCCTTCTCAACGACGATCCGGTCGACACCCTTGCCCGGATGACGCGTGAGCCGGCCCGGTACCGCGAGCGGCTGGCAGCCATCCAGCGGCGAGTCCACGAGCGCTTCAACTACCACGCCGTTCTGGCCGAACTCATGCGGTTCACCCGATGACCCCTGCGAGGTCCGCTGTGTCCAACGTCCTGATCACCGGCATCACCAGCTGCGAGAGCCGCGGTGTCGAGGCCCTGGCCCGCACCATCGCCGAGCAGCTGAACACCGAAGGCGGCAACAAGGTCACCGTCCTCACCCAGACCCCGGCGCTCGACGAGCAAGTCCTCGCCCCCACCGGCGCCCGCTGCGTGGCCGATCCCTTCGTCGTCTCCCGCTCCTGGCAGCAGATGCGTCCCCGGGAAAGCCCTGCCGAACTGACAGCACGCAGGGAACAACTGCTCGCCGAGACCGACCTGGTCATCGCCACCGGGGGCGACCTGCACACCTCGGACTACGGGGTCTCCACGCCGTACCTGCGTGCCCTGACCGCCGCGCAGCAGCGGGACATTCCGACAGCGATGATCGGTCAGTCCATCGGCCCCTTCGACGACCCCACCGACGCCGAGGCATGGGTCACGGTCGCAGCCCGCTGCCGGCTGCTCACCGTCCGGGAGAGCATCTCCCACGGCTACCTCGTGGACGGGCTCGGCCTTCCCGAGCACCGTGTGCGCCTGTCCTCCGACCCCGCCTTCCTGCTGCCGACAGCCACCGGCGAGCGGACATCGGCCGTGCTTAGGCCCCTGGGGCTCACCCCCGAAGACTCGTACGTCTGCCTCATCCCCAGCCAGGGCATCACCCGCTTCAGCGGCCTGGGGGAGGCCCAGCATGCAGCCGCACTGACGCGGCTGGCCACCGCCCTCGTCCGCACCCGGAAGATGCCGGTCGTTCTCGTGCCGCACTGCCACGACTCCCGGCGTCACAACGACGACCGGATCCTCGCGGCCCGCATCGCCGAGGCCGCCGGCATGCCCCAGGTCATGACGCTGCCCGGCGCGCTCACGGTCTGTGACTACAAGGGCGTGCTCTCTCACGCCGAACTCGTCATCTCCGAGCGCCTGCACGCCGCGATCGGCGCACTGTCCAGCGGCGTCCCGGCGATCGCGATCGGACACTCGCACAAGTTCAACGGGGTGCTCGCCGAAACCTACGGCGACACCGTCGACACCGATGACATCCACGCAGACGTCCGTGCCTTCGTCCGAGGCGACACCGTCATCAACCGGATCGTCCACGACACCGACGCGGCCGTGCTGCGCACCACCCTGCGGCAGCGGCTCCCGTTGATCATCGACCGCGCCCGCAGCGACTTCGCCCAGATCAACAGGCTCCTCGGAGCCTGAGCTCCCCAGCACCACACGCGGTCCGTCCGCACCGCATCCCGCACGACCCGCTGCGGCTTGCCCCTGGGCAGCAGCGGGGACCGGCTCACGGAAAGGGAGGCACGACAACCATGCCCACGCATCTGGTCACCGGCGGCGCCGGCTTCATCGGGTCCCACCTTGTCGCATCCTTGATCGAGCACGGCGACGACGTCGTAGTCCTGGATAACCTCGACGGCGGCAGGACCGAAAACGTGCCCGACGACGCGACCCTCATCGTCGGCTCGGTCGCCGACCGGGCCACCGTCGCCGAACTCTTCGCCTCGTACCGCTTCGACGGCGTCTACCACCTGGCCGCCTTCGCCGCCGAAGGCATCAGCCACGCCGTCAAGCACCACAACTACTCCGTCAATCTCCTCGGCAGCATCAACCTGATCAACGCCTCGCTGGCCGCCAAGGTCAGGTTCTTCGGCTTCGCCTCGTCGGTCGCCGTGTACGGCCACGGACACGTCCCCATGCGCGAGGACGAGCAGCCCATCCCGGCCGACAGCTACGGCAACGCGAAACTCGCCGTGGAGCGCGAACTCGCGGTCACCATGCAGCTTCAGGGCCTGCCGTACTTCGCCCTGCGCATGCACAACGTGTACGGCGAGCGGCAGAACATGGCCGACCCCTACCGCAACGCCGTCGCCATCTTCCTCAACCAGATCATGCGCGGCGAACCGATCAGCGTGTACGGAAACGGCAGCCAGATCCGCGCCTTCACCTACGCCCCGGACATCGTCGGCACCTTCCTCGCCGCGGCCGACCAGCCGGCCGCCTGGGGCCAGGTCTTCAACGTCGGCTCCTCGCACACCACCACCGTGCTGGAGATGGCGCACGCCGTGCGCACCGCGATGGGCGCACCCGATCACCCGATCATGCACCTGGCGGCCCGCGACGAGGTCCACGCCGCCTTCACCGACAACAGCCTCGCCCGTAAGACGCTCGGCGACTGGACCGACACCCCGCTCACCGACGGACTGCGACGCACTGCGGCCTGGGCCCGCGAGCACGGCCCCGTGGAACCCGCCACCTCCCTCAGCATCGAGAACGACGCCGCGGACAAGCCCGAATGGTTCGCCTGGGCCTCGGGACGGGCGGTCACGCCATGACGGCCTGCACGCTCGCCGTCGATGTCGGCGGCGTCATCTACTACGACGAGCCCTTCGACCTCGCCTGGCTCCAGGGTGTCTGGGAGCTTGCGCGGAAGGACGATCCCTCCCTCACCATGGACGCCTTCCTCCCGGCCATGCGCGACTTCTACGGGGACCGTGCACCCGGAACACCCCCGCCTAGCCTCTTCCCACCCAACGGCACGAAGAGCTGGCAGCGCGTCCGCGAACGCTGGACCTCGCTCGTCCAGCCCATTCCAGGAGCCGTCGACGCGCTCAGCCAACTCGCCGGGGAGTACGAAGTCTGCATCGTCGCCAACCAGCCCCCGGAATGCCTCGCCGCCCTGCGTGCCATCGGCATCGAGCAACAGGTCCGACTCGTCGTACTCGACTCCCTGGTCGGCTACTCCAAACCCGACCCGTGCCTCTTCAAGTGGGCCCTGGACCATCTGGGCTGGAGGCCGGAACACACCATGGTTGTCGGCGACCGGACTGACCACGACGCTGCTCCGGCGCTCGCCCTCGGCTGCTCGGCAGCGATCGTCAACCCCGACAGAGGATGGAACGTGCCTGCTCGGGTCGATCCCGAGATCGTGGCCGCCTACCGCGAAGTGAAAGCCCGTCGTGGCCACACAGCCGAGGGAAAGGCGAGGCACTGGGCCCTCGCCGCCTTTAGAGACCTGGCCGACGTTCTCCGGGCCGTCGACCGCGAAGAGCGCCACCCGTGGCCGGGTCAGGGGGTGCGCCCGTGACTCTCGGCGCTGACCCGCCCCTCACCATCGCCGTCTGCAGCAACCGCCCCGATCTCCTGCCGGGAGCTGTAGCCCGCACCGCCGCGGCGATCGGGCCCCAAGACCGCCTGCTGATCATCGCGGACATGCCCGCTCAGCACCTTCCCGCACTGCCCACGAGCTCCTCGCCGCAGCTGTCACGCATCCGCGTCCTCTGCAACGAGGAGAACCAGGGACTCGCCCACAGCCGCAACAAGGCCATGAAGGAGGCCACGACACGGCACCTCGTCTTCCTCGACGACGACATCATCCCCACCGCCGAGGCCCTGGCCCGGATGCGGGCCGCCCTGGCCGCCGGCGCACATATCACCGGGACCAGGATCACCGCCCATCTTCAGGGGCACCGTCGCCCGTGGTTCCTCACATCGGGCCAACTGCACTACCTCGGGTCCCACGCTCCTGCCCGGCCGGCGTCGATCTGGGGCGGCAGCTTCGCCGTCGACTCCGAGCACGCTCGCCTGCTCGGAGTCGGCTTCGACGAACGCCTCGGCCGGATCGGCGGCTCCCTCACCTCCGCCGAGGACACCACCTTCGTACGGGAGATGACCGCACGCGGCGCCACCGCGACGATCCTGCACGACGCCGAGGTCCGACACCTGATCCCCGCCCATCGGCTGACCCTGGCCTACCTGTTGCGCCGCGCCTTCTGGCAGGGGCGCAGCGAAGCACGGCGCAACGACGCGCGGCGAGGCATCGGGAAGGAATGGGGCCGTAACCGGTCGGGGGACGGCGCCCGTCCGGTGCGGGCCGCCCTCGCGGTGCTCTACACCGCCAGCGTCCTCCTCGGCGTCTGCTGGGAGGTCATCACGCGGCGCCAGACCGGTGCCACCGATGCCGAGACCAGGGGTGGCCGATGAAGGTGGCCATGGTCATTCCGCCGTACCGGTACGGAGCCGACCCCACCCAGTGGATCACCGTGCCACCCCAGGGCTACGGCGGCATCCAGTGGGTCGTCGCCACGCTCATGGACGGGCTGCTGGAGGCCGGGTGCGAAATCCTGCTGCTCGGGGCCCCTGGAAGTCCCCTCCAGGAAGGTGTCACGGTGTCCGCCGCGGTCGAGACAGCCGACATCTACACCGCCATCGAAGCGTTCGCCCCGGACATCATCCACGACCACTCGAACACCGCCGTGCTTCCACCCGGCGGGCTCAGGCCGACCGTGAGCACGCACCACCTCAACGGCGTGCCGGAGCGCCAGGGCAACTGCATCTACCTCTCCCGCGCACAACGCACCGCCGCCGGGTCTGTGTCCGCCCCGCTGATCAGGCTGCCGGTCAACCCCTCGCGACATCCGTTCCAGGAAGCGAAGGACGACTACCTCCTCTTCCTGGGCCGGGTCTCCGCGCACAAGGGCGTACGCGAGGCGGCGGCGTTCGCACACGCCGCCGGCCTGCCGCTGACGGTCGCCGGACCAGCCTGGGAGAAGGACTACCTGGACGCCCTGCTGACCGACTTCCCGCACACCGTCCGCTACATAGGCGAGGTCGGCGGCAGCGCCCGTACCCGACTCATCGCACGAGCCCGAGCGCAGCTCGTACTGTCCCAGCCGTGGGGAGGGCCGTTAGGCGGACGATGGACCGAACCCGGCGCCACCGTGGTCGCGGAGGCCGCCGCCAGCGGCACCCCGGTGATCGCCAGCGACAACGGATGTCTGCCCGAGATCGTCCCCGGCGTCGGGACGGTGCTGCCAGTCGGCCGCGAGATCACACCCAGGGACGCGAAACGGGTGCTGGAAACGCTGCCGACCGCCCAGGCCGTACGCGAAACAGCGGTGGACCGATGGGGCCACCACACCATCGCCCGCCAGTACCTGGCCGTCTACAAAAGAGCGATCAGCGGCGAGGTCTGGAGGTGACCTCGGCAGATCACGCCGTGCGCTGCTTCTTCAGACGCTGACGGCGCGCCTCGTAAAGAACGACGGAGGTGGCATTCGACGCGTTCAGGGAGCTGGCCGAGCCCGTCATCGGAATGCTGATCACGTGGTCGCAGAGCTCACGCCAGGCCGCGCTGAGACCCGCGGTCTCATTGCCGATCAGCAGCAGGACCGGCTGGGTCAGGTCGAACTCCGAGACGTCGGCATCACCGCGCTCGTCCGTGCCGACGACGGCCACCGGTCGCCCCCGAGCGCGCTCCTTCTCCAACCACTCCATGACCTCGTGGTGCGACTGGCTGCGCACCACGGGAACGGCGAAGAACGACCCCGTGGAGGCACGTACCGACTTGGGGTCGTAGGGATCCGCAGCGTGCCCGGTCACGATGAGCCCGTCGGCACCGAACGCATCGGCCGACCGCACGATACTTCCGATGTTGCCGGGCTGCGTCGGCCGGTCGAAGACCAGACCGAGGAAGTCGTCGTGGACCTTGATGCGTGACAGACCGTCCGGGGCCATCTCGACCACCGCCAGGACCTCCACGGCTCCGTCGGCCTTCTCACCGAGCTCGGCGAGCAACTGCGGCGCCATCGCCACGCGTTCGGCACCCACACGGCGCAGCAGGTCCTCGGCCCATCGGGAGAGAGGACGGCTGTCGTCGTAGAGCAGCGAGCGAATGGTCCAGCCGTACTCCACGGCCATCGTGATCGGACGTACGCCCTGGACCAGGAACTCCCTGGCGCGCCCCCGCTTGGTGCGGTTGTTGAGCAGCGTCTGCAGCTGCTGGAAACGGGCATTGCGGGTCGAGATCCGCTGTACCGCCACCCGTCCTCCAAGCCGAAGTTGATTGCCGCGAACCCGGTCGTCCCAGGTGGAACACAGCACCGGGCACCCCGAAGATTACACGGACTGGGGCATCACCGTACGTCTCCACCCGGTTGCGTCAGGCGTCTCGGGTCTGGGCCCGCACGGAGAGGGCAGCTGGTTCCGGAGCGATCACGGACCATTCAGGCCGAGTCCCATTTCGCCTGATCGTCCATGTTTCTCAGCGTCTCGATGCGATACGACAACTGGCCGGCAGCGGCCATGTCTCCGCGATCCGCACGCCGAATGAAGGAGCCGAGCGTGTGCAGGTCCCGCATGCCGACCAGGACGGGAAGGCCCGGCCACTCCCTGACGTCGTAGCCGTACCGGAGGCTGAAGTCATCCAGTTCTGCGGAGGTACGCCCGAAGCGGACCCCTTGGAACGTATTGGCCAGATCGATCTCGCGTGGCCCGACCGCCGCCTCGTCCCAGTCTCCGAGCCTGATGCCCTGGACGTCCCAGAGGGTGTTGCCCGGGTAGGCGTCGCCGTGGATGTGGCCGTAACCCAGGGGGAATTCGAGCCCCGAGTAGGCATTCAGGAGTTCCTGCCTGCGTTCCATGAGCCACGTTCGCACATCGGGCCCAAGGCACGTGCTGGATTCCACGACAGCCCTGAGCGAGGAAAGGGGCTGATACTGAGGCAGCGTCACCGGCGGGGCCGACAGGGAGTGCAGGGCCCGTAGAAGGTCGCCCAACCGGCCGACCGGGGGCCGGCCGCGTGCGGGCTGCGGGTAGTGCCGCCAGAACGTGACGGCGTAAGGCTCGTACGTCACAGGCTGGGGCACGTCTGCGGGTTCTGTCGCCGGAAAGCCGCTCGCAACGAGCCAGCGCGTGAGTGAGACGGCCGTCGCGAGGTTGCGCTGCTGGGAGATGGGGCTCACACGGACCACGACGTCTTCCGCGGCGACGAGGAACACGGAGGTGGCGTGGTGGTGAAGAGGGACGAGGGATCGGTCTGGCAGACCTGATGCCCGGCAGGCCATGCGGGCGGCGGACTCAGGAGAGACCGTCATTGTCATAAGGTGAGGGCCTTCGCTCTGGTGTCGATCGCCTGGTAGCCGCGGGTGGCGTCGGCAAGCTCGCGTACAACGCGGCTCCCGGCGAACCGTGGGTCTTCCAGAAGCCTAGCCACTCCTTGTACGGCGTCGCCGAGCTGTCGGATGCGACGGTCCACTGGCAGTTCGAGGATGGGCCGGAGCTGCTCGCCGACTCCCTCGATCTCGCCAGCGGCGATACGCGCGGTCACGATGTCGAGGCGTGCCAGGGCCTCGTCGCCGTACGAACGCTGCTCCGCTGGGCCTGTCTCGTACAGCTCGATCGCCGCGGAGGCGTGGTGCTCGGCCAGCTCGTGTTCGCCCAACAGGGCGTACGTCCCGCCGATGTAGTACTCCTGCTTGGCTTCCGGAAAGGTGAGCAGCCCTCCGAAACGCGTGAGTCCGTCAGGATCTGTGTGTTGCTCACGGGCACGTTCGAGTTCCCGGAGCGCGGCCAGTGCGGTGTTCCGGTCGCCGATACGTGCCGCTGCCCTGGCCTCGATGGCAGCGGTCCTGATCCGCGTCTCCCCGTCGGGAGCGTGCCGGATCGCCTGCTGCGTGTACTCCAGGGCTGTCAGCCGGTGAGTCGACCACTCCGCGATCAGCGCGGCTGTGCCCTTGACCCATGCCCGGAGATCGTTGTGGTCGGCGTGATCGGCTAACGTCCAGGCCGTCTGGAGCTGTGCGATCGCCGAGTCCTGGTCGCCGAGGTTCTGTGACGCGTGGGCGAGGAGCAGGCAGCTCGTGCCGGCGAGAAGGCACAGTTCGCGGGTCTGCCCCGGGAGCTGGTGACCGCTCAGGAGCGAAAAGAGCTGGTCTCGTGTGGACAGCAGGTCGTGGAAGAGCGGGTGGAGAGGAGCGTGAACGTAGTCCGCCGCGATGCGGGTGATCCTGGCTTCCAGCGCCTCCAGTTCGACGTCGCTCACGTTGCTCTTCGTGACCTCTTCCGTGAACCGCAGCGACTGTGCCGCGGCCTGTGCCGCGAGTTCATACAGGTTCCCAGTCTGTTCACCGGTCGCAACCCGAAGGTCGGCTACTGATTGTCTCCGGTGCGGTAAGGGAACGGGCGTCGAACCCGTGTGATGCTCGCGGAACGGCGGCGGGAGGAGGACATCGGGTGTCTCGATGCCCCTGAGGAACCTGGCGACCTTGTCGAGGCTCGTCAAACGACGGGTTCCGGCTTCGAGCATCGACAGGAAGCCCTGGCTCAGCCCGGTCAGATCGGCCATGTCGTCCTGGCGGAGCTTGGCCCGCTCCCGGATGAGGCGGCTGACGCGGCCGAAGTCCCATGCGGCGACGGCTCTCTGGACTTCCTCATCCCGCCAGACGGTATCCGGAACGTGGGGTTCGAAGCGGCTGCCAAGACGCCTGCCACGTGCGCATGTGGCGCACCGGTCCTCGTCGTTGTACTGGCTCAGCCGGCATCCGCAGTCCGCGCACACGCGAGCGTGCTGTCGCATCGCACCCCCGTTTCTCGTCTGCGTCCGTCAGGGTACGTGGGGTGCGAGTGGGCCGGTATCACTCCTGTAATACGCGCGGCTGTGCCCGGTGCTGCCCGTCCGTGTCCTCAGCCGCCGAAGGTTGTCGCGGCTATCGCGCTCAGGAGTCGCGGAACGTTCTCGAGGTCGTCGAGAACCACGTCGGCCCCGGCCGAGGCGAGTTCGGCGGCGGTTGTCCTGCCGGACGCGACTCCGATCACCGGAGCGCCTCCTTCGAGCCCCGTACGGACGTCTTCGAGGGAGTCTCCGACGATGACGGTGTTGGAGCGGGTGAAGGCCGACCCGTACTTGGCCTGGGCCCGCTTCTGCGCGACGGCGACGAGGGCGGGGCGGTGGTCGTCGTCCGAGGAGTAGCCGCCGATCTCCGTGTCGAGGTACCCGTCGAGGTCGAACGCTTCGAGTTTCAGCACCGCGTTGGGCTTGAGGTTTCCCGTGACGACAGTGGGCACGAGGTTGGGCTGCGAGTGGACCGCCTGCAGGGCCGCGACGGCGCCAGGCATGAGGATGCCCTGCTCGCGCAGATCCTTCGCATGTGCCGCAAGACGGTTCGGCAGGAGTTCCACCATGCGGGGTACCAGGTGGGGGACATCCGGTTCCGGGACGCCGTTGTCCAGGAGCAGGGACCGGATGGCGAGAGGCATGGTCACGCCGGTTCCCCGTGCCGGCAGGCGCTCCGCGGGGCGCCCGACGATCTCGGCGAAGGTTTCGCGGTAGACCTGCCGGTCGATGTCGCCCACGTACACCAGCGTGCGGTCGATGTCCCACAGCACGAGGGTCATCGGGGTTTCCGTCAAGTTCGGCTCCGTGTTTCCGCCGCGTCGGCGGCTCGTTCCAGTACGCCTTGAGCGTACGGGTTGTTGGTCACCGGTCGGAGGTGGCCGAGCATGGCGTCGACGTGGTCGTTCAGGCGGGCGGACTGGAGTTGGTCAGCGAGGTTGAGGGCTTCGTGTGCTGTGGCGGATCCGGCTTCGAACTCGCCGTTCGTGAAGTGGGCGGTTGCGGCGCGGGAGAGGAACAGGCCCCTGGTCCGGTGGTCACCGGGGTTGAGGGCCTCTCGTGCCTTGGTGAAATTGGTGATCGCGTTTCGGGGGTCGCCGAGGTCGAGGTGGCAGCTGCCGGTCTGTCCGTGGATCTCGCCTTCGTTGATCCAGTACAGCCACTCCGGATCGTGCTCCGAGCGGCCTTGGGCGCAGAGTTCAGCGGCGCGTCCGAGTGCGGCGAGTGCGGCCTGCCGCTCGCCGAGCTTCGCGTGCCCGCGGGCCTGTCGAGTAAGCAGCATGGCTTCGAGAGCGGGCGTGCCGAGCTTCCGGACCTTCTCCCGTGCTGTTTGTGCTGCGGTGACGGCGTGATGCGGTGCCTCGGTGGAGTAGGCGTGGATGGCGATGTACGAGAGCGCGCCGGCTCCGAGCCTGATGTCTCCGGAGGCTTTGGCGGCGCGGAGAGCGGTGTACAGGTAACCGAGCGTCTGCTCGCGTTTGCCGGAGTCGAAGGCGAACCAGCCCGTCTGGGTCGCGGTATCGGCGACGATCGCCGCGAGCCGCCGTCCCATGGCCATGTCGTAGGAAGTGTGGTCCATGAGGTGCCTGAGGAACTTGAGGTGCGTGTTGCCCAGTTCGGTCAGGGGACCGCTGCCGCTGCTGGCGTCCATGGTCCGGAGGCCGTCGGTGGTGCGTTGGAGGCTGTCGAGCAGCTCCTGGGTGAGTTGACTTCCCTTGGCAGCGCGGTGGAGAGGCTCGGCTTCCGCGCGGTCCCATTGGTTGACGAATGCGGTGAGTGCCACGCCGCTGGCGGTGAGGAATCGTCGGCGTTTCATCGCGCTCCCTCCTACCGCGGTATCCAGTGCTGCCACCATACGGGCCGTGGTCCACGGCAGAGTTGGATCAGCGTCGCCGGCGAACTGCGCCAGGGATTCCTGCTGAGTCGAGAGGGGCGCCCGGGGAAGAGGCAGCGGGACCAGCTCGGCGGGTACGGCAAGCCCTGTGAGGAATTCGACGATTTTGTCGATGTTCGTGAGACGGCGGTTGCCTGATTCCATCATGGACAGGAACGCCTGACTCAGGCCCGTGAGTTGAGCCATGTCCTCCTGGCGGAGACCACCGCGGAGCCGAATCAGACGGCTGGCTCGGGCGAAGTCCCACGCAGAAAGAGCATTCCGGACGTCCTGGTCGAACCAGACGTGCTCCGGAACGGTGGGGAGGCTCGTCTCCCACGTTCGTGAGCGAGCGCAGACGGAGCACAGTGTGTCCGTGTTGTACTGGCTCAGGGAACAGCCGCATCGATCACAGCGTCGCTGCGTCGGCTGTAGCACCCGTTCCTCCCCTGGCCGAGCGCGGCTCACAGACCCTTGCCGGAACCGGAATCACCTCAGTGATATCACCCTCGGAATGTGCGTAATCACCTTTCAGTGAACAGCCTTGGGGATCAGTCAGCGTCCCGGTGACAGAAGTTGCCTGGACGGCGACCCAGTCAGTGCGTCCTGACGTACGGGAGATCCCGGTGATTGCCTCTCCAGGCCGGCTTGGAGCCGCCTCTGATCCGCTTGCCGCCCAGCCGTCGGCTGCACGTGCCGTGCCCGGGTACGGCGAGCCCCGGTCTCATCGCGGTCCCCTGTTGTCGGGTTCGACGTCATCGGACCCGAGGCAGACCGCACTGCCGTGGAGACTTCGGCTCGGGATGAGTCCGCTGCGGCAGCTCAGCGCTGCCGACGTCATGCAGGCGGGTCTGCTGCTGGGACTACGGACGGTGGAGAGGCTCCCGGGTCGAGCGACTTCTCTGGCTGCGGCATGTGCGTTCCCCATCCTCGCGATGCCGAACTCTTCGGCTCTCGACATCAGGGCCTGCACGACGAGCGCGTGCCCTGCCTCAATGGTTGCTGACCGGTTCGGTCCCAGTACACACCGCAACCGTCCCCTGATGTAGGGCTTCCGGCGCAACGGACGGAGCATCGATGAACACACTTCTTCAAAGCCCCGGCGCGGGCCCATCGGCCCGAGCCGCGTCCAGAAGCAGCCGGGGCCAACTCGACATGAGCTTCCAGCTCGAAAAGAGGCACCTGGGTCTCGTGCGCGGCGTGGTGCGTCACCACCTCGCCTGGTGGGAGGTCAGCGGTGAAGTCGCCGAGACCGCGCTTCTCGCCGTGAACGAGCTGCTGACGAACGTGGTGGTGCACACCAGCCCGGATGAGAACGGGTGTCGCTCAGCCAGTCTGCTTGTCCAGCACGTCCCGGGCGGTGTCACCGCAGTCGTCCGCGATCAAGACCCCCGGCCGATCGTACGGAAGACAGCGGCACCTCTCGGCCTCGGAGGCCGGGGCCTCGACCTCGTGCGGGCGTTGGTCGACGAGTTCTCGGTGGCGATGTCCGACAAGGGGAAAGACGTGTGGTTTTTCATCGCCGATCCCGAACACCATGCCCCGCAGACCGTCGAGCCCGCGGAGTCGTAGTGCGCAGGGCATACAGAACAGCTCAGTCATTCCCACTACACGCTGCGCTCCGCAGGTCGTTCGCTTGCGTCCGCCCAGTAGCTCGGGTCGAGCATCTCGCCTGGCCAAGCCGGCTGACGGACCGGGCCCCGGGGCCCCATCTGCTCGAAGTACGGCGCCAGGTCGATCACGGGCGTCCCATCGACGGCATCGAGGTCGGTGACCAGGAGGTCACGGCCGTCCACGTCGAGCAGCCGTGGGTAGCTGATCGCGAGCTGGTTCGGCCGCCGGTGATTGCGATGGACGAACGTCCCCGTCGCCGGCCAACGCCCGTTCCCTCGGGGGCTGCGCGCGTGGAGCTGCACGTCTTCGGGCCGCGACAGGTGGAAGCGCCACGTCACCGTCAGGTGAGAGAACTCCTCGATTCCCTGGAGTGTTTCGAGCGGGTACTCGTCGTTGAGCCGAATGATCGACTTGACTCCGCCTTGGTAGTCGTCCTGCACACGGGTGTGTCCCCCGACGACCGTCGCGATCGGCTTGACCTCGTATATGGTCACCGCTCGTTCCTCTCCCTCGGCAGCGCTTCCAAGGCGGCGCCCTGGTGTTGGCGGCGACGCCGTCCTGGTCCGGAGTCAGCCTATGGTGCGCAGCATTTCGCGGGCCCGGCGGTCCAGCTCCGCGACGTGCCGGCCACCGCGTTGCCGTACGGGCGAGAGGTCACGCCGCATGCGGACGATGACGTCTCGGGCACGGCCGGAGTACACGCCGGACATCGCGTCGAGGGCCTGCGCCCAGGTGGCGCACGCCTCGTCGAGGCGGCCCTGCTGGATCTGGACCGCGCCGAGGTATCCGAGGGTCACGCTGTGGGTGCGGGTATAGAGCTGGTGCCGGCGGGTGGCGACGCTGCGCTGGAAGTGGATCTCCGCGTCGCGCGGCCGGCCGAGGTCGCGCAGGGCGCAGGCGGTCTCGTGTGCCAGCGAGGCTTCCTGGAAGAAGCCCACGCGGCTGGGTGCGTCGTCGTTGTCGGCACGGGCGAGGTCCCGTTCGGCGCGGTTGATGGCGGCCAGGGTGCCCCATTCCACGTCGCGGTGTCCGCGCCAAGCCCGCAGAGACCTGGCTGCTTGGCAGCGCCTCTAGCCGTCGTTCCGTCCCTGACTGTTGAGGATCTGCATGTCTGACAGCGTGTCCCCCACCCGGCCGGTCGTGCCCCGTCGCCGTAGACGGCGGCCTCCTGAGACCGACAGGTTCACGCTCCACCGGATCCGGCGGGCCGTAGCAGTGCCCCTGCTGCTCCTCCTGGTCCTGCTGGGCGCCGCCTTCATCATCTGGTCGACGGCGGGCATCCCTGGGGGCTGGCTTCTGACCAGCCTGGTGTGCGGGCTGATCGGGGTCGCGCTCGTCGCGGCCTACGGAGCGCGTACTGCCGCAGGAGCGCTGCGGGCAGCTGCGGCGAAGGTCCAGACTGCGGAGCTGGAAGCGGTCGCGGGGGTAGTGGCGGCCGTGGAGAAGTCGGTGCTGTGGTCGGCTGACGAGCTGTGCCGCGGCGCGCGTCCGCCCCTGCCTGGGATGCAGGTACCACGGTCGGATTCTCAGTCCGCAGCAGTCGAGGCGGCGCTCAGTGAACTGCAGCTTCAGGCCGTGGCATCGCTGATACGCGTGCACGACGAGTCCCAGTCAGTCGTTCTTCTTGAAGTTCTGCGCCGGCTCGCCACGCGCGAGCATGCCCTGGTCGGCAAGGCGCTGGAGGCGCTGAGCCAACTGGAGAAGCTGACCGACGACCCGGAACTGCTGTCGAAGATCTTCGAGATCGATCATCTGGTGACGCGGATGCGACGACAGGTGGAGAGCACGGCGGTGCTGGGCGGGCAGTCTCTGCGCAGCGTGCGCCGGCCGATCTCCGTGACAACCGCGCTGCGCGGTGCGGTCTCCGAGGTGGTCCAGTATCCCCGCGTTGCTGTTGCTGCGGGTTCCGTGGGCACGGAGCTGGGGCTTCCGGGCCATGTGGGTCCGGACCTGACGCACCTTCTGGCGGAGCTGATCGAGAATTCCTGCGAGTGCTCCGATCCGGCCACCAGGGTGACCGTAAGAGCGCAGCAGGTGTCGGCCGGGCTGGCGATCGAGGTGGAAGACCGCGCGATCCCGATGCACCCGAAGATGCGCGAGCAGATGAACCGCCTGCTTGCGGCGCCCGATGAGGTGGACGTCAGCGGTCAGGTTCGCGCGGGGCAACTCGGTCTGCTGACCGCGGCGAAGATCGCTCAACGGCATGGGCTGTCCATCCGCCTGCAGGAGAACACGACGGGCGGAACCACCGCTCTGGTGGTCGTTCCGACCAGACTCCTTGTCCCGATCTCTCCCGCCGGCGACGCAGGCGCCCCGGGCGGTGCAGCCCAGCGGCCTCGGATGTTCTGTCAGCCGGACGCTTCAGCGGCGCAGCCCCGTCCGCCGGCGGGAGAGATCGGGACAAGGAGTCTGGTC
>NZ_POTZ01000290.1 GCF_003236365.1 Streptomyces sp. NTH33
GGCGGAGGCGCGGTCATGACCCGGCGGGTGGCGGTCACCGGCATAGGCGTGGTGGCGCCGGGCGGGATCGGCGCTCCCGCGTTCTGGGACCTGCTGGCCGGCGGGCGTACGGCGACGCGGGGCATCACGTTCTTCGACCCGGCCGGTCTGCGGTCCCGGATCGCCGCCGAGTGCGATTTCGATCCGGTGGCCGCGGGGCTGGACGAGGAGCAGGTGGCGCGCTGCGACCGGTACATCCAGTTCGCGCTGGCGGCCGGCGAGGAGGCGGTACGGGACGCGGGAATCGACCTGGCCGGGGAGAATCCGTGGCGGGTCGCGGTCTCCCTGGGCACGGCGGTGGGCGGCACGACCCGGCTGGAGAACGACTACGTCCTGGTCAGCCACCGGGGTGAGCGCTGGGACGTGGACCACCGCCAGGCCCAGCCGTACCTGGAGCGGGCGTTCACGCCGAGCACGCTGGCGTCGACGGTGGCGGAGCGGTTCGGGGCGCGCGGTCCGGTGCAGACGGTCTCGACGGGCTGCACGTCCGGGCTGGACGCGGTCGGGTACGCGCTGCACACCGTGGAGGAGGGCCGGGCGGACGTCTGCATAGCCGGGGCGTCGGACTCGCCGATATCGCCGATCACGATGGCGTGCTTCGACGCGATCAAGGCCACGTCGCCGAACAACGACGATCCCGCGCACGCCTCCCGTCCCTTCGACAACGACCGTGACGGGTTCGTCATGGGCGAGGGCGGTGCGGTGCTGGTCCTGGAGGAGCTGGAGCACGCCAGGGCCCGCGGCGCGCACGTGTACTGCGAGCTGAGCGGCTACGCCACCTTCGGCAACGCCTATCACATGACCGGCCTGACCAGTGAGGGCCTGGAGATGGCGCGGGCGATAGAGACCGCGCTGGACCACGCCCGGCTGGACGGCTCCGCGATCGACTACGTGAACGCGCACGGCTCCGGCACCCGGCAGAACGACCGGCACGAGACGGCCGCGGTGAAGCGGGCGCTGGGCCATCACGCCTACGACACGCCGATGAGCTCCATCAAGTCGATGGTGGGTCACTCGCTGGGGGCGATCGGGGCGATCGAGGTGGTGGCCTGTGTGCTGGCGCTGGCCCACCAGGTCGTTCCGCCGACCGCCAACTACGAGACGCCGGACCCCGAGTGCGATCTGGACTACGTGCCGCGGGCCGCCCGCGAGCGGAAGCTGAACAGCGTGCTCTCCGTGGGCAGCGGGTTCGGCGGTTTCCAGTCGGCGGTGATCCTGACCCGGCAGAGGGAGAGGACACGATGAGCGCACCCCCCAAGCGGCGGGCCGCCGTCACCGGTATCGGTGTGGTCGCGCCCAACGGAACAAGCACCGAGAGCTTCTGGAAGTCCACCCAGGAGGGTGAGAGCGTCCTGGGCCGCGTGACCCGTGAGGGCTGCGGGCACCTGCCGCTGAAGGTGGCCGGTGAGGTCCGGTCCTTCGATCCGTCGGCGGCGGTCGAGGAGCGTTATCTCGTCCAGACGGACCGGTTCACGCATTTCGCGATGGCCGCGGCCGACGCCGCTCTGGAGGATGCCCGGCTGGGCCGGGCGGACACCGGGGGGGCGCCTTTCTCGGCGGGTGTGGTGACCGCGGCCGGCTCCGGCGGGGGCGAGTTCGGCCAGGGGGAGCTGCAGAAGCTGTGGAGCAAGGGCAGCCGCTACGTCGGTCCCTGGCAGTCCATCGCCTGGTTCTACGCGGCCAGCACCGGCCAGATCTCGATCCGTCGCGGCTTCAAGGGGCCGTGCTCGGTGGTCGCCGCGGACGAGGCCGGCGGCCTGGACGCGCTGGCGCACGCGGCGCGGGCCGTGGAGCGCGGTACGGATGTGATCGTGGCGGGGGCGACGGAGGCGCCGCTGGCTCCGTACTCGATGGTCTGCCAGCTCGGTTACCGGGAGCTGAGCCCGGTGGAGGATCCGGCGCGGGCGTACCGGCCGTTCACGGAAGGGGCGTGCGGGTTCGTGCCGGCCGAGGGCGGCGCGATGCTCGCCGTGGAGGAGGCGGGCGCGGCCCGGGAGCGGGGTGTGCCGGTGCGGGCCACGGTGGCCGGGCACGCGGCGACGTTCACCGGTGCCTCCTGCTGGGAGGCGTCCCGGGAGGGGCTGGCGGAGGCGATCCGCGGCGCGCTGGCCGAGGCCGGGTGCGCCCCGGAGGAGGTCGACGTGGTCTTCGCCGACGCGCTCGGTGTGCCCGCGGCGGACCGGGCGGAGGCGCTGGCCATCGCCGACGCGCTGGGCGCGCACGGGCGGCGGGTGCCGGTGACGGCACCGAAGACCGGTACGGGCCGGGCGTACTGCGCGGCGCCGGTGCTGGACGCGGTGGCGGCGGTCCTGGCGATGGAGCACGGGCTGATCCCGCCCACCCCGAACGTCTTCGACATCTGCCATGACCTCGATCTGGTGACCGGATGCGCCCGTACCGCGCAGGTGGGTACGGCGCTGGTCCTCAGCCGGGGGCTCATGGGCTCGAACTCGGCGCTGGTTCTGCGGCACGGAGCCGTCGGCGCCCCCTGACCGGGCGCCGAGCAACCAGCCGGGAGGAACAAGGAGAGGAACCGCATGAGTGACCGAATCACCGTGGAAGAACTGTCCGAACTCATGAAGAGGACGGCCGGTATCGCCGTCAGCCCGAAGGAGCTGGCGGAACGGCCCGACATCGCCTTCGAGGAGCTCGGCATCGACTCGCTCGGCCTGCTCGGCATCGTGGGCGAGCTGGAGAACCGGCACGGGGTTCCGATGCCGCCCGACGCGGAGCACTGCAAGACGCCCCGCAAGTTCCTCGACCTCGTCAACGGCACCCTTCTGGCAGGAGCGTGAGATGGCGGGCCACACGGAGAACGAGATCACCATCGCCGCGCCGGTGGACCTGGTGTGGGAGATGACCAACGACGTGGAGAGCTGGCCGCAGCTGTTCAGCGAGTACGCCTCCGCGGAGATCCTGTCGCGGGAAGGGGACAAGTGCACCTTCCGGCTGACCATGCACCCCGACGAGAACGGCACGGTCTGGAGCTGGGTCTCCGAGCGCGAGCCGGACCGGGACACCCTCACGGTCAGGGCCCGCCGGGTGGAGACCGGGCCGTTCGCCTACATGAACATCCACTGGCGGTACGAGGAGGTGCCCGACGGCACGCGGATGGTCTGGACGCAGGACTTCGAGATGAAGCCGGAGGCGCCGGTCGACGACGCCTGGATGACCGACAACATCAACAAGAACTCCAAGGTCCAGATGGCCCTGATCCGCGACAAGGTCGAGAAGGCCGCGGCCGGGCGACGGGCCGAACCGGCCCTGAGCGCCGACTGAGCCGGACGGAGGGAAGAACGTGCGGAACGTGCACCAGGCCCTGATCGTCGCCCGGATGGCTCCGGGTTCGGCCCCCGACATCGCGAAGATCTTCGAGGAGTCCGACCGGGGGGAGCTGCCGCACCTGGTCGGCGTCACCCGGCGCAGTCTCTTCCAGTTCGGCGATGTGTACCTGCATCTGATCGAGGGGGACCGGGATCCGGGGCCGGCCGTCGCCAAGGTGGCGGACCACCCGGAGTTCCGGGGGATCAGCGACCGGCTGTCGGCGTACGTCAGCGCGTACGACCCCCAGACCTGGCGTTCGCCGAAGGACGCGATGGCGCGCCGCTTCTACCTGTGGGAGCGCGACTGAGCCGTCCGTCCGTGGCCGTCCGGCTCCCTCACGGACGGCCTCCGGCCGCCGGGCCCGTGGTGCAGCGGGCCCGGCGGCCGGTGGACGGAGGAAAGGGGCGGTTCTGCCGGTCAGGCGGGTACCGTGCAGTCGAAGGCGTGCAGGTAGGGGTTGACGGGGCTGATGTCGTCGATGGTCAGGCCGGCCGCCCTCAGACGGCTGGTCATGCTGTCGGTGGTGTGCTTGGCGCCGCCGACGTTCAGCAGGAGCAGCAGGTCCATGGCGGTGCTGAACCGCATGGACGGGGTGTCGTCGACGAGGTTCTCGATGACGACGACGCGTGCTCCGGGCCCGCCGGCGCCGATGACGTTGCGCAGGCAGCGGGCGGTGGAGTCGTCGTCCCACTCCAGGATGTTCTTGATGATGTAGACGTCGGCCTTGACGGGGACGGCCTCGCGGCAGTCGCCGGGCACGATCCGCACCCGGTCCGCGAGCGGGCCGCCCTCGCGCAGCCGGGGGTCGGCGCCCTCCACCACGCGCGGCAGGTCCAGCAGGGTGCCGTGCAGGGCCGGGTACTTCTCCAGCAGGCCGGCCACCACGTGGCCCTGGCCGCCGCCGATGTCGGCGACGGAGGAGGCGCCGGACAGGTCGAGGAGTTCGGCGACGTCCCGGGCGGACTGCTTGCTGGAGGTGGTCATGGCCCGGTTGAAGACGTCCGCCGACTCGGGGGCGTCCTCGTTGAGGTGGACGAAGAACTCCTTGCCGTACAGGTCCTGGATGACGTTGCGGCCGGTGCGCACCGCCTCGTCCAGCCGGGGCCAGGCGTCCCAGGTCCATGGTTCGGTGCACCACAGGGTGATGTAGCGCAGGCTGTTCGGGTCGTCCTCGCGCAGCAGCCGGGAGGTGTCGGTGTGCGCGAAGGTGCCGTCGGGCTGTTCGGTGAAGACGCCGTAGCAGGCCAGGGCCCGCAGCAGCCGTCGCAGCGGACCCGGTTCGGTCTTCACCGCGGCCGCGAGGTCCTCCACGGCCGTGGGGGTGTCGCCGAGCGCGTCGGCCACACCCAGCCGGGCGGCCGCGCGCAGGGCGGCGGCACACGCCGCCCCGAACGCGAGTTCCCTGAGCCGCATGGACGGCGGTGGGGCGGTCTGAGCGGTCGTCATGTGCCGCCTTCCTTCCTTGTCGGTCCCCGTGTGGTTTCGGACGGGGACCGGGTGTGGTGATGGGAGTGGTGACGGGTGTGGTGACGGCCTCAGCACATCCCCGCGGGCTTGGAGGCCCGGCAGGAGTTGTTCCGGAAGGCGTTGTTGTGCGTGGCGCTCTCCTGGTTGACCAGGTCGGCGGGGGAGTTGCCGTGCAGCGCGTTGTCGACGATCCGGTTGTTCTCGCTGGAGGCGCCGACCATGCTCTTGAAGAGGACGATGCCGCCCGACAGCGGGGACTTGCCGGAGTTGCCGGTGACCGTGTTGCCGGTCACGGTGGTCTCCTCGGCGCCGGTCAGGACGATGCCCGAGCCCTGCAGGTAGGGCAGCCGGGCGGTCGCCGGGCAGTACTTGTTGTTCTCCACGACCCGGTTGTCGCGCACGGTCAGGGCGCCGGCCCTCGGCTTGTTCTCGTCGCCGACGACGAACACGCCCGCGCAGTTGCCGGTGATCTCGTTGCCGTGGGCGGTGAGGTTCCGCAGCCGGCGGACGGTGACGCCGATCCGGTTGTTCTCGAGCCGGTTGTGGGCGATCCGGGTTCCGCCGGTGTCGGTGGCGCCCTGCTCGGCCGTGATCGTGTTGGCGAGGAAGAGGCCCGCGTCGCCGTTGTTCCGAGCGGTGTTCTGCCGGTACTCGCTGCTTACGGAGTGCTCCTCGGCGATGCCCCACACGCCGTTCTTCTCGGCGGTCACGTTCCGCACGGTCAGCCGGTCGGTGTCGACCGCCATCACTCCGGCGCGGGAGAAGCCGGTCACGGTCAGGTCGGAGACGGTGACGCCCTCCAGGCGCTTGTCCCTGGCCCCTGCCACGCAGATGCCGTTGCCGTGTTCACCGCAGTCGCCGGCGGCCTTGGCGGCCGGCTCCAGGACGGTGCCGCGGCCCATGCCGCGCAGGGTCAGACCGGGCGTCGTCACCTTGACGCTCTCGTGGTAGACGCCGGGCGTCACCAGCACGGTGTCGCCCGTCTTCGCGGAGTCCACCGCCTTCTGGATCGACTCTCCCGGGAACACCAGGTGGATCCTGGGCACCGAGATCGGTGGGGCGGCGGCGACACCTGAGGCGGCCAGCGCGGCAGCGCTCAGGAGCAGAGCGATGTGGCGTTTTGTCATATTGCGCAGGCTATGTCCCGAAAGTCCGATCGCAAGGCCTGATAGGCCGTTCGAGGGCGCGTCACGCACGCAGGGCGCGGCCGGTCCACAGCTGTTCGGGCGACAGCGGCCGTACGGCGCCCGCGCCGTCCCACGCCCGCAGCGCGAGCGGCTCGCCCGCGCTCTCCTCGTCCAGGAGCCGGAGCTCCAGCACGGCGAGCGTGTGGCCTCCCGCACCACCGGCAGGACCGGCGCGGCAGGGCGGCGACGAACGCGCGGCCCGCCGCTCCGTTGGATTTCTCCCGAGAAGCGGCCGGCGCACCGGGCACCTCGATCACCTTGCCGACCATACTTGCGAGGGTGAACGCGGTCATGCGAGTGCGGCGTGGGCTGCGGGCGGTGGCGGCGTACGTCCGCGGCGCCCCGGGCGCGTACGTGTGGCTGCTGATCCTGTTCTTCACCACCGTCGCCCTGAACCACATGTCGCCGCGGTTCGAGCAGCACTTCCTGCGGCAGCGCTCCACGAACATCCACGAGCTGTCGAACAACCCGGTGCGGGTGCTCTTCTCCAGCGCCATGTGGATCGACAGCGGCCACTGGCTGCCGTACGCGGCCCTCTACACGGTCTTCCACGCGCAGGCCGAGCGCTGGCTGGGCACCCTGCGCTGGCTGGGGGTGTGCGTGGCCGCGCACGTGCTGGCCACGCTGATCAGCGAGGGCGCGCTGCTGTGGGCGGTGCAGCGGCACATGGCTCCGGAATCGGTCGTCAACACCCTGGACGTCGGCGTGAGTTACGCCCTGGCCGGGGTGATGGGGGTGCTGACGTACCGGATCGCGCCGCCCTGGCAGTACCCGTACCTGGCCGTCCTGTTCGTCTTTTACGGCGTGCCGCTGGTCGCCGGGCGCACCTTCACCGACCTCGGGCACTTCACCTCCGTACTGATCGGCCTCGGCTGCCGTCCGCTGGCCAGGGGCCGGGGGGAGCCGTGGAACCCGAAGGAGACACTGGCCGCCCTCAGGCGCTGACGTCCCCGGCCGTCTCAGCCCACCGACTCCGGTACGGCCGCCTCGGCCGGGGCCCCGCGCCTGGGGGCGCCGCCCGTGATCATCAGGCCGGCGACCAGGCCGGCCAGGAGCATGATGCCCGCCGCCCACCAGAGGGCGACCGTGTAACCGTGCACGATGCCCTCGGGTACCACCCGCGGCCGGTCGGCCGGGTCGCGCAGGTGGGCGGTGACGTAGGCGGCGCCGCTGGTCGTGGCGATCGTGTTGAGCAGCGCGGTGCCGATCGAACCGCCCACCTGCTGGGAGGTGTTCACGGTCGCGGAGGTCACGCCCGAGTCCCGCGGGGCGACGCCCGCGGTGGCGGTGGCGAACACCGGCATGTAGGTCAGGCCCATGCCGAGGCCCATCAGCAGCAGCGCGGGCAGCACGTCGCTCGCGTACCGCGAGTCGGCCGTCAGCCGGGTCAGCAGCAGCAGGCCGCCCGCCGCCAGGAGCATGCCGGGGACCAGGAGCGTGCGCGGAGCCACGTGCCGCAGCAGCCGGGCCGAGATCTGCGTGGAGCCCACGACGATCGCGGCGGTCAGCGGCAGGAAGGCCAGGCCGGTCCGCAGCGGCGAGTAGGCGAGGATGCCCTGCAGGTAGTAGGTCATGAACAGGTACAGCCCGAACATGCCGACCACGGCCAGCGCCATGGCCAGGAAGCAGCCGGCCCGGTCGCGGTCCCGGACGACGTGCAGCGGCAGCAGCGGCGACGGCGCCCGGGTCTGCCACCACACGAAGGCGGCGAGCAGCACCACGCCCACCGCGAGCAGGCTCGGCACCAGCGGGTCCGTCCAGCCGCGCGGCTGGGCCTCGCTGACCCCGTAGACGACGGCCACCAGGCCGCCGCAGCCCAGTACCGCCCCGCGCACGTCCAGCCGGGCGCCGGTGTTCCTGGGCCGGTCGCGCAGGAGGGTGAGGGCGCCGAGGACCGTGACGACGGCGATGGGCACGTTGACGTACAGGCACCAGCGCCAGTTCAGGAACTCGGTCAGCACGCCGCCCACGATGAACCCGATCGCCGAGCCGCTGCCCGCGAGGGCGCCGTAGATGCCGAAGGCCTTTCCGCGTTCCCTCGGGTCGGTGAAGGCCGTGGTCAGCAGGGAGAGCGCGGAGGGGGCGAGGACGGCGGCGAAGGCGCCCTGCAGCGCGCGGGCGCCGTAGAGCATGCCGGAGGACGTGGCCGCGCCCCCGAGCACGGAGGCGACGGCGAAGCCGATCAGCCCGGCGACGAACGTGCGTTTGCGGCCCACCAGGTCGGCGACCCTCCCGCCGAGCAGGAGCAGCCCGCCGAAGGCGACGGAGTAGGCGGTGATGACCCACTGCCGGTTCCCGTCCGACATGTGCAGGGCGCGCTGCGCGGAGGGCAGCGCGATGTTCACGATGGTCGCGTCCAGCACCACCATCAGCTGCGCGAGCGCGATGACGACGAGGGCCCACCAGCGGTGGGGGTCGGTGTGCTCGGAACGGAATTCACCGGTGCGGGTGGTGCTCATCTGGCCAGAAGATCACGAATCGGGACATATCGCATCCGTGTGTACCCCGGGACCGCCAGTGACTGTCAGTGGCGGAGTGCAGCATGGGGGCATGGCGAGGAGAGCGAGCGGCGGAAGCGGCGTGAAGGGAGCCCGGCGGCCCGAGCTGCGGTTGCCGGGCCTGGAGGCGTACGACGGCGGGGGGCTGGCGCCGGACGGGGACTACGACGGGCTGGAGTTCCGGCAGGAGGACTTCGCCGGGCAGGACGGGGCGGGCGCCCGCTTCATGGACTGCGCGCTCAGGGGCTGCGCGCTGGACGGCACGTCACTGCGTCACGCGCGCCTCCTCGACTCGGTCCTCACCGGCGTACGAAGGGGTCGGCACCGACCTCGCCGAGGCGACCCTGCGGGACGTGGAGGTGACCGACGCCCGGCTCGGCGGTGTGGGGCTCCACGGGGCGGTCCTGGAGCGGGTGTGGATCCGCGGCGGCAAGATCGACTACCTGAACCTGCGCAAGGCCCGGCTGCGGGACGTGGTCTTCGAGGGCTGCGTCCTCGTCGAGCCGGACTTCGGGGGCGCCCGGCTGGAGCGGGTGGAGTTCGTGGACTGCGAGGTGAAGGGCGTCGACTTCAGCGCGGCGGTGCTCACGGACGTGGACCTGCGGGGTGCCGTGTCCCTGGAGATCGCGGGCGGAGTGGACCGGCTGGCGGGGGCCGTGATCAGCACCGGTCAGCTCCTGGACCTGGCGCCGGTGCTGATC
>NZ_POTZ01000291.1 GCF_003236365.1 Streptomyces sp. NTH33
CCCCCCGGCACGCCCCCTTCCCAGGGCCTCCCTTGGGAGGGGGTTGCACAGGGGGCTTGCGACACGCATCGTGCGCCTCCCGTGCGCCCTATGTCGCCACTGAACCTTCCTTCGATAGGCTGTAGGGAACCCGCCCGCTGCATATGCCCTCGCATACGGCGCGGCGCCGCGCCGTCTCCGCGGCCCGAGGGTCCTCGTCCTCATCGAATGTCCACCGAAGCTCATTCGACCATCACGCAGCTCAAGGAGAGTCAACGAGCGATGGCCGGTCCAGCGTTCCGCGCCGCCGCCGTCCGGGTGCGCGTTCCCGCCACCAGCGCCAACCTCGGCCCGGGCTTCGACGCCCTCGGCCTCGCGCTGGGGCTCTACGACGACGTCGTGGTCCGGGTGGCCGACTCCGGGCTGCACATCGACATCGCCGGTGAGGGCAGCGAGACGCTGCCGCGTGACGAGAAGCACCTGCTCGTCCGCTCGCTGCGCACCGCCTTCGACGTCCTCGGCGGACAGCCGCGCGGACTGGAGATCGTCTGCGCCAACCGCATCCCGCACGGCCGCGGTCTCGGCTCCTCCTCCGCCGCCATCTGCGCCGGCATCGTCGCCGCCCGCGCCGTGACCATAGGCGCCGAGGCCAGGCTCGACGACACGGCGCTGCTCGAGCTGGCCACCGAGATCGAGGGCCACCCGGACAACGTGGCGGCCTGTCTGCTGGGCGGGTTCACCCTGTCCTGGATGGAGGCCGGCGCCGCCCGCGCCATCAGGATGGAGCCCTCCGATTCCATCGTTCCGGTGGTTTTCGTGCCCGCGAAGCCGGTACTCACCGAAACCGCCCGCGGTCTGCTCCCGCGCACCGTGCCGCACGTCGACGCCGCCGTCAACGCGGGCCGCGCCGCCCTGCTCGTCGAAGCCCTCACCCGGCGCCCCGAGCTGCTGCTTCCGGCCACCGAGGACCGCCTCCACCAGGAGTACCGCGCCCCCGCCATGCCGGAGAGCGCCGCCCTCGTGGAGCGGCTGCGGGCCGACGGCATCCCCGCGGTCATCTCCGGCGCCGGACCCACCGTCATGGCGCTGGCCGACGCGGACACCGCCGGCAAGGTGGAACAACTGGCGGGCGCCGACTGGGCCGCCAACCGGCTGAGTCTCGATCTGCAAGGAGCCTGCGTACTGCCGCTCGCCGCAGGTGCGGAGAGCTGAAAGTCGGTGATTGCCGGATTTCGAGAGGGGGAATGTTTGTTGGATCCGGTAGTGTTAACCTCAAGTCTGCACCCGACCGCACCATGGCGAGGTGCTTCGTGTCCCCGTCCGGGACAGACATCCCTCCGGGAGCCCCCCGAACCGCACTGCGTGGTGTACGTCGTACCTGGGCAGTACGCCGTACGCGCACACTGAGCGGTCCACCGGGCACGCTCCGGAATCGGCGCGACCACGTCACGTGACACAGCGACACTCGGTGCCACGTAACGTCGAGGAAGCGCCAATCACCAGAAATTCTTCCGCCGCTGAGGCGGATTACCGCCCCGGCACGGTCCCCACACAAGGACCGAAGCCGGACAGCACAACCGGTCGCCGAGCCAAGACAGGCCGACGTCCGCTCCAGGGAAGGACCCTTCGTGAGCGACACCACCGATCTGATGGGCGCACGTGTCGAGGAGACAGCTGCCGCGCCCGCCACGGACGCCTCCGCGCCTGCCACGGGTGCCGGCTCCCGGCGTCGCCGCGGTACCGGCCTCGAGGGCATGGTGCTGGCCGAGCTGCAGCAGGTCGCGTCCGGCCTCGGTATCAGGGGCACCGCGCGCATGCGCAAGAGCCAGCTGATCGAGGTCATCAAGGAGGCGCAGGCGGCGGGGGGCGCCCCCGCCGCGAAGGCCGCTCCTGCCGCGGAGGAAGCCACCGAGAGCAAGCCGAAGCGCCGCGCCACCTCCCGGACCCGTACGGGCGAGGAGGCCGCGCCCGCCCAGAAGGCGGAGGCGAAGGCGGCCGGGGCCCCTGCCGAGAAGGCGGACAAGGCCGACAAGGCCGTGGCCCAGCAGCAGATCGAGATTCCCGGCCAGCCGGCTGGGGGCGCCGCCCGCGCGAGCGAAGCCGAGCGTGGGGGAGAGGACGTTCCCGCCGAGCGCCGCCGCCGCCGGGCCACCGCCGAGGCGGGCGCCCCGGCGAGCAGCGCCGAGACGGTCGCCGCCGAGGCGAAGAGCGAGCCGAGGGCCGAGACTCCCGCACAGCCGCAGCAGCAGGACCAGCAGGCCCAGGGTCAGCAGCAGGGCGAGGCGGCCAAGGGCGACGCCGGTGACGGCGGCGACGGCCGCCGCCGCGACCGTCGTGACCGCGACCGCGACCGCGACCGTGACCGCGACCGTGACCGCGACCGCGGCCGGGACCGCGACCGCCGCGGCAAGGGCGACGACCAGCAGAACCAGGGCGGTCAGCAGCGCCAGCAGCAGAACCAGCAGCAGGGCGGCGGCCGCCAGGACCGTCACCAGGACGACGACGACTTCGACGGCGGCCGCCGTGGCCGCCGCGGCCGCTACCGCGACCGCCGTGGCCGCCGTGGCCGCGACGACGTCTCCGAGCCGCAGCTCACCGAGGACGACGTCCTGATCCCGGTCGCGGGCATCCTGGACATCCTCGACAACTACGCCTTCATCCGCACGTCCGGCTACCTGCCGGGCCCGAACGACGTGTACGTCTCCCTCGCCCAGGTCCGCAAGAACGGCCTGCGCAAGGGCGACCACGTCACCGGTGCGGTCCGCCAGCCGAAGGAGGGCGAGCGCCGCGAGAAGTTCAACGCGCTGGTGCGCCTGGACTCCGTCAACGGCATGGCGCCCGAACACGGCCGCGGGCGGCCGGAGTTCAACAAGCTGACGCCGCTGTACCCGCAGGACCGGCTCCGTCTGGAGACCGACCCGGGCGTCCTGACCACCCGGATCATCGACCTGGTCTCGCCCATCGGCAAGGGCCAGCGCGGTCTGATCGTGGCCCCGCCGAAGACCGGCAAGACCATGATCATGCAGGCGGTCGCCAACGCGATCACGCACAACAACCCCGAGTGCCACCTGATGGTCGTCCTCGTCGACGAGCGTCCGGAAGAGGTCACCGACATGCAGCGGTCGGTCAAGGGCGAGGTCATCTCCTCGACCTTCGACCGCCCGGCCGAGGACCACACCACGGTCGCCGAGCTCGCCATCGAGCGCGCCAAGCGCCTGGTGGAGCTGGGCCACGACGTGGTCGTCCTGCTGGACTCCATCACCCGTCTGGGCCGCGCGTACAACCTCGCCGCCCCGGCCTCCGGCCGCATCCTGTCCGGTGGTGTGGACTCCACGGCCCTGTACCCGCCGAAGCGCTTCTTCGGCGCCGCCCGCAACATCGAGGACGGCGGCTCGCTGACCATCCTCGCCACCGCCCTGGTGGACACCGGGTCCCGCATGGACGAGGTGATCTTCGAGGAGTTCAAGGGCACCGGCAACATGGAGCTCAAGCTCGACCGGAAGCTCGCCGACAAGCGCATCTTCCCGGCGGTCGACGTCGACGCGTCCGGTACGCGCAAGGAGGAGATCCTCCTCGGCGCCGAGGAGCTCAGCATCGTCTGGAAGCTGCGCCGGGTGCTGCACGCGCTCGACCAGCAGCAGGCGATCGAGCTGCTCCTCGACAAGATGAAGCAGACCAAGTCGAACATCGAGTTCCTGATGCAGATCCAGAAGACGACCCCGGCGCCGGGCAACGGCGACTGAGGCAGGCGCATCAGCCGAAAGGGCCGCCCCCCGTGCCACGGGGGGCGGCCCTTTCGCGTGCTCGGTGAGTCCCGCGCCGCAGAGCGTTGTGCAACCTTTTCCCGGTTTCCCCCGTCTGACGGTAAGAGTGACGATGGTCAGGTATGGGCTCGTCGACCGGGCCTGACCCCGGGAACATGGGGTAGCCGACCGGATACGAGACCTGAGGAGCGCATGTCCGCCGAGAGCACGCCGGGCCCCGGCATACCGGAGGAGACCGGCAACACGAGCCCCCGCCGCCGTGCCAAGGGCCGCCGCCGCAAGCCCCGTACCGGGCGGCGCAAGGCCCTGACGGTCATGGCCTGGACCGCCGCGGGGATCGTCGTGCTCGGCGGCACCGGCGTCGGCTACCTCTACTTCAAGCTCAACGGCAACCTGAAGACGGTCGACATCAACCAGGTCCTCGGCAGTGACCGGCCCGCCAGGGCCGACAACGGCTCCGAGAACATCCTGGTCCTCGGCTCCGACACCCGCTCCGGCGGCAACAGGAGGCTGGGCGGCGGCACCGACGACGGCAGCGCACGCTCCGACACGGCGATGATCGTGCACGTGTACGAGGGTCACAGGAAGGCCGGCGTCGTCTCCCTGCCCCGCGACACCCTCGTCGACCGCCCCGAGTGCACCGACGCCGAGGGCGGTACACATCCCGCGGCCCACGGCGTGATGTTCAACGAGTCGTACTCCACCGGCGGTGCCGCCTGCGCCGTGAGGACCGTCGAGTCGATGACCGGCCTCCGCATGGACCACTACCTGGAGGTCGACTTCAGAGGCTTCCAGAGACTCGTCGACGAACTCGGCGGCGTCCCGGTCACCACGACGAAGAACATCGACGACCCGGAGAGCCACCTGCACCTCAAGGCCGGCACGCACACGCTCGACGGCCGGCAGGCCCTCGGCCTGGTCCGCACCCGGCACGGCGTCGGCGACGGCTCCGACCTCGGCCGCATCCAGCTCCAGCAGGCCTTCGTCAGGGCGCTGGCCGACCAGGTCAAGCAGGCCGGCCTCTTCACCGACCCGAAGAGGCTCTACGACCTCGGCAACACCGCCACCAAGTCCGTCACCACCGACTCCGACCTCGGCTCGGTCAACGCCCTGATCTCCTTCGCCGACAGCCTCAAGGGCATCGACTCCTCCGGCATGACCATGATCACCATGCCGGTCCGGTACGACCCGGCGAACCGCAACCGGGTCATCGTGGAGAAGGCCAAGGCCGAACAGGTCTGGACGGCCCTGAAGAACGACCGGCCGATCCCCAGGGCGGCCACCAAGGGAACGGCCACCGGCGAGGCCAGGGGAGTGGTGAGCGCCCCCTGAGGGGCGCGGGGCTGTATCGATATGCGGCTCCTCCCCCAAGCTCTTGACGAGCAGGGGGGACCCCCATCGTGGGCGCGACGAGCCACAAGCAACCCGCACTCGCCCACGGCGAAACCGCGGCACCCCCATGGGCGCGGTCCCGTCCCGCCCCGCGGGGACCCGCAGGGAATACACGACCGAACCCCTCGGTTTGGGGAGATGGCCCCAGTCCTGGCAGACTGGACCGTCGGCTCCGGTTCACGCACCGCATCCCGCGGCTGCGACCCGGCGCCCTCCAGGAACAGTAGGAGACACCTTGAAGCGCGACATTCACCCCGCGTACGTCGAGACGCAGGTCAGCTGCACCTGCGGCGCGTCGTTCACGACCCGCAGCACGATCGAGTCCGGCACCGTCCGGGCCGAGGTCTGCTCCGAGTGCCACCCGTTCTACACGGGCAAGCAGAAGATCCTCGACACCGGTGGCCGTGTGGCCCGCTTCGAGGCCCGCTTCGGCAAGGCTGCCGCCGGCTCCAAGAAGTAGCGAGCCCCTTTTCGCCGGTCCATGGCCGCACCCCTGCCGAGGGGTGCGCCGGGACCGGCGTTTTTGGTCGCCCGCCTTCCCCCACCCCGTAGCACACGCAGCACAGCAGGCAGTACAGGAGCCGAAAGATGTTCGAGGCCGTCGAGGAACTCGTCGCCGAGCACGCCGACCTGGAGAAGAAGCTCGCCGACCCGTCGGTCCACTCCGACCAGGCAGGCGCGCGCAGGCTCAACAAGCGCTACGCCGAGCTCACCCCGATCGTCGCCACGTACCGCTCCTGGCGGCAGGTCGGCGACGACATCGAGACCGCGCGCGAACTGGCCGTCGACGACCCCGACTTCGCGGCCGAGCTCAAGGACCTGGAACAGCAGCGCGAGGAGCTGACCGAGAAGCTGCGCCTCCTGCTCGTCCCGCGCGACCCCAGTGACGACAAGGACGTCATCCTCGAGATCAAGGCCGGCGCCGGCGGTGACGAGTCGGCGCTCTTCGCCGGCGACCTGCTGCGCATGTACCTGCGCTACGCCGAGCGGGCCGGCTGGAAGACCGAGATCATCGACGCCACCGAGTCCGAGCTGGGCGGCTACAAGGACGTCCAGGTCGCGGTGAAGGCCCGCGGGCAGATCGAGCCCGGCCAGGGCGTGTGGGCCCGGCTGAAGTACGAGGGCGGGGTGCACCGCGTGCAGCGGGTGCCCGCCACCGAGTCCCAGGGCCGTATCCACACCTCCGCCGCCGGTGTGCTGGTCACGCCGGAGGCCGAGGAGGTCGACGTCGAGATCAACCCCAACGACCTGCGCATCGACGTCTACCGGTCCTCGGGCCCGGGCGGGCAGTCCGTCAACACCACCGACTCCGCCGTGCGCATCACGCACATCCCGTCCGGAGTCGTCGCCTCCTGCCAGAACGAGAAGAGCCAGCTGCAGAACAAGGAGCAGGCACTGCGTATCCTGCGCTCCAGGCTGCTCGCCATGGCACAGGAGGAGGCGGAGAAGGAGGCCGCCGACGCCCGCCGCAGCCAGGTCCGCACCGTCGACCGCTCCGAGAAGATCCGCACCTACAACTTCCCGGAGAACCGCATCTCGGACCACCGCGTCGGCTTCAAGGCCTACAACCTGGACCAGGTCCTGGACGGCGACCTGAACGCGGTGATCCAGGCCTGCGTCGACGCGGACTCGGCGGCCAAGCTCGCGGCCGCGTGAGGCACGCGGGCGCAGGACACAGCACGTAGGACGACGTACGAGTACCGGAGGACCAGCGGTGCAGCAAGGAATCGGGGGGCGGCCCCCCAGCCCCCGCAGCGTGCTGCTCGCCGAGGTGGCCCAGGCCACGCAGCGGCTGGCCGACGCCGGCGTGCCCTCACCGCGCACCGACGCGGAGGAGCTCGCGGCGTTCGTGCACGGCGTCAAGCGGGGCGAGCTGCACTCCGTGAAGGACGCCGACTTCGACGCCCGGTACTGGGAGGTCATCGCCCGCCGCGAGCAGCGCGAGCCGCTGCAGCACATCACCGGGCGGGCCTACTTCCGCTACCTGGAGCTCCAGGTCGGCCCCGGCGTGTTCGTGCCCCGGCCCGAGACCGAGTCCGTGGTCGGCTGGGCGATAGACACCGTACGCGCCATGGACGTCGTCGAGCCGTGCATCGTCGACCTGTGCACCGGCTCGGGCGCCATCGCGCTCGCCCTCGCCCAGGAGGTGCCGCGCTCCCGCGTGCACGCCGTGGAGCTGAGCGAGGACGCGCTGGAATGGGCCCGCAAGAACGTCGAGGGCTCCAGGGTCGACCTGCGCCAGGGCGACGCCCTGACCGCGTTCCCCGACCTCGACGGCCAGGTCGACCTCGTCATCTCCAACCCGCCGTACATCCCGCTCACCGAATGGGAGTACGTCGCTCTGGAGGCCCGCGACTACGACCCGGAGATGGCGTTGTTCTCCGGGGAGGACGGCCTCGACCTGATCCGCGGCCTCGAACGCACCGCGCACCGGCTGCTGCGGCCCGGCGGAGTCGTCGTCGTCGAGCACGCCGACACCCAGGGCGGCCAGGTGCCGTGGATCTTCACCGAGGAGCGGGGCTGGGCCGACGCCGCCGACCACCCCGACCTCAACAACCGGCCGCGGTTCGCCACCGCCCGCAAGGCGCTGCCGTGACGCCCGCGCAGCCCACCACCAGGACTTCGACCCAGCAGTACGCGTACGAGGAGGCCCGCTGACCATGGCACGGCGATACGACACCAACGACGCCACCGACCGCGCGACGGGCCTGCGCGAAGCCGCGTCCGCCGTCCGCCGGGGCGAGCTCGTGGTGCTGCCCACCGACACCGTCTACGGCATCGGCGCCGACGCCTTCTCCTCCGAGGCCGTGGCCGACCTGCTCGCCGCCAAGGGCCGGGGGCGCAACATGCCCACCCCCGTCCTCATCGGCTCCCCGAACACCCTGCACGGCCTGGTCACCGACTTCTCCGAGATGGCCTGGGAGCTCGTGGACGCCTTCTGGCCGGGCGCGCTGACGCTGGTCGCCCGGCACCAGCCGTCCCTGCAGTGGGACCTGGGGGACACCCGGGGCACGGTCGCCGTGCGGATGCCGCTGCACCCGGTCGCCATCGAACTGCTCACCGAGACCGGCCCGATGGCCGTCTCCTCGGCGAACCTGACCGGCCACCCCGCGCCGGAGACCTGCGACGCCGCGCAGGACATGCTCGGCGACTCCGTCTCCGTCTACCTCGACGGCGGCCCGACCCCCGGCAACGTGCCGTCCTCCATCGTCGACGTCACCAGCAGGGTGCCCGTGCTGCTGCGCGAGGGCGCCCTGTCGCCGGAGGAGCTGCGGAAGGTCGTACCCGACCTCGAGGTGGCGAATTGACGGCGCCCGAATCCCCCGAGCTCTCGACTGCGCTCGGGCAGGGGGGACCCCCATGCGCGGCATAGGCGACACCTTCCGCATCCTCCACGTCAGCACCGGCAACGTGTGCCGCTCGCCCATCACCGAGCGGCTGACCCGGCACTTCCTGGCGGACCGGCTCGGCGGCCCGCTCCCCGGCGGTGGGCTGATCGTGGAGAGCGCGGGCACCTGGGGCCACGAGGGCGCGCCGATGGAGGCCAACGCGGAGACCGTGCTGGCCGACTTCGGCGCGGACGCCTCCGGCTTCGTGGGCCGCGAGCTGCTGGACGAGCACGTGATCATGGCCGACCTCGTGCTGACCGCCACCCGTGACCACCGCGCCCAGGTCATCTCCATGGGCCACTCGGCGGGTCTGCGCACCTTCACCCTCAAGGAGTTCACCCGCCTGGTGCGGGCGATAGACCCGGCCACGCTGCCTCCCCTGGAGGACGGCGTGGTCGAACGCGCCCGTGCCCTGGTCCGCGCCGCCGCCGCCCTGCGCGGGTGGCTCCTGGCCCCCACGGCCGAGGCGGACGAGGTCCACGACCCCTACGGCGCCCCCCTGCCCTTCTTCCGCTCGATCGGCGACGAGATACACCAGGCGCTGGATCCGGTGGTGACGGCGCTGACGGGGGTGGCCACGCGGGCCTGAGCGCGGGGGGACCCCACGGAAGCACCAGGTCTGTCTCTT
>NZ_POTZ01000292.1 GCF_003236365.1 Streptomyces sp. NTH33
GTCCCACCCTTCACCCGCTCCTTCACACCCCCCGCACCACGAAGCACCACCCTCATCACAGCAACGCCGCACCAGGGAGCTGTTTTCCATGAGCGCCGAGACTCCTGCCGCCTCCGGCCAGTTCCTCCGCCGGAGGCTGCAGTTCCGCGCCTGGCGGGGCACCCGTCCGTTCTGGTCCGGGCTGCTCGTCCTGCTCGGCGGCTTTCCGATCATGTACTTCCCGTACGCCCATCTCCAGCTCGGTCACCTGACCCTGACGATGGCGACCACCGCGGGAGCCGGCTCCCTGATCATCGGCGTGCTGCTCGTCGTCCTGGGCATCAGCCTCTGGTTCCAGAAACACATCCGGGTCTTCGCGGGCGTCGCGGCGATCCTGCTGGCGCTGGTGTCCATCCCCGTGTCCAACTTCGGCGGCTTCGGCATCGGCTTCCTGCTCGCACTCATCGGCGGCGCGATGGCCGTTTCGTGGGCGGAGGGCGTACCGCCCGCGCCGAAGGGTGTCGAGGAGGCCGGCCCGGTCCAGGGCGGTGCTCCGCAGGCCGCGACCGAGACGGCGGTGGACGGGACGAGCGAGCCGAGCGAGTCGAACGACCTGTCAGGAACGAGCCCCGCCAACGGGGCGAACGGGAGGCACAGTGCCGACTGACGAGGTGGCCCACGGGGCTGAGGTGGACGAGTCCCGTGCGAGAACCGGGCCCCGCCACGCGGCACCCAGGAAGCCGCTGTTCACCAGGTTCCACATGCCGGCCGGCAAGGCCATCGCCATGGCGGCCATGCCGACGGCGGTCCTCATGGGGATGGGGTTCACGTCGACGCTCGCCGTCGCCGACAACAACCCCTCGACGCCGTCCGCCAAGAGCCTGACGATCGACGAGTACAAGGACTGCGTCGCGGCGCTGGACGGCTCCAAGGACGAGGACGAGCCCTCGGCCTCGCCGACGCCGTCCGCCTCCGCGAGTGCCGGTGACTCCGCCGAGGACGACAAGGGCGGCAAGGACGGCGCCGCGGAGCCGGCCCCTTCGACGACATCCTCCGCGGACACCGCGGACACCGCGGACACCGCGGACACCGCGGACACCGCGGACACCGCTGACACCGCTGACAAGAGCTCTTCGGGCACGTCCTCTTCGCCGGGTTCAGGTTCCGGCGACAAGGCCGCGCCCAAGCCGTCCGACACCGCCCCGGAGAGCAAACCGGGCGGCTCGGGTGCCGGTGACGCCGGCACGCCGGCCCCGTCGGAGTCCGCGAGCAGGAGCGGCGGTCTGCTGGGGGCTGTCGGCGACACACTCGGGGGCGTCCTCACCGGAGGCAAGCCGGACTCCGAGGCGGCCCCCGCTGCCGAGGCCACGCCGTCCGCCTCCGCCGCACCGTCGGCGGACGGGACGAAGGACGCCACGGCCCCCGCGGACAAGGGCGGGTCCGACACCGCCAAGGACGCCGCCGAGAAGGTCACCGACACGGTCGAGGACACCGTGAAGGACACGACCGACACGGCGTCCGAGGCTGCCGGGACGGCCGAGGATGCCGGGAAGGCCGTGGAGGACGCGGCCGACGAGGCCACCGCCTCGCCGAGCCCGTCCGCGAGCGCCACCACGGACCTGGAGAACTGCCCGGTCGCCACCGACGCCGTGGGCGGCGTGGACAACACGGTGCTCCTGGCCGACGACCCCTGGTACCTGGACGCCAGCTCGCTGACGCTGAAGGGCGCCGACTACCAGGGCATCGTCGAGGTCAGGACCGCCAACGGCACCGTGAAGAAGGTGCTGAAGTACGTCATCTCCAAGGGCACGGACATCGGCGACCTGCACCAGACGGTGAAGGACAAGCAGTCCGGCAGGACCTACCACGTGCAGGCGGCCACGCGCTCGACGTCCACGATCCGGGGCGGCGACACGGTGATGTACACCGAGAGCATCTCCGGCAACCTGTTCGGCCTGGTCCCGGTCACGTTCAGCCCGGACAAGCCGCCCCCGCTGAACATCCCGTTGATCTACTTCACCAAGGTCCGCGTGGTCCAGGCGGCCCAGTTCGGCGGCAACCTCCACGTACCCGGCATGCACCTCTACACCACCGACTGAGCCTGCGGGGCGACGTCCGGGAGCCGCAACACGCCTGAGGGCGCCCCCTGTTCGCAGGGGGCGCCCTCAGCGCCACAACGGACGGACCGTGCGCGGTCAGTCGCGGCCGCCGCCGCCCAGGTGGTGGACGCGGACCATGTTGGTGGTGCCGGGGACACCGGGGGGCGAGCCGGCGGTGATGATGACCGTGTCGCCGGGGGCGAAGCGGCTGAGCTTGACCATCTCCTGATCGACCAGCTCGACCATTTCGTCGGTGCTGTTGACGAACGGCACCACGTGCGGCTCCACGCCCCAGCTGAGCGCCAGCTGGTTGCGGGTGGACTCGTCGGTGGTGAACGCCAGGATCGGCTGGACCGCGCGGTAGCGGGACAGCCGGCGGGCCGTGTCGCCGGACTGGGTGAAGCCCACCAGGCCCTTGGCGCCCAGGAAGTCGGCGATCTCGCAGGCGGCACGGGCCACCGAACCGCCCTGCGTGCGCGGCTTCTTGCCGGGCACCAGCGGCTGCAGGCCCTTGGAGAGCAGCTCCTCCTCGGCCGCCTTGACGATCTTCGACATCGTCTTGACGGTCTCGATCGGATACGCGCCCACGCTCGACTCGGCCGACAGCATCACCGCGTCGGCGCCGTCCAGGATCGCGTTGGCCACGTCGGAGGCCTCGGCGCGGGTCGGACGGGAGTTGGTGATCATCGACTCCATCATCTGGGTCGCCACGATCACCGGCTTGGCGTTGCGCCGGCACAGCTCGATCAGGCGCTTCTGCACCATGGGGACCTTCTCGAGCGGGTACTCGACGGCCAGGTCGCCGCGGGCGACCATCACGCCGTCGAACGCCATCACGACGTCCTGCATGTTCTCCACCGCCTGCGGCTTCTCCACCTTGGCGATGACGGGGACGCGGCGGCCCTCCTCGTCCATGACCCGGTGCACGTCGGCGACGTCCTTGGCGTCCCGGACGAAGGACAGGGCGACCATGTCGCAGCCCATGCGCAGCGCGAAGCGCAGGTCCTCGACGTCCTTCTCGGACAGCGCGGGCACGTTCACCGCGGCGCCGGGCAGGTTGATGCCCTTGTGGTCGGAGACGACACCGCCCTCGATGACGATCGTCTTCACCCGCGGGCCCTCGACGTCCAGCACCTTCAGCTCGACGTTGCCGTCGTTGATCAGGACCTGGTCGCCGCGCGAGACGTCGCCCGGCAGCCCCTTGTACGTCGTGCCGCAGATGTGCTTGTCGCCCGGAACGTCCTCGGTGGTGATCGTGAACTCGTCACCCCGCTCGAGTTCGACCGGCCCCTCGGCGAAGGTCTCCAGGCGGATCTTCGGCCCCTGCAGGTCGGCGAGGACCGCGATGGCCCGGCCGGTCTCCTTGGCGGCGGCGCGGACGCGGTCGTACCGTCCCTGGTGCTCGGCGTGCGTGCCGTGGCTGAAGTTGAAGCGGGCCACGTTCATGCCCGCTTCGACCAGGGCGACGAGCATCTCGTGGGAGTCGACCGCGGGGCCGAGAGTACAGACGATTTTCGAACGGCGCATGGGGCGATCCTATCGGTTTGTTTCGCTACGGAATATTCCGTCTGGCGGAAGATACAAATGTGCGGAGCCGCGCTCAGGCGCGCATGGAAAATCAGCCGCCTTCGGCTGTCATCAGCCGTCGACAGCCGTTGTCAGCCGCTGTTTCCCACCAGTGCGTACGTTTGTCTCGCGATCTCCATTTCCTCGTCCGTGGGAACCACGGCCACGGCCACCCGCGCACCCTCGGGCGAGATCAGCCGCGCCTCGCCGCTCCGTACGGCGTTGCGCTCGCCGTCCACCGCCAGGCCCAGTCCCTCCAGGCCCGCGACGGCGGCCTCGCGCACGAAGGCGGCGTTCTCGCCGACCCCGGCGGTGAAGACGACCGCGTCCACCGTGCCGAGTACCGCGTAATAGGCGCCGATGTACTTCTTCAGCCGGTGGACGTAGATCTCGAACGCGAGCCGTGCCGCGTCGTCGCCCTCGTCCATCCGGCGCCGTATCTCCCGCATGTCGTTGTCGCCGCACAGACCGAACAGTCCGCTCTTCTTGTTGAGAAGATTGTCGATCTCGTCCATGGACATTCCGGCAACGCGCCGCAAATGGAAGATGACGGCCGGGTCCAGGTCACCCGAACGCGTTCCCATCACCAGCCCCTCCAGCGGGGTGAGCCCCATGGAGGTGTCCACGCACCGCCCGCCCCGCACCGCCGAGGCGGACGCCCCGTTGCCCAGGTGCAGCACGATCACGTTGACGTCCTGAGGCGCCCTGCCCAGCAGTTCGGCCGTGGCCCGGGAGACGTACGCGTGCGAGGTGCCGTGGAAGCCGTAGCGGCGCACCCGGAACCGGTCCGCGACCTTCGTCTCGATCGCGTAGCGGGCCGCGGACTCCGGCATGGTCGTGTGGAACGCCGTGTCGAAGACGGCGACCTGCGGCAGGTCCGGGCGCAGCGCCACGGCCGTGCGGATGCCGGTGAGGTTGGCCGGGTTGTGCAGGGGCGCCACCGGGATCAGCCGCTCGATCTCGGTGAGCACCGCGTCGTCGATGACGGTGGGCTCGGTGAAGAACATGCCGCCGTGCACCACCCGGTGCCCGATCGCGGCCAGCTCGGGGGAGTCCAGGCCGAGCCCGTCCCTGGCCAGCTCCTGGCCCACGGTCTTCAGGGCGGTGTCGTGGTCGGCGATCGGACCGTGCTGCTCACGGGTGGCACCCGTGCCGACGCAGGTGTGCTGGAGGTGGGAGGTCTGCTCGCCGATGCGCTCGACCAGGCCGGCGGCGAGCCGGCTCGCGTCGCGCATGTCGAGCAGCTGGTACTTCAGCGACGAGGAACCGGAGTTGAGGACGAGGACGCGGGTCGCGCTCACGGTGTCGAAAGCTCTCCGTTCGGACGTCGGTCGGCGGGCGACTGGGCCTGGGCCTGGATGGCGGTGATGGCGACGGTGGTGACGATGTCCTGGACCAGGGCGCCGCGCGAGAGGTCGTTGACCGGCTTGCGCAGACCCTGCAGGACCGGGCCGACCGCGATCGCGCCGGCCGAGCGCTGCACGGCCTTGTAGGTGTTGTTGCCGGTGTTCAGGTCCGGGAAGACCAGCACGGTGGCCTGCCCGGCGACCTTCGAGCCCGGCAGCTTGGTCGCGGCCACCGACGGCTCCACGGCCGCGTCGTACTGGATCGGCCCCTCGACCAGCAGGTCCGGGCGGCGCAGCCGCACCAGCTCGGTCGCCTCGCGCACCTTGTCCACGTCGGCGCCCGAGCCGGAGGTGCCGGTGGAGTACGACAGCATGGCGATCCGCGGCTGCACGCCGAACCGGGCGGCGGTGGCCGCCGACTGGACGGCGATGTCGGCCAGCTGTTCGGCGTCCGGGTCGGGGTTGATGGCGCAGTCGCCGTAGACGAGCACCTTGTCGGCCAGGCACATGAAGAACACGGACGACACGAGCGAGGCTCCCCCGGAGGCTCCGCCCTGGGAGGTACCCCCGTCCCTGGTCTTGATGATCTCGAAGGCGGGCCGGATGGTCGCGGCGGTGGAGTGCACCGAGCCCGACACCATGCCGTCGGCGAGGCCCTCCTGGACCATGAGGGTGCCGAAGTAGTTGGCGTCCGAGACGACGTCGTACGCCAGCTCCACCGTGACGCCCTTGTGGGCGCGCAGCCGGGCGTACCGCTCGGCGAAGGCGTCCCGCAGCTCGGAGCGGGCCGGGTCGATCAGCTGCGCGTCGCCGAGGTCGATGCCGAGGTCGGCGGCCTTCTTGCGGATGGCGTCCACCGGCCCGAGCAGCGTCAGGTCGCACACGCCGCGGCGCAGCAGCACCTCCGCCGCGCGCAGCACGCGCTCCTCGGTGCCCTCCGGCAGGACCACGCGCCGCTTGTCGGAGCGGGCCTGCTGGAGCAGCTTGTGCTCGAACATCATCGGTGTGACCCGGTCGCTGCTCGGCGCGGAGACCCGCTTGCTGAGGTCGGCGACGTCGATGTACCGCTCGAACAGGCCGAGCGCGGTCTCCGCCTTGCGCGGGGTGGCCGCGGTCAGCTTGCCCTCCAGGGAGAACAGCCGCTCGGCGGTGGGGAAGCTGTTGCCGGCCACCGAGACGACCGGGGTGCCCGGGGCGAGCCGGGAGGCGAGCGTGAGGATCTCCTGCCGCGGCGCCTCGTTCAGGGTGAGCAGTACGCCGGCTATGGGCGGGGTGCCGGCGCTGTGCGCGGCGAGCGAGCCCACGACCAGGTCGGCGCGGTCGCCGGGGGTGACGACCAGGCAGCCCGGGGTGAGGGCCTTGAGGAGGTTGGGCAGCATGGCGCCGCCGAAGACGAAGTCGAGGACGTCCCGGGCCAGCCCCGAGTCGTCGCCCAGCAGGACCTTGCCGTCCAGGACCTGGGTGATCTGCGCGACCGTCGGCGCGGACAGGGCGGGCTCGTCGGGCACCACCCAGCAGGGCACCGGCAGCCGGCCGGCCAGCCGCTCGGCGATCAGGTCCCGGTCCCCGCGGGCCACCCGGTTGGTGACCATGGCCAGCACGTCGCAGCCCAGGCCGTCGTAGGCGCGGTAGGCGTTGCGGGTCTCGGCGAGCACGGACTCGGCGGTCTGCCTGCGGCCGCCCACGACCGGCAGCACGGAGGCGCCGAACTCGTTCGCCAGCCGGGCGTTGAGCGACAGCTCGTCGGGGAGCTGCGTCTCGGCGAAGTCGGTGCCGAGCACCAGGACGACGTCGTAGTCCCGGGCCACCAGGTGGAAGCGGTCGACGAGAGCGGAGACCAGCTCGTCCGTGCCCTGCTCGGCCTGGAGCGTGTTCGCCTCGTGGTAGTCCAGGCCGTAGACGGTCGCCGGGTCCTGGGAGAGCCGGTAGCGGGCGCGCAGCACTTCGAAGAGGCGGTCCGGGCCGTCGTGCACGAGGGGGCGGAAGACGCCCACCCGGTCGACCTGCCGGGTCAGCAGCTCCATGACTCCCAGCTCGACGACCTGCCGGCCGTCGCCGCGGTCGATGCCGGTCACGTACACGCTGCGGGTCACGCGGCTCTCCGTTTCCTCGTCGGTGGCGTTCTGCGAAAAACGCCCACAGGGGTGAGCGGAAGTGGGCGGAACCCTCCTGCTTGACACTACCCCGGCCGGCAGATAAGGCGCCCGCCAGGCCGATACCGCCCCCGGGACATGGAACAATCGGACAGGATCACCGGTGTCAACAGTGAGCAGGAGACACAGCACGATGCGTATCGGAGTTCTCACGGCAGGCGGCGACTGTCCGGGGCTGAACGCGGTGATCCGGTCGGTCGTGCACCGAGCGGTCACGACGTACGGCGACGAGGTCATCGGCTTCGAGGACGGCTACGCGGGCCTGCTCGACGGCCGCTACCGGACCCTGGACCTCAACGCGGTGGGCGGCATCCTGGCCCGCGGCGGCACCATCCTCGGCTCCTCCCGGCTGGAGCGCGACCGGCTCCGCGAGGCGTGCGAGAACGCCTCCGACATGATCCACCGGTTCGGCATCGACGCGCTCATACCGATCGGCGGCGAGGGCACGCTGACGGCGGCGCGGATGCTGTCGGACGCGGGGCTGCCGGTGGTGGGTGTGCCGAAGACGATCGACAACGACATCTCCTCCACCGACCGCACCTTCGGCTTCGACACGGCCGTCGGCGTGGCCACGGAGGCGATGGACCGCCTCAAGACCACCGCCGAGTCCCACCAGCGCGTGATGGTGGTCGAGGTCATGGGCCGCCACGCGGGCTGGATCGCCCTGGAGTCCGGCATGGCGGCCGGCGCCCACGGCATATGCCTGCCCGAGCGCCCCTTCGACCCGGCCGGCCTGGTCAAGATGGTCGAGGAGCGCTTCGACCGCGGCAAGAAGTTCGCCGTGATCTGCGTCGCCGAGGGCGCCCACCCGGCCGAGGGCACCATGGACTACGGCAAGGGCGAGATCGACAAGTACGGCCACGAGCGCTTCCAGGGCATCGGTACGGCACTGGCGTACGAGCTGGAGAAGCGGCTCGGCAAGGAGGCCAAGCCGGTCATCCTCGGCCACGTCCAGCGCGGCGGCGTCCCCACGGCCTACGACCGCGTCCTCGCCACCCGCTTCGGCTGGCACGCGGTGGAGGCCGCGCACCGCGGCGAGTTCGGCCACATGACCGCGCTGCGCGGCACCGACATCGTGATGGTCCCGCTCGCCGAGGCGGTCACCGAACTGAAGACGGTGCCGAAGGACCGGATGGACGAGGCGGAGTCGGTCTTCTAGCGCCGGGGCTCTGGTCGGGGTCGGGGCCGGTCAGTTCCCAGGAGTCCCCCAGGGGCCGGGCGCCGGTCCCGCTCCCTGTCATCGCGCGGACCGTGAAGCGCTCACCGGGGAAACAGACGACGACGGCGAAGTGGGAGGCGGGCGCCCCGCGGGTGCGGACGGGGGCGCCACCGGCCCCCGGTGAGGTGTCCTCGACCTCGAGGTGATCGGCCTCGGGGGTGACGAGCAACTGGTGGAAACGCAGCAGTTCGTAGCCCTCGTCGGACTGGGGTCGTCCGGTGTACAGCTCCATCTCGGACTCGCCGCCGAAGACCAGTGAGGCGCCGCGCAGGACGTTCGCGATCTCCCGGTCACTGGTCGGGTCGAACCCCAGCATGCTTCCGGACAGGTGGTCCGGGACGTCCCACGACCCGCCGTCGCCGCGGCTGGAGGAGTAGAGCTCCTCGGCGACGAAGCCGTCCTTGCGCCGGTGCAGGAGCAGGGCGAAGCCGAGGTCACCACGGACGCAGGTGTCGGCCACGGCAGCCCTGGTGACGCCGTCGAGCCGTACGGGCACGGCGTGCGCCCCGCCGGTGCCCGGCGCCGTCAGGGCCGCGTGGGCGAGCTCCGCCAGGTTTCTGTACATCCCGTCCTCCGCATCGAGGTCTCCTTCACCCGGCGTCCGTCCCGCCGGGTGGGGACAGGGGCGCGGGGCTCTGCTGATATGCGGCTCCTTCCCCAAGCTCTTGACGAGCAGGGGGACTCCCATCGTGCGCGCGACCAGACCCCACCGGCCCGCAGGTTCATCACCTGT
>NZ_POTZ01000293.1 GCF_003236365.1 Streptomyces sp. NTH33
GCACTGAGGGCCGGGGGAGGCGCCGGTTCCGAGGGGCAGGCCGCCCCGCCGGACACCGGGAGCCGGGGCGAGGCGCCCGGGG
The DNA here is from genome assembly GCF_003236365.1 of Streptomyces sp. NTH33. Lineage (GTDB taxonomy): Bacteria > Actinomycetota > Actinomycetes > Streptomycetales > Streptomycetaceae > Streptomyces. The sequence continues at coordinate 83 of NZ_POTZ01000293.1, forward strand.
GGCGCGCGTCCACCGGACCCCTCGGCCCGACGGCGCGGCCCGACCGCACCACCCTCTGAGGGCGCGCCATGGTGCTCGGTCTGCTGACGGCGCCGTCGGCCGCCGCCCGTCTGCTCGCACGGACGGCGGCACCGGCGGTGGGGGTGGCCGCCGGCGCGGTGGCGGGAACCGCGCGGGCCGGCGTGCGCGGTGCGGACACCGCCGTGCGGGTCGCGCGCGTCGCCTGGAACGCGCTGCCCGGCGAGGACGCCCACTGGCGGTCCGGCACGCGGGCGCACCTCGCGCTGCGGCCCGCGGATCCGCAGCGGGTGCGACGCGCGGGCGGGAGGGAACACCTGGCCCGGCGCATGGCCGTGGCGCTGGCCGAGCGGCCGGACGTGCTCTTCGCCTACTGGGACCAGGGGCTCGCGCGCCTGGTCGTCACCGTGACGGAGGACGAGGTCGCCGACCGGGTCATGGACCACGCCTCCGCCCTCGCCGCCCGGGAGGGGCTGGTCCTGGAGGGCGGCGACCCGGAGGAGATCACGCACCCCGCCGACCCGGCCGGGGTGCGGGCCGCCGTGGGCACGCTCGCCGCCGACGGGGTGGGCATCGCCGCGGGACTCACCTCCTACTTCCTGCGCCTGCCCCCCTCTCCCCGCATGGTGACCGCCGCAGTGACGCTGCTGCGGGAGAACCCGCGCTGTCGCGCCTGGCTGCGCGCCCGGCTGGGCAGGCCCCGTATGGAACTGCTGCTGGCCTGGGCGAACGCGGCCGTGCACGGCGCCGGCCAGACCCCCACCTCGCTGGTGCTGGACGGGGCGCTGCGCGCCTGCCAGCTGGCCGACACGGTGGCCCGCTCGGCCGCCTTCGACGCCGTCCACGACCAGCTGTGCGCACCCCACCGCATCAGCGTGGCCACGGACGTCTCCGCGCGCCCGCCGCTGCGCGTCACGCCGGCCCAGGAGTACGCCGACCACGCCTCCGTCGGCAGCCTGCTGGGCGCGGCGGTGACCCTGCTGGTCAAGCGGCAGGCGACCGAGGCGGCCGAGGCGGTGCTCGCCGGTTCGCCCAAGGCCGCGCGCTACGGACCCGCCGTCTTCCACGCCGTGCTCAGCACCACGCTCGCCCGGACCGGCGTACTGGTCCGCGACCCCGAGCGGCTGCGGCAGCTGGAGATGGCCGGCACCGTCGTCCTGCACCCGAGCGCGCTGTGCACCGACGACGGCGAGGCGGACCCGTGGACCGAGCCGGTCCTGGACGCGGCCCGCCAGGCCGGCCTCAGGGTCGTCGTGGTGGACAACCCGGCCCTGGAGGACTTCACCGCCCTCGCCGACCAGGTCGTGGACGCCCGGCGCCCCCTGGACGACGTGGTGTACGGGCTGCGCGGCGGGGAGGGCGCGGTCGTCACCGTCGCCCGGATGCGGTCCGCCGACGACCACGACATCCTGGCCGGGCTGCGCGGCAGCGACATCGCCGTCGCCCTGACGGACGACGGCGCCGCCGTCACCTGGGGCGCGGACATCATGGCCCTGCACGGACTGCCCGACGTGTGGCGGGTGCTGACCGCCGTCCCGGCCGCCCGGACGGTGGGCCGCCGGGCCCAGACCCTCGCCCGGTCCGGCGCCGCGCTGTCCGGGCTGCTCGTGGCCGTCGGCGAGTCCAAGGGCGGACGTGGGCGCCGCACCGTGCTGCCGGGACTGCGGCACGCACCGGTCGACATCGCCGCGGCGATCGCCCTGCTGTCCGGGACACGCGCCGCCCTCGGCGTGGCGGCGGCCCGTGCCCCGCACCCGCACCCGCGCGTGCACTGGCACGAACTCGGCCCGGACGAGGCACAGGACCGGCTGGAACACCGGCCGGCCGCCGTACCGACCCCGTTCGAGCAGGCCACCGGCCGGGTCCGCAAGGCCGTCGACCGCCTCACCCGGCACCCCGTCCTCGCCCCGGCCCGCTGGACCTACGACCTCGGCCAAGCCGTGCGCGGCGAACTGCACGACCCCCTCACGCCGGTCCTGGCCGTCGGCTCGGCGGCCTCCGCGATCCTCGGTTCCGTGGTGGACGCCCTGCTCGTCGTCGGCGCCCTCGACCTGAACGCCCTCGTCGGCGGCGTCCAGCGGCTGCGCGCCGAGCGGGCGCTGTCCGGGCTGGTCGCCGGGCAGAAGCAGAAGGCGCGCGTCGCGCCGCCGGAGGGCGAGGCCCCGGCCGACGGCATCCGTACGGTCGACGCCGGAAAGCTGCGGCCCGGCGACGTGATCGAGCTGAAGGGCGACGACGTGGTGCCCGCCGACGCCCGGCTGCTGTGGGAGGACGGCCTGGAGGTCGACGAGTCCGCGCTGACCGGGGAGTCGCTGCCGGTGCAGAAGCAGATCGCCCCGACCCCGCACGCGGCGGTCGCCGACCGGCTCTGCATGGTCTTCGAGGGCACGACCGTGGTGGCCGGACAGGCCCGGGCCGTCGTGGTCGACACCGGGGAGGACACCGAGGCCGCCCGCGCCGTGCACCTGGCCGCCCGCACGCCCCCGGCCGCGGGCGTGCAGGCCAGGCTGCAGGAACTCACCCGCAAGGCCCTGCCGCTCACGCTGGCGGGCGGAGCCGGGGTGACCGGCCTGGCGCTGCTGCGCGGCACCCCGATCCGCGAGGCGGTCAGCGGTGGCGTGGCCGTCGGTGTGGCCGCCGTCCCCGAGGGCCTGCCGCTGGTGGCCACGGTGGCGCAGCTGGCGGCGGCCCGGCGGCTCAGCCGCGACGGCGTCCTCGTACGGACCCCGCGCACGCTGGAGGCGCTGGGCCGGATGGACACCGTCTGCTTCGACAAGACCGGCACCCTCACCGAGAACCGGCTGCGCGTGGTGCGGGCGTCCGACGCCGCCGGGACGGTCCACGCGGTCGGCGAAGCGGAGTCCGCGGACACACTGCGTATCGCCGCGCGGGCCTGTCCGCGGCTGAACGGCGGCTCCGACCGGCCGGTGCACGCCACCGACGAGGCCGTCCTCGACGCGGCCGGCCCCGACCCGCACTGGATGCAGCTCGACGAACTCGGCTTTGAAACCACCCGCGGATACGCCGCCGGCGTCGGACGTGCCGCGGACGGCCCCCGCATGCTCGTGGTCAAGGGCGCCCCCGAGACCGTCCTGCCCGCCTGCGCCGGTCTCCCGGCCCACGCCGTCGACACCTCGCGCGCGCTGGCCGGGCACGGACTGCGGGTGCTGGCGGTGGCGCAGCGACGGCTCGACGAGCACGAGGTCGTCGAGGACGTACTCGAACAAGAGCTGCGGGAACTGGAGTTCATCGGCCTGCTGGCGCTGTCGGACGTGCCCCGCGAGACGTCCACGGCCCTGGTGCGTGGTCTGTACGAAGAAGGCGTACGGCCGGTCATGCTCACCGGCGACCACCCGCAGACCGCCCGGGCGATCGCCACCGAACTGGGCTGGCCCGAGGACACCGTCGTGGTCACCGGCGACGAACTCGCCGCCGCGGACCGCTCGGCCCGGGCCCGTATGCTGCGGGACGCCGGCGTCGTGGCCCGGGTCGCGCCCGAGCAGAAGCTGCAGGTCGTCGAGGCGCTCCGGGACGCGGGCCGGGTGGTCGGCATGGTCGGCGACGGCGCCAACGACGCCGCGGCGATCCGCGCCGCCGACATCGGCGTGGGCATCAACGCCCGCGGCTCGGCGGCCGCGCGCAACGCCGCCGACATCGTCCTCACCGACGACGATCTGACCGTCCTGATCGACGCGGTCTGCGAGGGCCGCGCCCTGTGGCACAGCGTCGCCGACGCCATCGCCATCCTGATCGGCGGCAACGCCGGCGAGGTCGGCTTCGGCCTCCTCGGCACGCTGCTGTCGGGCACCGCGCCGCTGTCCACCCGCCAGATGCTCCTGGTGAACCTGTTCACGGACCTGTTCCCGGCGATGGCGGTCGCGGTGACCCCGAAGGAGGACGGCGAGCGGGTGCGGTCGGCGACGCCGGAGGACCCGGCCGGCGGGGTCCTGGGCGGGGCGCTGATCCGGCAGATCCGCCACCGTGCCCTGACCACGTGCCTGGGCGCGCTCACGGCCTGGCTGATCGGCCGCTTCACACCCGGCACCAACCGCCGCTCCAGCACGATGGCCCTGTGCGCCGTGGTCGGCACCCAGCTCGCCCAGACCCTGCTCGACCGCCGCGACAGCCCGCTGGTCCGGGTGACCTCCCTGGGCTCCGCGGCCGCCCTCGTCGCGCTGATCCAGACGCCCGGCGTCAGCCGGGCCCTGGGCTGCACCCCGCTCGGCCCCGTCGCCTGGGCCGGCGTCGCCGCGGCGATCGCGCTGGCCCTGGCGGGCCAGCGGGCCCTGCCCCGTCTGGAGGAGACGGTCGCCCGCCTCCTCCCGAAGAACAGGCCCCCGGAACCGGCCCGGCCCTGACTCCGGCCGGCCCGAGGACGGAGGACCGCCGACCGACGACCACCTGCCGCCGGCGGCTCCTTCTCGCCGGGGCCCTGGTGTCCGGCTCCGGTTGCGCCACTGGCGGCCGGGTCGGCCGGGTGCGAGCACGGTGGCCGGTCTGCGCCAGGTCCTGGCGTCGGGCTTCTGCGGTGCTCCGGGGGCTCGGTTCGGCCGGGTCCCCGGTGCCGGGCTCCCGCCGTACCGCCGGCTGCCGGAACGCAGGACCCCCGTCGTCCGCTCCAGGAGTCCCGGGAGCGGGCCCGGCGCCGGCGCCTTCCCGAGCCCCGTCCGAAGAACGCGGGGAGTGCGTGCCTCGGAACACCTCCCAGCCGCCAGGCCGGGGGAGCGTCGCCGGGCAGGCGGAGGGCGGCGACCGGCCCTACGGGGCCCTGCTGCGTGCCGCCGCGCGCAGTGACTCCCAGTCCGGGAGCTTGACTGCGCCGCGGCCCAGGGAGGCGCCGAGGGCCGCCTCGGCCCGTTCGATGGCCTGCCAGCCCGCCCACTCCACGGGCTCGACACCCTCGGCGCGCAGGGCGGGGACGGAGTCGTCCGGGACCTGCCTGCGGACGAGCGCGGGCGCGTCCGCCAGCAGCGACGTGACCGTCTCCTTCGCACAGGGCCGGTTGGTGCCGATGACGCCCGTGGGGCCCCGCTTGATCCAGCCGGCCACGTACTCGCCCGGCGCGACGGCCCCGTCGCGCAGGACGCGCCCGTCCTGGTGCGGCACCGTACCGGTGCCGGCGTCGAAGGGCAGCCCGTCCAGCGGCACTCCGCGGTAGCCCACGGACCGCAGCACCAGCTGGGCGTCGATGTCCTCGTACCGCCCGGTCCCGCTCACGCCGCCGTGCCCGTCCGGCACCGTGCGTTCCAGCCGCACCGCTCCCACCCTGCCGTCCGCGGCGAGCAGTTCGGCGGGGCGCAGGAAGAAGCGCAGCCGGATCCGGCGGGCACCGCCCTTCGCGGGCGCCGCCGCCCAGCCGCGCAGGACCTCGATGTTGCGGCGCTGGGCGGCGGGCAGCGCCGAGGGGTCCGTGTACGCCGGATCCAGCGCCAGCTCCTCCGGGTCGACGACGACGTCGGTGTCCGGCAGGGCACCCAGCTCACGCAGCTCCTTGGTGGTGAAGCGGGCCTGCGAGGGGCCGCGCCGGCCCACCATGTGGATCTCGGTCACCCGGCTCGCCGCGAGCGCGGCCAGCGCGCCCTCGGGTATGTCGGTACGGCGCAGCTCGGCCGCGCCGCGGGCCAGCATGCGGGTGACGTCCACGGCGACGTTGCCCACGCCGATGACGACGGCCGACCGCGCGTCCCGGACGAAACCGTCGTCCACGGCGTCGGGGTGGGCGCTGTACCAGGAGACGAACTCGGTCGCCGACCAGCTGCCCGGCAGGTCCTCGCCCGGGATCTGCAGGTGCCGGTCGGTGGCGGCGCCCACGCAGTACACCACCGCGTGGTACAGCTCCCGCAGCCGCCCGACGGGCAGCCCGCCGGGGCCGCCGACCCGCACGCCGCCCAGGAACCGGACCCGCTCGTGCTCCAGGACCGTACGCAGGTTGTTCTGCAGAGACTTGATCTTCTCGTGGTCCGGCGCCACGCCGTAGCGCACCAGCCCGTACGGGCACGGGAGCCGGTCGAGCACGTCGACACACACCGAGGGGTCCTGCTGGACGAGGCCCTGAGCGGTGTAGCATCCGCTCGGCCCCGAGCCGACGACGGCGACACGCAGCACTGCGGAACTCCTTACCCCGGCGGATCGGAGGAGATCGCTGATGGCTCCAGCATCGCACCAAGCGGACCACCGGGGGAGACCGGCGGCACGGGATCGCCCGCGTGTCGTCCCGACGAGCCGTGCGCCGGCTGCCGGACCACGGCCCGGGGCCGCCGGACTACCGCTCCGGCGGGTGCGCCGGGTGCCGGCCGGTGGCGAAGAAGCGGGACAGGTCGGTCTCGTGGGAGCCGCCGGGCGGCCGGGTCCCGGGCGGCAGGCCCATGTCCCAGTCGAGCCGGTAGCGCTTGAACAGCTCCGCCCGCAGCACCGGTACCGGCATCGGCGCCCCGGGCACCAGCGCCGCGTAGACGGCGCCCATCAGCAGGGCCCGCAGCATCGGGTAGTCGGCGTCGACGTCCGTCGAACCGCGCCGGACGACGGTGTCCCGCAGGAGCTGGGAGAGCCGCTGCTGCTCCGGGCACTGCACGAAGCCCTCCGCCTGGAGGATCCCCGCCATGTGCTGCCGCATCAGCACCGGCCGGTCCCGGGCCAGCCCCAGGATCGCGTCGATGGCCCGCGCCAGCCGCTCCCGGCCGTCCTCGGTGCGCGGCTCGCGCTCCAGCGCCTCCTGAAGCGTGCGGTGCATCAGCCGGTGCACGGCGGACTGCACCAGCTGGCGCTTGCCGGGGAAGTAGTAGGAGACCAGGCCGCGGGCCGCCCCCGCGCGGTCGGCGATGGCGCCGAGCGTCGTCGCGTCGTACCCGTGCTCGCCGACCAGTTCGACCGCCGCCTGCAGAAGCCGCTCCCGGGAACGCCGCCGCAACTCTTCATTGACCGAGGCGCTGCGCGGAGACATGCGAAACTCCTGTGTTGACTGGCTGCCAGCCAACTATACTCGGCACGAGCGCGCCGGCCCCGGCAAGGGGTCCGGTCGGGCTGCCGTCCGCCTCGGGCGACGCGGGGGATCGTCCGAGGCGGACTCACGCGCGTCCGGCGGGCTCAGGCCGCTCGTCGGCCGATCAGGTCGAGCACCGGCAGCAGCGCGTCCGGCCGGTCCGTGACCGGCAGATGGTCCACGAAGCGCACCCCGCAGCCCAGAGCCGCCGCACCGCCGTCCGCACGGCGGTCGTCGCCGACCATGAGCACGTCCTCGGGGTCCGCGCCGAGTTCCGCGCAGGCGGCCGCGAACAGGCGCGGGTCCGGCTTCTGGATGCCGTGCTCGTACGACAGCACATAGGCGTCGACGTACGTGTCGAGGCCATGCGCGCGGAACACCGGGCGCAGGTCCCAGCCGATGTTGCTCACCACGCCCACGCCGATCCCCCGCTCGCGCAGCGTGCGCAGCACCTCGGCCGCGTCCGGGTAGGGCGCCCAGGCCGCCGGGGTCATGTGCCGGTCGTACAGCGCGTCGTGCAACCCCGGTTCGGGCAGCGGGACCTGGCGGGAGAGGGCGGTGTACGCGGCCCGGTGCTGCTCGGCGCTGCGGTCCCGGACCTCCCACAGCCCGGCCAGCTCCTCGGGCAGCCGCACGGGGGACGCGCCGCCCGGCAGCGCTCCCGCCTCCTCCAGCGCCCGCGCCTTCTCGGCCAGTTCCCGCTCGTCCAGAGCGAGTGCGGTCTCGTCCAGCACGGCACGCAGCCAGGACCCGGTGGGCTCGACACGGAAGAGGGTTCCGGAGAAGTCGAAGAGCACGGCAGCCATGGTGCGATCATGACCCAATCCGGCCGCCCGGACCACCTGTTCCGGACGATCGCAGACGGGGCCGCAGGTCAGCCCAGCGCCCTCAGCCCCGGTACGAACGCCACCAGCACCGGCACCACCGGTACGAGCGACGCGAGCGCCGTCAGGCGCAGTCTGCGGGCCGCCGTCAGCCGGGCCGGGGGAGTGAGGAGGCGGTGCACCCGCTCGGGGACCTGGGCCCCCGAGGCGGGGCAGGGGCCGAACACGCCCCGGTGCTCGTTGAGTTCGACCAGGGCGAGGGCGGTCGTCAGACGGCCGAAGCGGCGCGAGGCCATGTCGTCGGCGGCGAGCTCGACCAGCCGGTGCATCTCGTCGCGGAACGCGGCGAACACCGGCACCTGCGGAAAACCGCCCGCCAGCGCGGAGGAGCAGTGCAGCAGCCAGTCGTGCCGGGCCCGCGCGTGGCCCTGCTCGTGCGCGAGGACGGCGTCCAGCTGCCGCCCCTTCAGCCGCCGCAACGCGGCCGTGGTGATGACCAGCCGGGGCGAGGGGCCGGGCAGCCACCAGGCGTCCGGCCGCTCGCCCTCCAGCACGACGAGCCGGTCGTTGCCGGGCTCCTCACCGGGCAGCAGCGGGGCACGGACGAGGAGTTCGGCCCGCCGCCGGCGCCGCCGGGCCCGGGCCCGTACGACCTCGCGGACCAGCATCGCCGCGCTCCACACCCCGCCGCAGGCGAGCGCCACCGCGGCGGCCGGCGCCCAGGCCCCGGCCACGCCGAACGCGTACGCCTCCACCACCGGACGCGGAGCCGTGGCGAACACATGGCCGCGCACCTCCTGCCAGGCGGCAGCGGCGCTGAGCGTCATCGACAGCGCGCAGCACAGCAGGACCGCGGCCACCACGCACTGCCACGCCCACAGCGCCAGCACCGGTTCCCGGTCCGGCCAGTCGGCCCGGGCGAGCAGCCGAGGGGCGGCGACGGCGATGAGGGCGCCGAGCAGCAGCAGGAGCGCGGGGACCATCATGTGATCACCCTATGAGCGGCCGACGGTCCGGGGTACGGCTCCGCGCGGCAAAGTGACACAGACCACGGCACCGCGCACCCGTCCCCGCCGTCCCGGAAGGTGCCGTCTCACATCGTCAGCAGCATGGCCACCATGGCCATCCCCATCGACAGCCGGCACACCCGCGCCAGCTCCGGCCGGTCGCCCCACCCCGTGCCTCCACTC
>NZ_POTZ01000294.1 GCF_003236365.1 Streptomyces sp. NTH33
CCCGGACGCTGCACGGGGCCGGACCGCTCGTCGATCTGCGTCGCGAGCGAGTCGGGGTCCGCGCCGGCCCGGCTGAGCAGGCTGCGGGTGGGCTCGGTGGCGAGCGCGGCCCGCAGCAGGTGCTCGGTGTCCAGGTCCCGGCTGCCGTGGTCGGCGGCGTACTGCGCCGCGCCCTTGACGAGCTCCCGGGCGGGCTGGCTGAGCAGCCTGCCGATGTCGACCTGCCGGGGGCCGGGGCGTGGCCCGCCGAAGAAGCGGGCGAAGAACTCACTGAAGGGGTCGCCTTCCGGGCCGAGGTAGCCGCTGGTCATCGTTTTCCGTTCCTCCGCTGACGAGTGGCTCCCGCCGAGTATCCGGTTGAGCTGCGCTCATTCAACGATGGCACGTGTGGTTTCTTCGGGCATGTCGGGCGCGTATGAATTTGGGGCGGGCGCCTACGAGCTCGGGGGCGTGGTCTTGTTGTGCGGGTGCGGGTGCGTTGTGGTTTTTCGCGCCCACGCGGCGGAGCCGCATATCGATGCGGCCCCGCGCCCCTGAGGTTGGTTGTCCTACCGTTCCGTGAGGATGCGGGGGCCTGTTCTTGTGATCGCCACCGTGTGTTCCACGTGGGCTGCCCGGGAGCCGTCGTTCGTGCGGAGGGTCCAGCCGTCCGGAGCCGCGTGGTAGCCGTCCCCGCCGCCGGCGATCAGCATGGGTTCGATGGCGAGGACCATGCCGGGGCGCAGGGGGAGGCCGCGGCCGGGGCGGCCCTCGTTGGGGACGGCGGGGTCCTCGTGCATGCGGCGGCCGATGCCGTGGCCGCCGAAGCCGTCCGGGATGCCGTAGCCCGCCGCGCGGCACACCGAGCCGATGGCGTGGGCGATGTCGCCGATGCGGTTGCCGGCCACGGCCGCCTCGATGCCGGCGGCCAGCGCCCGCTCGGCGGTCTCGATCAGCCTCAGGTCGGCGGGGCGCGGCCGGCCGACGACGAAGCTGACCGCCGAGTCGCCGGCCCAGCCGCCGAGCTCGGCGCCGAAGTCCAGGGAGAGCAGGTCGCCGTCGCGCAGCCGGTAGCCATGGGGGATGCCGTGCACGATCGCGTCGTTGACCGAGGCGCACAGGACCGCAGGGAACGGGGTCGGGGCGAAGGAGGGCCGGTAGCCGAGGAACGGCGAGCCGGCGCCCGCCTCGCGCAGTACGTCACGGGCCAGCTCGTCCAGCTCCAGGAGGGAGACTCCCACGTCCGCGGCCCGGCGCACGGCGGTGAGCGCCCGTGCGACCACCTGGCCGGTCTCGTGCATGGCGTCGATCGAGGTGTCCGTCTTCAGTTCCACCATCCCAATTACTATACCGGTATTTGAATCCCGGTGGGGTCGTAGGATGGCGGCATGGTGCGCACTCCTCTGACTCCCGAAGAACGCGAACGCGGCGAGCGGCTCGGGCGGCTGCTGCGTCAGGCGCGCGGCGACCGCAGCATGGCGGAGGTCGCGGCGAGCGCGGGCATCTCGGCGGAGACCCTGCGCAAGATCGAGACCGGGCGGGCCCCGACCCCGGCCTTCTTCACGGTGGCCGCCCTGGCCCGTGTCCTCGGGCTGTCGATGGACGAGCTGGCGGGGCGGTGTGCGCCGGCCGGGGTGTGAGGCCGGGGGACGCTCGCCCACTGGGGTGTGAAACGCGATCGACTTCGCGGGTTGGCGGCGATGGTCTTGGCAAGGTGGTCCGAAAGGCTTACGTTCGTCCCTCTAGGCCTGCTCTACGGGCGTAGAGGCTCTGGCTCTGACGTACGTCGAAGGAGCGGCTCATGGCCAACGTCGTCCGTGCGGCCCTGGTCCAGGCCACCTGGACCGGCGACACCGCGTCCATGATCGACAAGCATGAGGAGCACACCCGCGAGGCGGCCCGTCAGGGCGCGCGGGTCATCGGGTTCCAGGAGGTCTTCAACGCGCCGTACTTCTGCCAGGTGCAGGACGCGGAGCACTACCGCTGGGCCGAACCCGTGCCGGACGGGCCCACGGTGCGGCGCATGCGGGAGCTCGCCCGCGAGACCGGCATGGTGATCGTCGCCCCCGTCTTCGAGGTCGAGCAGTCGGGCTTCTACTACAACACCGCCGCCGTGATCGACGCCGACGGCTCCTACCTCGGCAAGTACCGCAAGCATCACATCCCGCAGGTCACGGGCTTCTGGGAGAAGTTCTACTTCCGGCCGGGCAACCTCGGCTGGCCCGTCTTCGACACCGCCGTCGGCAGGGTCGGCGTCTACATCTGCTACGACCGCCACTTCCCGGAGGGCTGGCGGCAGCTCGGCCTGGGCGGCGCCCAGCTCGTCTACAACCCCTCCGCCACCCACCGCGGCCTGTCCGCCCACCTGTGGCAACTGGAGCAGCCGGCCGCGGCCGTCGCCAACGAGTACTTCGTCGCCGCCATCAACCGGGTCGGCCAGGAGGAGTACGGCGACAACGACTTCTACGGGACGAGCTACTTCGTCGACCCGCGCGGACAGTTCGTCGGCGACGTCGCCGACGACACCAAGGAGGAACTCCTCGTCCGCGACCTCCACTTCGACCTCATCGAAGAGGTGCGGCAGCAGTGGGCCTTCTACCGCGACCGCCGCCCCGACGCCTACGAAGGGCTGGTGCAGCCATGAGCGACCTGTACGCCCGCCACCGGGCCGTCGCACCCGACTGGCTCGCGCTCTACTACGAGGACCCGATCGAGATCACCCACGGCGAGGGCCGCCACGTCTGGGACGCGCGCGGCAAGCGGTACCTCGACTTCTTCGGCGGGATCCTGACCACGATGACCGCCCACGCGCTGCCCGAGGTCACCAAGGCGGTGAGCGAGCAGGCCGGGCGGATCATCCACTCCTCCACGCTCTACCTCAACCGGCCGATGGTCGAACTCGCCGATCGTATCGCCCAGTTGAGCGGCATCCCGGACGCCCGCGTCTTCTTCACCACCTCCGGCACCGAGGCCAACGACACCGCGCTGCTGCTCGCCACGACCTACCGGCGCAGCAACACGATCCTGGCCATGCGCAACAGCTACCACGGCCGCTCCTTCAGCGCGGTCGGCATCACCGGCAACCGCGGCTGGTCCCCGACCTCCCTGTCCCCGCTGCAGACGCTGTACGTCCACGGCGGCGTACGCACCCGCGGCCCGTTCGCCCACCTGAGCGACGCGGAGTTCACCGCGGCCTGCGTCGAGGACCTGCGCGACCTCCTCGGCCACACCCGCCCGCCCGCCGCCCTGATCGCCGAACCCGTCCAGGGCGTCGGCGGGTTCACCTCCCCGCCCGACGGCCTGTACGCCGCCTTCCGGGACGTGCTGAAGGAGCACGGCATCCTGTGGATCGCCGACGAGGTGCAGACCGGCTGGGGCCGCACCGGCGACCACTTCTGGGGCTGGCAGGCGCACGGGAGGAGCGGGCCGCCGGACATCGTCACCTTCGCCAAGGGCATCGGCAACGGCATGTCCGTCGGCGGGGTCGTCGCCCGCGCCGAGATCATGAACTGCCTGGACGCCAACAGCATCTCCACCTTCGGCGGCACCCAGGTCACCATGGCCGCGGGCCTCGCCAACCTCACCTACCTCCTCGAACACGACCTGCAGGGCAACGCCCGGCGCGTCGGCGGGCTGCTCATCGAGCGGCTGCGGGCCGTCGCCGCCCAGCTGCCCGGCGTACGGGAGGTACGCGGACGCGGGCTGATGATCGGCGTCGAACTGGTCGAACCCGGCACCGACAAGGCCGATCCGCGGGCGGCCGCCGCCGTGCTGGAGGCGGCCCGCGACGGCGGCCTGCTCATCGGCAAGGGCGGCGGCCACAACACCAGCGCCCTGCGCATCGCCCCGCCGCTGTCCCTGACCGTCGCGGAGGCCGAGGAGGGCGCCGCGATCCTGGAGCACGCCCTGCGCAGCGTCTGCTGAGGAGCCCCGCACCGGAACCCGAGCCGAGCAAGGGACCATGGCCATGACCATCGCCTCGGACAGCTCCCCGACCCTCTGGAACGCGCCGGAACCCGCCCTGTCGGTCCGCCAGGTCCTCACCCTGGAGCGGGTGCTCGCGGGGGAGCCCGAGGTGGTGGCCGGCGCCGGCCACCTCGACCGGCCCGTGCGCTGGGTGCACGTCGCCGAGGCCGCCGACGTCGGCGTGATGCTCAGCGGCGGCGAGATGGTCCTCACCACCGGCGTGCTGCTCGCCGGGGACGAGGAGAAACAGGCCGAGTACATCCGCTCCCTGCACCGCGCGGAGGCCGCGGCCGTCGTCCTGGGCCTCGGCAGGGCGTTCCCGGCCCCGCCGGGCGTCATGCGACGCGCCGCCGAGCGGTGCGGGCTGCCCCTGGTCGTCCTGCACCGCCCCTTCCCGTTCGCCGACCTGACCGAGGAGGTCCAGTCCCGGCTGATCCGGCGGAAGTTCGCCTCCGTCAGCCTGTCGGAGGCCGTACGGACCGCGCTCACCGCGCTGATCACCGCGGGCGCCCCGCTGCAGGCGCTGCTCGACGAGATCGCCCAGCACAGCGCGTGCCCCGTCGTCGTCGCCAACCTCGCCCACCGGGTCCTGGCCACGGCGGGGGAGCGGCCCGCGGTGGACGACGTACTGCGGGACTGGGAGCGCATCGCCCGGCAGGCCGGCGCCGGCCAGGGCGACGGCTGGATCCGCGCCGAACTGGGCGGGCGCGGCGAGCGCTGGGGCCGGATCGTGCTGTGCGGCTACCGCGGCGACGCCGCCACCGGACGGCTGCTGGCCGACCGCGCCGCCGAGGCCCTCGTCCTGCACCGCATGCTCGGCGGCGGCGCGGGCCGCACCTGGGAGGAGCAGTCCGCGCAGAGCCTGCTGACCGACCTCGTCGGCGGGGCCGTACCGGCCCGGCACCTGCTGCCCCGGGCGCGGGCCGCCGGACTGCCGGTCAACCGGCGCACCTTCGTACCGCTGGCCGTACCCGGCGGCGAGACCGCCGTACTCGACCGGCTGCTCCGTCTGCTGGGCCTTCCCGGGCTCGTCGCCGAACTCGCCGAGGGCGCCGCCGCCGTCCTGCTCAGCCTCGCCCGCGACCAGGACGCCGACGCCCTCACCGCGCACTTCGCGGCCCGGCTGCGCGACGCGCCGGGCGCCGCCCGCACGGTCGTCGCCGCCGCGGACGCCCGCACCACGTGGGACGAGGTGCCCGCCGGGCTGCGCGAGGCCCGCCACGTCGCCGACGCCGTGGCCGGCTCCGCCGACGCCCTCGGCCTCCCGGCCGTCGTACGCCTGAAGGACGTGCACCTGCGCGGCCTGATCCGGCTGCTGCGCGACGACCCGCACGTGCAGTCCTTCGCCGAGCGGGAGCTGGACGGCCTGCTGCGCCGGGCCGACGACGACCTGCTGTCCGTGCTGCGCACCTACCTCGCCACCGGCCGCAACAAGTCCCGCACCGCCCAGCTCCACCACGTCTCCCGCCCCGCGCTCTACCGCCGCCTGGAGGCGATACAGGCGTGCCTCGGGGTGGACCTCGACGACTTCGAACAGGCCGCCTCGGTGCACATCGCGCTCCTCGCGCACGACGCGCAACAGCAGTGAGACACGGCAGCAGCCGGGAGAACGGCGGTGGAACATGGGGCAGAGCCGGGATGACACGGTGGCACGCCGCGCCCCCGCAGACGTGACACGGTGCACCTCAAAGCGGGCCCGCCGGCTCTCTACGCTCGCCGCACACCGAGCGAGTGGAGGTCCCGATGAGCAAGGTGATCCGCGCCGCCCTCTTCCAGACCGCGTGGACCGGCGACAAGGAATCCATGATCCAGGTCCACGAGCAGGCGGCCCGCGACGCGGCCGCGCAGGGCGCCCAGGTGCTGTGCTTCCAGGAACTGTTCTACGGGCCGTACTTCTGCCAGGTCCAGGACCCCGCCTTCTACGAGTACGCCGAGCAGATCCCCGAGGGCCCGATCGTCCAGCGCTTCCAGGCGCTCGCCAGGGAACTGGGCATCGTCCTCGTCCTGCCGATGTACGAGGAGGAGCAGCCCGGCGTCCTGTACAACACCGCCGCCGTGATCGACGCGGACGGCACCTACCTCGGCAAGTACCGCAAGACCCACATCCCGCAGGTCAAGGGCTTCTGGGAGAAGTTCTACTTCCGGCCCGGCAACAGCGGCTGGCCCGTCTTCGACACCAGGGCGGGGAGGATCGGCGTCTACATCTGCTACGACCGCCACTTCCCGGAGGGCTGGCGGGCCCTCGGTCTCGCCGGCGCCGAGATCGTCTTCAACCCGTCGGCCACCTCCCGCGGCCTGTCCGGCTACCTGTGGCAGTTGGAGCAGCCGGCGGCGGCCGTGGCCAACGAGTACTTCGTCGGCGCGATCAACCGGGTCGGCCAGGAGGAGTACGGCGACAACGACTTCTACGGCACGAGCTACTTCGTCGACCCCGAGGGCCAGTTCGTCGGTGAGCCGGCGAGCGACAAGGAGACCGAACTCGTCGTGCGCGACCTGGACCTGGCCAAGCTGCGCGAGGTCCGCGACCGCTGGCAGTTCTAC
This sequence comes from Streptomyces sp. NTH33, assembly GCF_003236365.1. Classification (GTDB taxonomy): domain Bacteria; phylum Actinomycetota; class Actinomycetes; order Streptomycetales; family Streptomycetaceae; genus Streptomyces. The sequence goes on from NZ_POTZ01000294.1 coordinate 6,487, forward strand.
CGCGACCGCGCGCCGGGCACGTACACGCCGCTGACCGCGCCCTGACCGCCGGACCCGCGGCCCACCGTGCACGTCCGACCGGAAGGAGAGGGACCATGAGCAGTCGCCTCGTCATCCGCGGCGGCCTCGTCATCACCGCCGCCGACGAGATCCACGCCGACGTTCTGATCGAGGACGGCCGCATCGCCGCCCTCGCCGCCTCCGGCACCCCGGCCGCCGAGGCGTTCACCGCCGAGCGAAGCGAGATGGGGGCACCCCCGCCCGGAGGGTGGGGGAGGACCATCGACGCCACCGGCAAGTACGTCATCCCGGGCGGCGTCGACGGACACACCCACATGGAGATGCCCTTCGGCGGCACCTACGCCTCGGACACCTTCGAGACCGGCACCCGGGCCGCCGCCTGGGGCGGCACGACCACGATCGTGGACTTCGCCGTCCAGACCGTCGGCTCCGCCCTGCGCGAGGGCCTGGACGCCTGGCACGCCAAGGCCGAGGGCACCTGCGCGATCGACTACGGCTTCCACATGATCGTCTCCGATGTGAACGACGAGACGCTGAAGGAGATGGACCTGCTGGTGGAGGAGGGCGTGACCTCCTTCAAGCAGTTCATGGCCTACCCGGGCGTCTTCTACTCCGACGACGGGCAGATCCTGCGCGCCATGCAGCGCGCCGCCGAGAACGGCGGGCTGATCATGATGCACGCCGAGAACGGCATCGCGATCGACGTCCTGGTCGAGCAGGCACTGGCCCGCGGCGAGACGGACCCGAGGTACCACGGCGAGGTCCGCAAGGCCCTGCTGGAGGCCGAGGCCACCCACCGCGCCATCCGGCTCGCCCAGGTCGCGGGCGCGCCCCTGTACGTCGTGCACGTCTCGGCCCGGGAGGCGGTCGCCGAACTGACGAGGGCGCGCGACGAGGGACTGCCCGTCTTCGGCGAGACCTGCCCGCAGTACCTGTTCCTGTCCACCGACAACCTCGCCGAGCCCGGCTTCGAGGGCGCCAAGTACGTGTGCTCGACGCCCCTTCGCCCCAGGGAGCACCAGGCGGCCCTGTGGCGGGGCCTGCGCACCAACGACCTCCAGGTGGTCTCCACCGACCACTGCCCCTTCTGCTTCACCGGCCAGAAGGAGCTCGGCCGCGGCGACTTCTCCAGGATCCCCAACGGAATGCCGGGCGTCGAGAACCGCATGGACCTGCTGCACCAGGCGGTCGTCGACGGGCACATCTCGCGCCGCCGCTGGATCGAGATCGCCTGCGCCACCCCGGCCCGGATGTTCGGCCTGTACCCGAAGAAGGGCACCATCGCGCCCGGCGCCGACGCCGACGTCGTCGTCTACGACCCGCACGCCGAGCAGGTCATCTCCGCCGAGACCCACCACATGAACGTCGACTACTCGGCGTACGAGGGCAAGCGCGTCACCGGCCGCGTCGAGACGGTCCTCTCGCGCGGCGAACTCGTCATCACCGAGCGGGAGTACACCGGACGTGCCGGGCACGGCGTCTACACCCCGCGCTCCACCTGTCAGTACCTCGGCTAGGAGTGCCGCCCATGGACTTCGGACTCGTCCTGCAGACCGACCCACCGGCCTCGCGCGTCGTCAGCCTGATGAAACGGGCCGAGCGCAACGGCTTCCGGTACGGCTGGACCTTCGACTCCGCCGTGCTCTGGCAGGAGCCGTTCGTGATCTACAGCCAGATCCTCGCCCACACGCAGAAGCTGACCGTCGGCCCGATGGTCACCAACCCGGGCACCCGCACCTGGGAGGTCACCGCCTCCACCTTCGCCACCCTCAACGACATGTTCGGCAACCGCACCGTCTGCGGCATCGGCCGCGGCGACTCCGCGATGCGCGTCGCCGGCCGCAAACCCAACACCCTCGCCCGGATCAGCGAGGCCATGAAGGTCATCCGGGCCCTGGGCAGGGGAGAGGAGGCCGACCTGGGCGGCGGTACGGTGATCAGGTTCCCGTGGATCAAACCGGGCGCCGAACTGCCCGTCTGGATGGCCGCGTACGGCCCCAAGGCGCTGAGGATGACCGGCGAGGAGGCCGACGGGTTCATCCTCCAGCTCGCCGACCTCTACCTGACCGAGTACATGGTCAAGGCCGTCAAGGACGCGGCGGCGGCGGCCGGGCGCGACCCGGCTGAGGTGACGGTCTGCGTCGCCGCGCCCGCGTACGTCACCGCCGACGACTCGCCCGAGGCGCTCGCCCACGCCCGCGAACAGTGCCGGTGGTTCGGCGGCATGGTCGGCAACCACGTCGCCGACCTGGTCGCCCGCTACGGCGAGCACTCCGCCGCCGTCCCCGACGCACTCACCGACTACATCAAGGCCCGCCAGGGCTACGACTACACCCACCACGGGCGCAGCGGCAACCCGGACACCCGGTTCGTACCGGACGAGATCGTCGACCGGTTCTGCGTCGTCGGACCGGTCGAGAAGCACATCGAGAAGCTGAACGCGCTGCGCGAACTGGGCGTCGACCAGTTCGCCGTGTACGACATGCACGACGCGCAGGAAGCCGTGATCGACGCGTACGGGCAGCACGTCATCCCGGCCGTCAACTCCTGACCCGCCGAGCGCTCCTCCCAACCCCCCTTTGTCC
>NZ_POTZ01000295.1 GCF_003236365.1 Streptomyces sp. NTH33
GGACAGGCCGCGAGACGCCACCCGGCCCCGAAAGTCCCCGCTCGAAGAGCTCGGGGGAGATCGAGGACGAAGCCGTTCAGGCCGCAGCGGGGGTCCGGGGGCGGAAGCCTCCGGGGTGAACGCCGTACACGCCGTACACTGGGGGAGAACACGCAGGACCCGCGCCTACGTCCCCGTTTTGACCCGGCGAAGGCGCCGCAGGTATCCTGCGGGTTCGTTGTGTATTGGCTTGCTCATTCTCACGGGACGGGCCCTTACACCGGTCCACCGGGCCGATGACCAGCGACCAGCACGCGGTTTGCGTCACCGCGGTGCGGTCAGGGCTGTCGTGATCGTCTTCGGTGACCTTGTCAGGACCACTCACTGAAGAAGCGAAGGCTACGAACCGTGCGTACGTACAGCCCCAAGCCCGGCGATATCACGCGCCAGTGGCATGTCATTGACGCCCAGGACGTCGTCCTGGGTCGCCTGGCGTCCACCGCCGCCACCCTTCTCCGGGGCAAGCACAAGCCGATCTACGCGCCGCACGTCGACGCTGGTGACTTCGTCATCATCATCAACGCCGACAAGGTGCACCTCTCCGGCAACAAGCGGACCCAGAAGATGGCGTACCGCCACTCCGGCTACCCGGGCGGTCTGCGCTCCGTCCGCTACGACGAGCTGCTCGAGAAGAACCCCGAGAAGGCCGTCGAGAAGGCCGTCAAGGGCATGCTCCCCAAGAACTCCCTGGGCCGTCAGATGCTCTCGAAGCTGAAGGTCTACAAGGGTGACCAGCACCCGCACGGCGCCCAGCAGCCGGTGCCGTTCGAGATCACCCAGGTCGCGCAGTAAGTCCGGCCACCCCCTAAGACTGAAGAGAATCTGAGGAGAATCGTGGCCGAGACCACTGCCGAGCAGCCGCTCGAAGAGCTTGACATCGACAGCTACACCACCGAGTCCGAGGTCCCCGTCGAGGGCGAGTACACCTCGGAGTCCCTGGCCTCCCGCTTCGGCGAGCCGCAGCCGGCCGCCGGCCTGGGCCGCCGCAAGAACGCCATCGCCCGCGTCCGGATCGTTCCGGGCTCCGGCAAGTGGAAGATCAACGGTCGCACCCTCGAGGACTACTTCCCGAACAAGGTGCACCAGCAGGAAGTCAACGAGCCCTTCAAGGTGCTGGAGCTCGAGGGCCGCTACGACGTCGTCGCCCGCATCGCCGGTGGCGGTGTCTCCGGTCAGGCCGGTGCCCTCCGTCTCGGTGTCGCCCGCGCGCTGAACGAGGCCGACGTCGACAACAACCGCGGCCCGCTGAAGAAGGCCGGCTTCCTCCGCCGCGACGACCGTGCGGTCGAGCGCAAGAAGGCCGGTCTGAAGAAGGCCCGCAAGGCCCCGCAGTACAGCAAGCGCTAGTCCCAGCGGCGCCCCTGCACGTACTCCGAACGCCCCGGCGGCACGCCCACTGTGCCCCCGGGGCGTTCGTATATCACGGGGCTTGGGCGTATAACGGCACAAGCCGTTCAAAGGCTGATGCGACCGGATGCCGGAGGCGTCGAGTGCCATAATCCAGCATCTTTTCGAAACGATGCTTCTCCAGGAGGACAAGTGGGACGACTCTTCGGCACGGACGGCGTGCGCGGCGTCGCCAACGCGGACCTGACCGCCGAGCTGGCGCTCGGCCTCTCCGTCGCCGCGGCGCACGTACTGGCCGAGGCGGGCACCTTCGAGGGGCACAGGCCGACCGCGGTGGTCGGGCGGGACCCGCGCGCGTCCGGGGAGTTCCTGGAGGCCGCCGTGGTGGCCGGCCTGGCGAGCGCGGGCGTGGACGTCCTGCGGGTCGGTGTGCTGCCGACGCCGGCGGTGGCGTACCTCACCGGCGCGCTCGGCGCCGACCTGGGCGTGATGCTGTCGGCCAGCCACAACGCCATGCCGGACAACGGCATCAAGTTCTTCGCCCGCGGCGGTCACAAGCTCGCCGACGAGCTGGAGGACCGTATCGAGGCGGTCTACGAGGAGCACCGTACCGGCGCGCCCTGGGACCGCCCCACGGGCGCGGGCGTGGGCCGCGTCCGCGACTACGACGAAGGCTTCGACAAGTACGTCGCCCACCTCGTCGGCGTCCTGCCGAACCGGCTCGACGGCCTCAGGATCGTCCTCGACGAGGCGCACGGCGCCGCCTTCGGCGTCTCGCCGGAGGCCTTCCGGCAGGCCGGTGCCGAGGTCGTCACCATCGGTGCGGGCCCGGACGGCCTCAACATCAACGACGGCTGCGGCTCGACCCACCTCGGGCAGCTCAAAGCGGCCGTGGTCGAGCACGGCGCCGACTTCGGCATCGCGCACGACGGTGACGCCGACCGCTGCCTGGCCGTGGACCACACCGGCGAGGAGGTCGACGGCGACCAGATCCTGTCGGTGCTCGCGCTGGCGATGCGGGAGCGCTCCGCGCTGCGCCGCGACACCGTCGTCGCGACCGTGATGTCGAACCTGGGCTTCAAGCTGGCCATGGAGCGCGAGGGCATCCACCTCGTGCAGACCGCCGTCGGCGACCGGTACGTCCTGGAGGAGATGAAGAGCAAGGGCTACGCCCTCGGCGGCGAGCAGTCCGGCCACGTCATCATCCTCGACCACGCCACCACCGGCGACGGCACGCTGACCGGCCTGATGCTGGCGGCCCGGGTCGCCGAGACCGGCCGTACGCTGCGGGACCTGGCCTCCGTGATGGAGCGCCTGCCGCAGGTCCTCATCAACGTCCCGGACGTGGACAAGACCCGGGTGAGGACCTCCGCCGACCTGGCGGCCGCGGTCACCGAGGCGGAGCGGGAGCTGGGGGAGACCGGACGGGTGCTGCTGCGTCCGTCCGGAACCGAGCCGCTGGTCCGGGTCATGGTCGAGGCCGCGGACATCGACCAGGCCCGCTCGGTGGCGAGCCGCCTGGCGGACGTGGTGAAGTCGGCGCTCGGCTAACCGGCCTTCCCGCGGGTGCGCTCGCGTTGCCTCGCCCAGAACCACTTCTGGGCGAGCAGGGTGAGCGTGCCGGCCAGGACGATGCCGGACAGGTTCAGCAGCAGCTGGACCACCGACCCCCGGGTCTGGGTGATGTCGCCGTAGGCGAGCGCGACGGCCGCGTTGGCGGCGGCCGGGATGGTGGTCACGGAGATGGCGACGCCGATCAGCGCGCCGGACTTGGCGGACGTCAGGGAGAGCGTGCCGGCGGCTCCGGCGAGGGCCGCCACGACGAGGGAGAACGCGTCGGGGGCGGCGACGAAGCCGGTGCCGGGCCGCGGACCCTTCAGCTTGGCCTCGCTGAACAGCCCGACCGCGTCCATGAACAGTGCGAATCCGGCCGTCACCGTCATCGCCAGCGCGAAGCCGGCCAGCAGGGCGGTCAGCGAGCGCAGCGCCAGACGCGGCGTCCGCTGCACCAGCGCGGTGGCGATGCCCGCCAGCGGCCCGAACTCCGGCCCCACGGCCATCGCGCCGACGATCAGCACGGCGTTGTCGAGCACCACACCGCACGCGGCGATCATCGTGGCCAGCGTGATGAAGGCGAGGTAGGTGACCGAGAGCGAGGAATCCTCGCTCGTGACCTCCTCCAGGTCCTCCCACAGCACCGCGTCCGCGCTCTCGCCCGGCGCCGACTTCTCGGCCTTCTCGGACTGCTCGGACAACGTCAGGTCGACGCCCTCGCCTTCGACGGTGATGGAGCCGGTGCGGTCGATCCCCAGCTTCCGCAGCCCGCCGAGGAGATCCTCACCGGCCTCGCGCGCCACATCGCACAGGACCACGTCACCGGCCGGCTTGCGGGCCGCGGCCGGCAGCACGACGAGGTGCGCGGTGCCGACCGCCGACTCGATCAGACGCACCACGTCATCGGTCCGCTCGGGCGGCGTGATCAGGCGCACATGCAGCATGAAAGGCAGCGTAGACGCCCGTGGACGCCCGTGGACGTCACAGCTTCCGCAGGCTCAGCCGCTGCACCTTGTGGTCCGGGCCCTTGCGCACCACGAGCGTGGCCCGGCCTCGGGTGGGCGCGATGTTCTCCACGAGATTCGGCTTGTTGACGGTCCGCCACATGGTGCGGGCGTAGTCGAGGGACTCCTCCTCGGACACCTGCGTGTACCTGCGGAAGTACGAGGACGGGTCCTGGAAGGCCGTCCGGCGCAGCTTGCGGAACCGGCTCAGGTACCACCGCTCGATGTCCTCGGTGCGCGCGTCGACGTACACGCTGAAGTCGAAGTAGTCGGCGAGCCCGACCCGGGTGCGGCCGTCCTTGCCGGGCAGGGCGGGCTGCAGGACGTTCAGCCCCTCGACGATGAGGATGTCGGGGCGCCGTACGGTGAGCTTCTCGTCGGGGACGATGTCGTAGATGAGGTGGGAGTAGACCGGGGCGGTCACCTCGTCCTTGCCGGCCTTGATGTCGGCGACGAACCGGGTGAGGGCCCTGCGGTCGTACGACTCCGGGAAGCCCTTGCGCGATATCAGGCCCCGAGCCTGGAGCTCCCGTGTCGGTAGCAGGAACCCGTCGGTGGTGACCAGCTCGACCCGCGGGTGCTCCGGCCAGCGGGACAGCAGTGCCCGCAGCAGCCGGGCCACGGTCGACTTGCCGACGGCGACCGACCCCGCCACCCCTATGACGAAGGGCGTGCCGGACTGGGACCCCTGCTCGCCGAGGAACGTGTTCAGCGCGCCGCGCAGCCCGTTCGCGGCGCCGACGTAGAGGTTGAGCAGCCGTGACAGCGGAAGGTAGATGTCCCGCACCTCGTCGAGGTCGATGACGTCACCCAGGCCGCGCAACTGCTCGACCTCCTCGGCGGACAGCGTCAGCGGCGTCTTGGCGCGCAGCGCGCTCCACTCGGCACGGGTGAGGTCGACGTAGGGAGTCGCCTCCGGCCGGGACCGGTGGGCGCTCCGGGGCATCGTGGAGACCGGAGAGATCACAGTCCATTGTTAACGGAGTTCGAACCGCGCGCAGGGTGGGCTGTGTCACGTGGTGGAGGGGGGATCACATCGGTGTCACGGTCGGGTACCGGGGGACTGATCCATGATCATCTGTGGGGAGGCTGTGCGTAGGCTGCGCCGGAACCGATACGGAGATCGTCCGCCGTCAGAAGACGTCACAGGACGTCAGATGAGAAAAGAGTGCTCGTCCGTGAGATCCCTCGTGGTCCGTCGTACCGCCCTTGCCGCGTCCGCTGCCGCCCTGGCCCTGCTCGCCACCGCCTGCGGCGGTTCGTCCGACGGCGACAGCAAGGACAAGGCCGGGGACGGCAAGACCACCCAGGCCGACAAGACCCCCTCGGCGACCCCCGCCAAGGCGCTGACCGCCGACGAGCTGGAGAAGGTCGCGCTGGCGCAGAAGGACGTTGACAACGGCAAGGTCGACACCAAGATCACCGGGGCGAACGACGTCAAGAAGGAGCAGGTCAAGGCGGAGGACACGGCCTGCCAGCCGCTCGCCCTCACCCAGGCCTCGGCCGCGCAGGGCGATCCGGCGGCCACGGTGAAGCGGGTCTGGACGGAGGCGGGCAAGAAGAAGCCGTCCGCCTCCGACGCCATGTCCGAGGAGGCGATGCTCGCCTCCCTCGACCTGGACAAGGTCATCCTGACGCTCGCCTCCTACGAGGACAGCGGCGCCGAGACGGTTTTCAAGGACACGAAGGCGTCCCTGGAGAAGTGCGCCGGCGGCTTCACCTACACCGGAGTCGGCGAGAAGGTCAAGACGCTGAAGGTGACCGAGACCGAGGCACCCGAGGGGGCCGACGAGGCGCTCGCGATGACCATGACGATCGCCGCCGACGGCGGCGACAAGATGGTCTTCAAGGCCGTCGTGGCCCGCAAGGACGCCACCGTCGCCTCCTTCGTCGCTCTGAACCTCGCCGCCGCCGCCACCGGCAAGGACTTCGAGTTTCCCACGCACATCGTGGACACCCAGCTCGCCAAGCTGAAGTGACCTGACGCGCTTCCCACCGGGGCGCTTCCTGCCCCGGTGGGAATTTCCGATTTCGGGCAAGAAGTCGCCCCTTCCACCGGGTGACGGCCCGTAGGCTGCCGCCCATGTGCGGAATCGTGGGATACGTGGGATCGCAGTCGGCGCTCGAGGTCGTGATGGCCGGGCTGAAGCGGCTGGAGTACCGGGGCTACGACTCGGCCGGCGTCGCCGTGCTCGCCGACGGCGGACTGGCGGCGGCGAAGCGGGCCGGGAAGCTGGTCAACCTGGAGAAGGAACTCGGGGAGCGGCCGCTGCCGACCGGTTCCACGGGCATCGGCCACACCCGGTGGGCCACCCACGGCGGGCCCACCGACGCCAACGCCCACCCGCACCTCGACAACGCCGGGCGGGTCGCCGTCGTCCACAACGGCATCATCGAGAACTTCGCCGCGCTACGGGCCGAGTTGGAGGAGCGCGGGCACGAGCTGTCCTCCGAGACCGACACCGAGGTCGTCGCGCACCTGCTCGCCGAGGAGTTCTCCTCCTGCGCCGACCTGGCGGAGGCCATGCGGCTGGTGTGCCGCCGCCTGGAGGGCGCGTTCACGCTGGTCGCCGTGCACGCCGACGAGCCCGGCGTCGTCGTGGGCGCCCGCCGCAACTCCCCGCTGGTGGTGGGTGTCGGCGAGGGCGAGGCCTTCCTCGCCTCCGACGTCGCCGCGTTCATCGCCCACACGCGCTCGGCGATCGAGCTGGGGCAGGACCAGGTGGTGGAGCTGCGCCGGGACAAGGTGACGGTCACCGGGTTCGACGGGCAGCCGGCCGAGGTCCGCTCCTACGACGTCGACTGGGACGCGGCCGCCGCCGAGAAGGGCGGCTACGACTACTTCATGCTCAAGGAGATCGCCGAGCAGCCCAAGGCGGTCGCCGACACCCTGCTGGGCCGCATCGACGGGGCCGGGAACCTGACGCTGGACGAGGTGCGGATCAGTGCCTCGGAACTCCGCGAGATGGACAAGGTCGTCATCGTCGCCTGCGGCACGGCCTTCCACGCGGGTCTGATCGCCAAGTACGCCATCGAGCACTGGACGCGGATCCCGTGCGAGGTGGAACTGGCGAGCGAGTTCCGCTACCGGGACCCGATCCTGGACGCGCAGACCCTCGTCATCGCCATCTCCCAGTCGGGCGAGACGATGGACACGCTGATGGCGCTGCGCCACGCCCGCGAGCAGGGCGCCAAGGTGCTGGCCATCTGCAACACCAACGGCTCGACCATTCCGCGCGAGTCGGATGCGGTGCTCTACACGCACGCGGGGCCGGAGGTCGCGGTCGCGTCGACGAAGGCGTTCCTGACGCAGCTGGTGGCGTGCTATCTGGTGGCGCTGTACCTGGGCCAGGTGCGGGGCACCAAGTGGGGCGACGAGATCCAGGCGGTGATCCGTGACCTGTCGCGGATCACCGGCGCGGTGGAGCAGGTCCTGGAGACGATGGAGCCGGTACGGGAACTGGCGCGCTCGCTGGCCGACAAGAACACGGTGCTGTTCCTGGGGCGGCACGTCGGCTATCCGGTCGCCCTCGAAGGCGCCCTGAAGCTCAAGGAGTTGGCGTACATGCACGCCGAGGGCTTCGCGGCGGGCGAGCTGAAGCACGGTCCGATCGCCCTGATCGAGGAGGACCTGCCGGTGGTCGTGGTGGTTCCGTCGCCGCGTGGCCGGTCCGTCCTCCACGACAAGATCGTCTCCAACATCCAGGAGATCCGTGCGAGGGGGGCGCGGACGATCGTGATCGCGGAGGAGGGTGACGAGGCGGTCGCCCCGTACGCCGACCATCTGATCCGGATCCCGGTGACGCCGACGCTGCTTCAGCCGCTGGTCGCGACGGTGCCGTTGCAGGTCTTCGCGTGCGAGCTGGCGACGGCGCGGGGGAACGAGGTGGATCAGCCTCGGAACCTGGCGAAGTCGGTCACCGTGGAGTGAGGACGCTCGCCACGGTCACTGGTCAAGCGGCGGTACGTCGAGTCGCCAGGGAGGGCAACCGGGGGAAAGTCGTGTGGTGCGAACTGGTCGCTGCCTGACCGATGAGTTTTCCGTTCCGCCCCGGTCGTACAAGCAACGACGTGCGACACGGGAAGGAACCGCATCCATCATGACCGCGACAGCCAAGGGCCCCGCCAGCTACTTCCCCTCGATAGAGAAGAAGTACGGCCGGCCGATCGCCGCGTGGCAGGACCTCATCCGCTCCTCGCCCCTGACCAGGCACATGGAACTGGTGAACTGGCTCAAGGCCGAGCACGGCCTGGGGCACGGGCACGCCAACGCCCTGGTGGCGCACACGCTCCGCGAGGACGGCGGCAGGTGAGATGCGGCCCGTAGGGTGCTCGGCATGAGCATCATCGGGGTCGGTATCGACGTGGCCGAGATCGATCGGTTCGCGGCGTCGCTGGAGCGGACGCCCAGTCTGGCGCAACGGCTCTTCCTGGAGAGCGAGTTGCTGCTGCCCAGTGGGGAGCGGCGGGGCATGGCCTCGCTCGCCGCGCGGTTCGCCGCCAAGGAGGCGCTCGCCAAGGCCCTGGGAGCGCCGGCCGGGCTGCTCTGGACGGACGCGGAGGTGTACGTCGAGGACAGTGGGCGGCCTCGGCTGAGGGTGACGGGGACCGTGGCGGCGCGGGCCGCCGAACTCGGGGTCACCTCCTGGCACCTCTCGCTGAGCCATGACGCGGGGGTGGCGTCGGCCGTCGTGGTGGCCGAGGGCTAGGGCCTGTCGTCACATCCCCGTCTGCCCCGCGACGCCTGGCACGCTCCCCCGGGCTCTTCGAGCAGGGGAACCCCAGAGCACGCACCAGACGCCGCGGGGCCGCCCTTCGGACGACGACGGGAAGGTGACGGCAGGCCCTGGCGCCGGGTCCAGCACGGCGGCTGCGGGTCCGGCTGCGGGTCCGGCTGCGGGTCCGGGTGCGGTTCCGCCGTCGTTCGGGGCAGACTCGACCGCATGCGTACCGCGTACAGCGTAGAGACGGTCAGGACAGCCGAACGCGCGCTCATGGCGCGGCTGCCGGAGGGGGCGCTCATGCAGCGGGCGGCGGCCGGACTCGCCGCCGCCTGCGCGGACTTGCTCGGGCGGGTGTACGGGCGGCGGGTGGTGCTGCTGGTCGGCAGCGGGGACAACGGCGGGGA
>NZ_POTZ01000296.1 GCF_003236365.1 Streptomyces sp. NTH33
GCGGGCGACCGCGACCGAGCGGGACAGCACCTACGCCGAGATCGTGCGGCTGGCCCGGCAGGCGGGCGCCCAGTCGGCCCCGGTGGTCCGCCTGGCCGACCGCTACGCGGCCTGGTTCCTGCCGCTGCCGAGTGGGCCGCGCGTGAGGCGGAGCGCCGAGGACGGAGCCTGCGGCTGTTCCACGCCTGGAACTGGCACCCCCGCTCGGCCGACGGCGCGCGGGTGGACGTGGCCCGGCGGCGTCTGGCCCGGCAGGTGCTGAGCCGGGCGGAGGAGCGGGTGCGCGGAGCCTGCCCGGGAGTGCGTCTGGAGGAGGAGCAGGTCCTGGGGCCGGCGACCACGGCCCTGCTGCGTGCGGCCGGGCGGGCCGAGATGCTGGTGCTGGGCTCGCGCGGCCTGAGCGGTTTCACCGGCTTCCTGGTGGGCTCCGTCGCGCTGGGCACGGTGGCCCGGGCCTGCTGCCCGGTCGTTCTGGTGCGGGCCGGGGAGGAGGCCGCGGACGAGCACCTCCCGGCGGCCGACGGCAGCGCCTCCACCCGCACCGGCTACCGGGACGTGGTGCTCGGCCTGGACGTCGCCGTCCCGTGCGACGAGGTGATCGATTTCGCCTTCCGGACGGCGCGGCTGCGCCGGGCCCGGCTGCGGGCGGTGTACGCCTGGCAACAGCCGTCCGCGCTGACCCTGGGCCCCGGTGAGATCGCGCTGGTGGACGGCCCCGGGCGGGCCGAGGAGTGGCAGGGTTTCCTGTCCGCGGTGCTCCAGGTGTGGCGGGAGAAGTACCCGGAGGTGGAGGTCGTCGAGACGGTGGTGCGGGACAAGCCCTCGACCGCGCTGGTGCGGGCCGCCTCCGGGGCGAGCCTGCTCGTCGTCGGCCGCCGCCCGTCCGCCTTCCCGGCGGGCCCGCACACCGGCCCGGTCACCCACGCCGTCGTCCACCACGCCGGCTGTCCCGTGGCCGTCGTCCCCTACGAGTGAGAGGACCCGGACGAGATGAACGCGCCGACGACGTACGTGTACGCCTTCGCCGAGGGCAGCCGGGAGATGGCCGGCCTGCTGGGCGGCAAGGGGGCGGGGCTCGCGGAGATGACCCGCCTGGGGCTGCCCGTCCCGCCCGGGTTCACGGTCACCACCGAAGCCTGCAGGGTCTACCTCGCCACCGGCGAGGAGCCGCCCGAGCTGGCCGTCGAGACCGCCCGGGCCCTGGCGGGACTGGAACGCGCCATGGGCCGCGACCTCGGCGCCGCCGACGACCCGCTGCTGGTCTCCGTCCGCTCCGGCGCCCGGTTCTCGATGCCGGGCATGATGGAGACCATCCTCGACATCGGGCTGGGCGACGCCTCGGTCCACGGACTGGCCAAGGCCTCCGGCCAGGAGCGCTTCGCCTGGGACTCCTACCGCCGGCTCGTGCAGATGTTCGGGCACACGGTGATGGGTGTCGACGGCGACCTGTTCCAGGACGCCCTCGCTGCCTGCCGGGCCCGGCGTGCCGTGACCACCGACCAGGACCTGAACGCCGCCGAACTCGCCCGTCTCGCCGAGGAGTTCAAGGGGATCATCCGCCGGGAGACCGGCGCGGACTTCCCGCAGGACCCGGCCGAGCAACTGCAGCGCGCCATCCGCGCCGTCTTCGACTCCTGGAACGGTGAACGCGCCCGCGTCTACCGCCACCGCGAGCACATCCCCGAGGACCTCGGCACCGCCGTCAACGTCCAGGCGATGGTCTTCGGCAACCTCGGCCCCGACTCCGGCACCGGCGTCGCCTTCACCCGCGACCCGGCCACCGGCGCCCGCGGCGTGTACGGCGACTACCTGTCCGACGCACAGGGCGAGGACGTCGTCGCGGGCGTCCGCAACGCCGTGCCGCTGGCCGAACTGAAGCGGACCGACCCGCGGACCCACGCCGCACTCGGCGACCACCTGCGGACGTTGGAGTCCCACTACCGCGACCTGTGCGACGTCGAGTTCACCGTCGAGCGCGGCCGGCTGTGGATCCTGCAGACCCGGGTCGGCAAGCGCACCGCCCAGGCGGCCTTCCGCATCGCCCACGATCTGCGCCAGGAGGGGACGATCACCGCCGACGAGGCCCTGGCCCGGGTGAGCGGCGCCGAGCTGACCCGGCTGATGTTCCCCCGCTTCGACACCCGCCCCACCGACGCCCCACTGGCCCGGGGTGTGCCGGCCTCACCGGGCGCGGCGGTCGGCGTCGTCGTCTTCGACCCGGGGACCGCGCAGCGCCGGGCCGCGGCCGGCGAGGACGTCGTCCTGGTCCGCCGGGAGACCACCCCCGACGACCTGCCCGGCATGATCGCCGCCCGGGCCGTGCTGACCAGCCGCGGCGGCAAGACCAGCCACGCGGCCGTCGTCGCCCGCGGCATGGGCAAGGTCTGCGTCTGCGGCGCCGAGTCGCTCACCGTGGAACCCGCCGAGAGGCGGTTCACCACCGACACCGGCGTCGTGGTCCGCGAGGGCGACACGGTCTCCGTCGACGGCACGGCCGGCACCGTCCACCTCGGCGCCCTGCCGCTCACCGCCTCCGACGTGGGCCGCGCCCTGGAAACCGGCGAGGCCACGGGGGAGCCGACCGCGGCGGTCCTCGACATCCTCGCCCACGCCGACGCCGTACGCCGCCTCCAGGTACGGGCCAACGCCGACACCCCCGAGGACGCCGCACGCGCCCGTGCCCTCGGCGCCCAGGGCATCGGCCTGTGCCGTACCGAGCACATGTTCCTCGGCGAACGCCGCGCCCTGGTCGAGGCGATGATCCTGGCCCGCGACGACACCGCGCGCGCGGACGCTCTCGCGGCTCTGCTGCCGCTGCAGCGGGGGGACTTCACCGGCATCCTGGAGGCGATGGACGCACTGCCGGTGACGATCCGGCTGATCGACCCGCCGCTGCACGAGTTCCTGCCCGACCGCACCGAACTGGCCGTCCGCCTCGCCGGCACCGCGCACCCCGACCCGCACGACCGCGAACTGCTCGACGCCGTCGAGCGCATGCACGAGCAGAACCCCATGCTCGGCCTGCGCGGCGTACGCCTCGGCCTGGCCGTGCCCGGACTGATGGCCATGCAGGTCCGCGCCGTCGCCGAAGCGGTCGCCCAGCGGCTGCGCGACGGCGGCCGGCCGCACGCCGAGATCATGATCCCGCTGGTCGGCACGGTCGAGGAACTGCGCCTGGCCCGCACCGAGGCGGAGCGCGTCCTGGCCCAGGTCGCCGCCGGGACCGGCACGGCCCTCGACTGCCCGATCGGCACCATGATCGAGCTCCCGCGCGCCGCGCTCACCGCCGGACGCATCGCCGGGGCCGCCGACTTCTTCTCCTTCGGCACCAACGACCTGACCCAGACCACCTGGGGACTGTCCCGCGACGACGCCGAGGCCTCCTTCTTCCCGATGTACCTGGAGAAGGGCGTCATCGACGCGTCGCCGTTCGAGACGATCGACAGGGAAGGCGTCGGCAGGCTCGTGGAACTGGCCGTGGCGGCGGGCCGCGCCGTCAACCCCGCGCTGGAGACAGGAGTGTGCGGCGAGCACGGCGGCGACCCCGAGTCCATCCACTTCTTCCACCGCGCCGGCCTCGACTACGTCTCCTGCTCACCCTTCCGCCTCCCGGTCGCCCGGCTGGAGGCGGGCCGCGCCGCACTCACCGGCACCGAGACCGGCGACAGCAGGTGACGCCTGCGGCGGGCGTGTGAAGCCACGGGTGTATCGGATCCACGGAGTCTCGGATACATTCGTGTATCAGATGCATTCGTGTATCGAACGGGGGTCCGGCATGGCGGTCGAGGGCGCACACCCGCGCGTCACCGGACGCCGGCTGCGCACACGGGCCAGGCTGCTCGACGCCGCGTTCGCGGTCTTCGCCGCCAAGGGGTTCGGCCGGGTGTCGATCGAGGAGGTCTGCGAGGCGGCCGGCTACAGCAGGGGCGCCTTCTACTCCAACTTCACCACCCTGGACGAGCTGTTCTTCGCCCTGTACCGGCAGCGGGCCGAGCTGATCGCCGACCAGGTGGCCGGGGCGCTCGCCCCGGACGGCCCCGACCTCGACGTGCCCGCCGCCGTCGACCGGGTCACCGAGGTGCTGCTGCTCGACCCGGACTGGCTCCTGGTCAAGACGGACTTCCTGGTGTACGCCGCCCGTCACCCGGACGTGGCGCAGACCCTGCTGGAGCACCGGGCGCGGCTGCGCGGCGCCATCGCCGGCCGGCTCGCCCGGACCCGCGGCCGCACCGCACTGCCCGCCGTCCTCGGCGACCCCGACAGCGCCGCCCACGCGGTTGTCGCCGCGTACGACGGAGTCACCACCCGACTGCTGCTGGACAAGGACGTCGAGGGCGCCCGCGCCTGGCTGGGGCAGTTGCTCACCGCGCTGCTCACCGACGGCAGCGGCGGCACCGCACCGTGATCACGAGCACACCGAGAAGGGAACGGTCGCCATGGACGCGGACGTCATCGTCGTCGGAGCCGGCCTCGCGGGCCTGGTCGCGGCACACGAGCTGACCAGCCGGGGCCGCAGGGTCGCCCTCGTCGACCAGGAGAACGCCGCCAACCTCGGCGGGCAGGCGTACTGGTCCTTCGGCGGGCTGTTCCTCGTCGACTCCCCGGAGCAGCGCAGACTGGGCGTCAAGGACTCCTTCGAACTGGCCTGGAACGACTGGCAGGGCAGCGCCCGGTTCGACCGGCTGCAGGACGAGGACTCCTGGGCGGTGCGCTGGGCGCGCGCCTACGTCGAGTTCGCGGCGGGGGAGAAGCGGTCGTGGCTGCGGAGCCACGGCATCACGCTGCTGCCCACGGTCGGCTGGGCCGAGCGCGGCGATCTGCGCGCCGGCGGCCACGGCAACTCCGTACCGCGCTTCCACATCGCCTGGGGCACCGGCACGGGCGTCGTGGAACCCTTCGCCGACCACGCGAGACAGGCCGCCCGCGACGGACTGCTCGCCTTCCACCACCGGCACCGGGTGGACGAACTCGTCATCGAGGACGGCGCGGCACGCGGGGTGCGCGGCACGGTCCTGGCCCCCGACGACGCGCCGCGCGGAGTCGCCTCCAACCGGGACGGAACCGGCGCCTTCGAGCTCACCGCCCAGGCCGTGATCGTCACCACCGGCGGCATCGGCGCCGACCACGACACCATCCGCCGCCACTGGCCCGCGCGGCTCGGCACGCCCCCCGCGGAGATGGTCACCGGCGTCCCCGCGTACGTCGACGGCCGGATGCTCGACATCAGCGCGGCAGCCGGCGTCCGCCTCGTCAACCGCGACCGCATGTGGCACTACACCGAGGGCGTGCGCAACTGGAACCCGGTCTGGCCCGGCCACGGCATCCGCATCCTGCCCGGCCCGTCCTCCGTCTGGCTCGACGCACTCGGCCGCCGGCTGCCCGCACCCTGCCTGCCCGGCTACGACACGCTGAGCACCCTCGAGCACCTGCGCACCACCGACGACCTCGCCGGCCACGACCACTCCTGGTTCGTGCTGACCCGGAGGATCGTCGAGAAGGAGTTCGCCCTGTCGGGCTCCGAGCAGAACCCCGACATCACCGCCAAGGACCGCGGGGCGGTGCTGCGCGACCGGCTGCTCGGCAAGGGCGCGCCCGGACCCGTACGGGACTTCCTGCGGCACGGCGCGGACTTCGTGATCGCCGACACCCTCGAGCAGCTCGTCGAGAAGATGAACGGCCTGACCGGCGAGCCGCTCCTGGACGCGGCCGAGGTCAGGCGCCAGGTACAGGCCCGCGACCTGCAGATCGCCAACCCCTACAGCAAGGACGCCCAGGTCCAGGGCATCCGCAACGCCCGCCGCTACGTGGGCGACCGCCTCGGCCGGGTCGCCGTCCCGCACCGCATCCTGGACCCGGCGGCCGGCCCCCTGATCGGCGTCAAGCTGCACATCCTGACCCGCAAGACCCTCGGCGGCATCCAGACCGACCTGCACTCGCGCGCGCTCGGCACCGACGGGCAGGTGATCGACGGCCTGTACGCGGCCGGCGAGGTCGCCGGGTTCGGCGGCGGAGGCGTGCACGGCTACAACGCCCTGGAGGGCACCTTCCTCGGCGGGTGCCTGTTCTCCGGGCGCGCGGCGGGGCGGCACGCGGCACGGCAGACCGCCTGACCGGGGCGGGACGGCGGACTCACTTCTTCCGGTTCCAGGTGCCTCGTGGGGGTACTCCGAGCGCCCGAGGGGAGAGGGAGACCACGAGATGAGCGCATCGGACGACGACCTGCGGGTCGTGCACGAGCTGGCCGAGCTGGCCGCTCTCGTCGAGCGGCGCCGGGGACTGTACGTCCGCTGGTCGCGTGGCCCCGGGACGGATCTCGGCGCCCCCTCCAGCACCGACGAGCTCACGGGCGTCGCGATGCCGGGCCTGTCGGCCAACCCCCTCGACGTGGAGGAGTGGTGGCAGGGCCGGCCCCTGCGGCTGTGGGTGGCACGCCGGCTGTACGACTACGCGCACCTGCCCCACGAGAAGGGCCCCGGCGTGCGTCCCTGGGTCCTCGAGGGCCATGAGCGGGGGCGGGGGCCCGACAACGAGCCGCTGGTGGTCGACGTGCGGCCGCTGTGCTGGATCGACTCCGGCGTCATCGAGGAGGCGCGGACCGAGGTGGAGCGGCAGGCGGCGCAGTGGGGGCCACTGCGCCGCTCCGGGCACTGACGGCCCCGCCGCTTTCCGCCGCCCCGGCTACCCGGAGCGGCGCCGCGCCGCGCGCCGTTTCAGCGCACGCCGTTCGGTCTCGCTCGTGCCGCCCCACACCCCGATGCCCTGGTCCGTGTCCAGCGCCCACTGCAGGCACTCCTCCCGGACGGGACAGCGTCGGCAGACCGCCTTGGCCTGCTCGGCCTGCAGCAGCGCCGAACCGGTGGTACCGAGCGGGAAGAAGAGGTCGGGGTCCTCGTGGCGGCATGCGGCGTGGTCTCGCCAGTTGCCCATGAAAAGTCACCTGCGCTCGAATCTCGGATGTCGTCTCTCGAATGCCGTCCGGCCTTGACACGTACTCGCCTTCGGGTCTCCGGCCGACGCGCGGGTGAAACAGGGCATCTTGTCAGAGGACGGACCTTCGCCGAATCCGCACACTCACTGCTCGCGCATGCCCCACGGGGAGCCGTACTCCGTCAGCAGGTCCAGGAAGGGACGGGCCGGGAAGGCCTCCGGGCCGAGCACCCCCGCCCCGGCCCACGCCCCGGTGGCCACCAGCTCCAGAGCGACCACGGGGTTGACCGCCGTCTGCCACACCACCGCCTGGCAGCCGTACTCGGCCATGGACCACTGGTTGTCGACCACGTGGTACAGGTACACCTCGCGCGGCGCACCGTCCCGGGTGCCGCGCACCCAGGTGCCCGCGCAGGTCTTGCCGCGCATCCGCTCGCCCAGCGTCGCCGGGTCGGGCAGACAGGCGGCGACGACGTCCCGGGGCGAGACCGCGACCGACCCCTCCGGGCCCGGCACGGTGACCGGGTCGGTGCGGTCCAGGCCCAGCAGGTGCAGCGTCTTGAGGGTGTCGATGAACTCCCGGCCCAGCCCGTACTTGAAGGTTACGCGCTTGGCGTCGACCCAGCGCGGCACGAGCAGCACCTCCTCGTGCTCCACGTTCACGCACTCGACCTCGCCGATGCCCTCGGGGAAGTCGAACACCTCGGGCTCGCTGAACGGTTCGGTGGTGAACCATCCGCGGCCGGCCTCGTACACCACCGGCGGGTTCAGGCACTCCTCGATCGTGGTCCAGATGCTGAAGGACGGGGCGAAGTCGTAGCCCTCCACGGTCAGGTTCGCGCCGTCGCGGACGCCGATCTCCTCGATCTCGTCGAAGAGCTCGTCGGCCGCGTACCGCGCGAACACGTCGGACATGCCCGGCTCCACGCCCATGCCCACCAGTGCGAGCGCGCCGGCCTTCTCCCACTCCTCGGCCAGCGCGAACTGCTCGTCGCCGAGCTTGACCCCGCACTCCTCGTACGGCCGCTCGGGGTGCGGCCGGGACAGGGACATCGCCATGTCGAGGTAGCCGGCGCCGGCCGTGCGGGCCGCCCGGAACAGGGACATGACGAAGCGCGGGTCGGTCGCGTTCAGCAGCATGTCGCAGCGGTGCCGGGCGAGCAGCTCCGCCACCGCCGCCTCGTCGCCCGCGTCGACGCGTTCGGCGGTGAACCGGCCGTCGTCGCCGACGGCTGCCACGGCGGACTCGGCGCGCTCCCGGTCGTAGTCGGCGACGACCATCGCCTCGAAGAACGGACGACGGGCCGCGATCCGGGTGATCGCGGTACCCACACCACCGGCTCCCACGAGCAGTACACGCATGACGAAACTCCCTCTCGGTCGGGTGGTCAGGGGGGATGGAGGAGGCGGCCTCCGGCCTCGATACAAGTGCGTCGCCCGCGTAAGGTCAATGGCGTTGGCATAAGAGCGAGGAGGCCCCATGCCCAAGCCGGTGGTTCCCGAGGAGAAGCGACGGCGGCGCCGCCCCACCCGGAGCGGCACCGTGCTGTCCGAGCGGCTGATCGTCGACACCGCGCTGCGCCTGCTGCGCGAACACGGCAGCACGGGGCTCACCGCCCGCCGGCTCGGCCTGGCGCTCGACTGCGACCCGAGCACCCTGTACCGGTACTTCCGCGGCATGGACGACCTCACCCTGGCCATCGGCGACGCGCTCATCGGGCGGGCCCTGCACGGCTGGCGGCCCACCGGCGACTGGCGGGCCGACCTGCGCGAGGTGGGCCTGCGCATCCACTCCGCCTACGTCGCCCACCCGCAGGCCGCGGTGGTGACCGCCAACCGCGTCACCGGCCGGGCCAACGAACTGGCCGCCGACGAGGCCGTCCTGGAGGTGCTGCGCGGGGCCGGCTTCCCGCTGCCGGACACCGTGCGGATCTACCACGCCTTCGTCGACCAGACCCTGGCCTTCGCCGCGCTCGACGCCGCCTCCCTGACCCTGCCGAGCACCGCCCTGCGCGCCGACGAGGAGATGTGGCGCTCCACGTACGCCCGCCTGCCCGCCGC
>NZ_POTZ01000297.1 GCF_003236365.1 Streptomyces sp. NTH33
GACGGTGGAGGCGATCGACGCCGGTGCCACCGTCGCCACCCACCTGTTCAACGCGATGCCGTCCCTGGGACACCGCGCCCCGGGCCCGATCGCGGCCCTGCTGGAGGACGAGCGGGTCACGATCGAGCTGGTCAACGACGGCGTGCACCTGCACCCGGCCGCCCTCGAACTGGCCTTCCACCACGCGGGCCCCGAGCGGGTCGCGTTCATCACCGACGCCATGGACGCCGCCGGGAGCGGCGACGGCCGCTACCTGCTCGGCCCGCTCCAGGTCGAGGTCACCGGCGGGGTGGCGCGGCTGGTGGAGGGCGGTTCGATCGCGGGGTCGACCCTGACCCTGGACCGGGCCTTCCGGCGTGCCGTGACCATCGACCGGCTGCCGGTCGAGCACGTGGTGGCCGCGCTGTCCGCCACCCCGGCCCGGCTGCTCGGCGTGGACGACCGGGTGGGCTCCCTGGAGCCCGGCAAGGACGCCGACCTGGTGCTGCTCGACGAGGACTTCACGCTGAAGGGCGTGATGCGGCGGGGCGCCTGGGTGGTTGCGCCCCAACTGGGGTGATCCGTCCGCCCGTACGGCCGCGGTGACCGGTCCGCGGGGTGGGCGCCCGGCCGCGTCTTTGGCATGATCGAACCTCTGGAACGTCGCGACACGCGCTCTTACTCGGGGGAGGTCGGCCCACGTGATCCTCACGGTCACGCTGAACACCGCTCTCGACATCACCTACCGGGTGCCGTCCCTGAGGTCCCACGCCTCCCACCGGGTGTCGGAGGTGACCGAGCGGCCCGGCGGCAAGGGCGTCAACGTCGCCCGGGTGCTGGCGGCCCTCGGCCACGAGGTGACGGTCACCGGCTTCGCGGGCGGCGCCACCGGGCGCGAGCTGCGCGACCGGCTCGCGGACCGGGCGCCGGGCGTGGTGGACGCGCTGGTCCCGGTCGCGGGCGCGACCCGGCGCACCATAGCCGTCGTGGACGCGCGCACCGGCGACACCACCCAGCTCAACGAGCCGGGCCCGGTCGTCGGCCCCGCCGAGTGGTCCGCCTTCCAGGACGTGTACGAGGAGCTGCTCGGCTCGGTGTCGGCGGTGGCGCTGTGCGGCAGCCTGCCCCCCGGGCTGCCGGTGGGCGCGTACGCCGGTCTGATACGGACGGCGCGGGCGGCCGGGGTCCCCGTCCTGCTGGACACCAGCGGCGAGGCCCTGCGGCGCGGGGTGGCGGCCCGCCCCGACGTCATCAAGCCGAACGCCGAGGAACTGGCCGAGCTCACCGGCTCCCACGAACCGCTGCGCGCCACCCAGGACGCCCGTCGGCGCGGCGCCCGCGCGGTGGTCGCCTCCCTGGGCGCCGACGGCCTCCTCGCCCACACCCCGGACGGCATGTGGCGGGCCACCCCGCCGGACCGCGTCCGGGGCAACCCCACCGGCGCCGGCGACTCGGCGGTCGCGGGCCTGCTGTCGGGCCTGGCGGAACACCTCCCCTGGCCGGACCGCCTGGCCCGCGCGGTGGCCCTGTCCACGGCGACGGTGCTGTCCCCGGCGGCCGGCGAGCTCGACCGTCAGGCCTACGAGAAGCTGCGGGCGCAGGTGGCGGTGACGGGGGAGGTCAGCGCCGCGTGAGCGTCAGCCCGACTTGACCCAGCCCTTGGCCAGCCACAGCTGGTCGAGGTTGGCGTCGCACTGGTTGCCCCCCTCGCACGAGATCTTGATGGTGTTCGTGCCCTTGTTGAGCTGGATCCAGTTGTAGGTCTTCGTCCAGCCCTTCTCGTAGTCACCCTCGGGTGCTTCCGCCCAGTTCCTCAGGTTGACCGGCGTGCTGGACGCGGTGCCGTTGACCGTCAGAGTGGCGGTGCCGTCCTTGCCCGGGACGCCGTAACCGATGAACACGGTGTACTTGCCGTCTTCGGGGATGTCGTTGACGGCCCAGGTGACCGAGGCGCCGACGTTGTTGAAGTTCGTCACATAGACGCCGTCGGCCGTCCGGGCGCCCTTGATGTCCGAGGCTTTGGTGGCGCCGCCGTCCACCTGCAGCGCCTCGGCGTCGGTCTTCGGCAGCTCGCCCTCGCTCGGCGCGCTGTTGCTCGTCGACGGGCTCGGCTCGGAGCTCTGCGTGGCCGTGGGGGTCGTGGCCCCGGCCTTGTTCTCGCCCTTGTCGTCGGAGTCACCGTTGATCATGGCCACGCCGATACCGATGACGACCGCGGCGACCACCGCGACGGCGCCGATCAGCAGGCCCTTGGTGTTCGGGCCCCGGTCGCCGCCGCCCTGGCCCGGCCGGCGGCCCGTGGGCGCGCCGCCCGGATGGGTCTCCGGAGCGGCGTAGTGGGCGTTCGGACGGCTGTACGCACCCTGCTGCTGCGGGGCCTGGCCGTGGGGCGCCGCGGGGGCCTGCTGGCCGTACTGCCGCTGACCGACCGTGCGGACCCGGTTGACCGCGTTCGGGTAGCCGTAACCGCCGGAGGGCGGCTGGGCTCCGTTGGCCTGTCCGTCGGCGTACAGGTACCCGAACGGATCGTCGTCCTCGGGCGTGCTCGCACCGTTGTTGCCGGCCGTCATCCCTAGGTCTCCTCAAGCGTGGTGCGGGTGGTGCGGTACGTCGTGAGGAAAGCGAGCCTACCTGCTTCGCGGTACCCGAACGGGTGACTCACGCCGCACCAATTCGCTGACCTGCGGCTCAACCGGCGCGACGATGCTGCCGAGGGCGAGATCTTTTCTCGACGTACATTCTTTCGTCGGCGGATTTCAACACTTCGTCCGCCGTCATGCCGCAGTGGGCCCAGCCGATGCCGAAGCTCGCCCCGACCCGGACGGCCCGGCCCTCGGCCCGGATCGGCTGGATGATCTCGTTGCGCAGGCGTACGGCGAGGTCCTGGGCGTCGGCCTGGCCGAGCCCGTCGGCGAGGATCACGAACTCGTCGCCGCCGAGCCGGGCCACGGTGTCGCCGTCGCGCACGCCGTTGCTCAGCCGCCGGGCCACCTCGATGAGGACGGCGTCGCCCGCGTTGTGCCCGAACCGGTCGTTGATCGACTTGAAGCCGTCGAGGTCGCAGAAGAGGACCGCGAGCCCCTTGGCGCCGTCGTCGTGGTCGCCCTCGGGGGCGACGGCGTGCACGTGGTGGTCGTAGGCGCCGTACGCCGGTGCGCCCGGCCCGAAGTCGAAGTCGTGGCCGCCGACGTCGTAGGCGGGGTGGCCGTAGGCCGCGTCCAGCGGCTCCGGCTCGCCCTCGGGCCCCGCCTGGGGCCGCCGGCACAGCCGGGCGGACAGCCGGGAGCGCAGCTCGGCGGAGTTGGGCAGGCCGGTGAGGGAGTCGTGGGAGGCGCGGTGGGCGAGCTGCAGCTCGCGGCGCTTGCGCTCCTCGATGTCCTCGACGTGGGTGAGCAGGAAGCGGGGGCCGTCGGCGGCGTCGGCGACGACGGAGTTGCGCAGGGACACCCAGACGTAGCTGCCGTCGCGACGGCAGAGGCGCAACTCGGCGCGGCCGCCCTCGGCGGAGGTCCGCAGCAGGGTGCCTATGTCCTCGGGGTGGACGAGGTCGGAGAAGGAGTAGCGGCGCATCGCGGAGGCGTGGCGGCCCAGCAGCCGGCACAGGGCGTCGTTGGTGCGCAGGATGCGGCCGTGCTGGTCGCCGCCCATCTCGGCGATGGCCATGCCGGAGGGGGCGTACTCGAATGCCTGCCGGAAGCTTTCCTCGCTGGCGCGCAGGGCCTGCTGCTCGCGCTCCAGACGGACCAGGGCGCGCTGCATGTTCGCACGTAGACGCGCGTTGCTGATCGCGATGGCGGCCTGGAAGGCGTACATCTGCAGCGCCTCGCGGCCCCAGGCGCCGGGCCGGCGGCCGTTGCGCGGACGGTCCACGGAGATCACGCCGAGCAGCTCGCCGGAGGAGCCGGCCTGGCCGCCGGGGGTGTACATGGGCGCGAACAGCCGGTCGGAGGGGTGCCACTCGTCCTCGAAGCGGGGCGGGGGCCCGTCGGTGTACCACGTCGGGATGTCGTCGTCGTCGAGGACCCAGCCCACGGTGTGGGGTATGAAGACCAGCCCGTCCCACTGCTCGCCCATGAGGAGCCGGCGCTCCCAGGACTCGCGGGAGCCGGCACGGCCGGTGATGAGGGAATCGGCGGCGGCGTCCCCGGACAGGGCGGCGACGACGAGGTCGCCGTCGGGGCGTACGAGGTTGACGCAGGCCAGTTCGTAACCAAGGCCGTTCACGACGCCGTCGGCGACGGTCTGCAGAGTGTCCGCCAGGCTCCGCGCGGTGTTCATGTCCGCCATGACCTGGTGCAGTTGCCGCAGGGTCGCAAGACGGACGTACGGCTCCGAATCGGTCTCCATGCTCGCCCTCCCCCCGCGACCTCGCAGCGCATCCAGGGTGCTCTTCGGCGTATCTCGTCCGTGCAGTCCTCTGTGCAGTCTCAGCCACTGAATCACAGCGCGGAGCCCACTCGGCACACAGGGTCAACAATTCACGAGCCTTGTGACTCAAGTCACAGGCAAACGTGAACAATTGAGTGGAGTTTCTGCGTTTTCCCTGTGCGTTTCACGAACGCGGAATTCATGTGTGTGCGGACATGATGCACGAGAGACCCACCGGACACACGGAAACCGGTCCTTCGGCCCCCCGTTCCCCCTGCTCCTCCGGCCCTCTGGTCCTCCGGCCCTAGGTCCGGGTTCGGGCGGAGGCCCGATGCGGGGGCCGCCGAGCGGTGGTTAGCGTTCCGTGTGTGCTGAACACATCCCCTGCGCTGTCCGTCCCCTCCCCCACCACTGCCTCCGGGCATGCTGAGGGGGTGACCAACGACGAGTTCCGTGCCGCGATGTCCCGGCTGGCCGCGGGTGTGGTCCTGGTGACCGCGCAGGAGCCGCCGCTCGACCCGGACGACCCGCAGGCGCCGGCCGGCGAGGACGTGGGCATGACGGCGACGGCGTTCATGTCGGTGTCCCTGGACCCGCCGCTGGCCCTGGTCAGTCTGCGCGAGGGCTCCCGCATGGACGACCTGCTCGCCGAGCAGCCGCTGTGGGCGGTGTCGATCCTCGCGGAGAACCAGCGGCACATCGCGGGCCGCTTCGCCATGAAGGGCCGCATCAGCGACCGGCTGCTGTTCAAGGAGCTCTCCTGGACGCGCGGCGAGTCCTCCGGCGCCCCGCTGCTGACCGACGCCCTGGCCACCTTCGAGCTGCGCACCGAACAGCGGGTGACGGCGGGCGACCACACCCTGGTCGTCGGCCGCGTCCTGACGGCCCGCGTCCCGGGCACGGGCGGCCCGCTGCTGTACTACCGCGGCCGCTACCGCCACCTGGGCTGACGGCATCGCGTCCAGCCCCTGTCACGCCCAGTCCCTGTCACATCCGGTCCCTGCTGCATCCGGTCCC
This sequence comes from Streptomyces sp. NTH33, assembly GCF_003236365.1. Taxonomy (GTDB): domain Bacteria; phylum Actinomycetota; class Actinomycetes; order Streptomycetales; family Streptomycetaceae; genus Streptomyces. The sequence continues at coordinate 5,365 of NZ_POTZ01000297.1, forward strand.
TGCTGCATCCGGTCCCTGCTGCATCCGGTCCCTGCTAAGTCCAGCCCTTCCCGGACCGCCCCCGCTTGGTCTCCGAGCGCTGTTTCTTCTCCCGCAGCCGGCGCTCGTTGATGCCGCGGGGGATCCGGGTGGGCCTGCGCGGCTTGGGCGGGGGCGCGGTGGCCTCGGCGAGCAGCGCGGCGAGACGTACGGCGGCGGCTTCGCGGTTGCGCCACTGGGAGCGGTGCTCGGAGGCGCGGACGCTGATCACCCCGTCGACGAGGCGGCCCGCGAGCCGCTGCAGGGCGCGCTGCTTCCACACCTCGGGCAGGGCCTCGGTGTTCGCGAGGTCGAAGCGCAGTTCCACAGCCGAGTCGCTGGTGTTGACGTGCTGTCCGCCGGGCCCCGAGGACCGCGAGAACCGCCAGACCAGCTCGGCCTCGGGGAGCGCGACGGAGCCGCGGATGACATGGGAACCGGACATGCCCTCCATGTTCCCGCCCCTGTCCGGGTCACGTCACCGGGTTTTCCCGTGCGTTCGCGTACGTTCGAGCGAGGCTTGGCAAAAAAGGTAAAGAGATACGGAACCCTGGGGACTCCCTTGGCGTTCCTACGGGTGGCGGTAGCTTCGTCCGCAACACGCAACGAGGGAAGGGACTCCCAACAATGGCTGTAAGCCTGTCCAAGGGCGGCAACGTCTCGCTCACCAAGGAAGCTCCGGGCCTGACCGCCGTCACCGTGGGCCTCGGCTGGGACGTCCGCACCACCACGGGCACGGACTTCGACCTGGACGCCTCCGCGATCGCGGTCAACGCGCAGGGCAAGGTCTACTCGGACGCCCACTTCGTCTTCTTCAACAACAAGCAGACCCCGGACAACACCATCGTCCACACCGGTGACAACCGCACCGGCGAGGGCGAGGGCGACGACGAGGCGATCAACGTCAACCTGGCCGGCCTCCCCGCCGACATCGACAAGATCGTCTTCCCGGTCTCCATCTACGACGCCGAGAACCGCGGCCAGAACTTCGGCCAGGTCCGCAACGCCTACATCCGCATCGTCAACCAGGCCGGCGGCGCCGAGATCGCCCGCTACGACCTGTCGGAGGACGCGGCCACCGAGACGGCCATGGTCTTCGGCGAGCTGTACCGCAACGGCGCGGAGTGGAAGTTCCGCGCGGTGGGCCAGGGCTACGCCTCGGGCCTGGTCGGCATCGCCCAGGACTTCGGCGTCAACGTCTGACGCTCCTCCCCACCGCGGCGCGCGGAAACCTCTAGGCAGGGGCCGGGTCCCAGAATCCGGCCCCTGCCTGTCTTATCAGCCTGCGTCCGCTTGTTGTTCCGGTGCCCGTGCCGGCTCGGTACTGACCCACCGGCCTGCGGCCCTGCGATTCCAGGGACCTCGCGAGCGGCCCATCCGCGCGTATTGCGCCCAGCGGCGCGAGCGAACCCGACCACCCGTCAGCCCCCCGAACACCCATGATCCCGACGAGTGCGACGCAGGGTCCACTCCGGGCCTCCTGAGACGGACCTGACGTCACATCGGACGTGGCGTGCCACCTCGCACCGTGGCAGGTGAGACACCGCCGCCCACGATCACTACTTCAACCGTCCGGCCCGTGACTTAATGGAGGCTGCCCACGGTCGGGCAGCCAAGGCACTGGGGCTCACGTGCTCAGGGGCGCGCCGGTTTTCCGTCCCCGTACAGCCAGTCCTTCCAGATCTCGCCGAAGTCCTTGTCCGGGGCCTTCTTCTCCACGTAGGCGGTGAAGTCGGCGGTGGAGGCGTTGCCGTGGCGGTGGGTGGCGGCCCAGCCCCGGGCGATGTCGTGGAACGTGTCGTCGCCGACCGTCCGGCGGATCCTGTGCAGGACCATCGCGCCGCGGTCGTAGACGGGCGGGTCGAAGATGTGCGCGGCGCTGCTCGGGCGGGCGGGCGGAAAGGCCCACAGGGCCTGGCTCTCGGCGTCGTCGCCGTCGTAGAGCGCGTCGAAGGTCTGCTGCGCGCTGTCGCCGCCGTGGTCCTCCTCCCACAGCCACTCGGCGTACGTCGCGAAGGCCTCGTTGAGCCATATGTCCCGCCAGCTCCTGGGGGTGACGGAGTTGCCGTACCACTGGTGGGCGATTTCGTGGACGAGGGTCTCCAGGTCGGGGGCGCCGGGGAAGACGGGCCGGTTCTGGGTCTCCAGGGCGTATGCGGCGTCCTTGCCGCGCCCGACGATCGCACCGGTGGACGAGAAGGGGTACGGGCCGAAGGTGTCCTCCGCCCACTCCACCACCTCGGGGATCTTGGCCAGTACCGCCCGGCTCGCCTTCGCCTGGGCCGGAACGACGGCGACGTACACCGGCAGGCCGCTCTTCGTGGTGGAGCGCGTGATCTCGAAGCGCCCGATGGCGACGGTGGCCAGGTAGCTCGCCATCGGCTCGGCGGTGTGCCAGTGGAACGTCGTACGTCCCCCGCGGGTCGTCCCGCTCTTCAACTCGCCGTTGGAGACGGCCTGCAGGCCCTTCGGAACGGTGACCGAGATGTCGTAGGCGGCCTTGTCGGACGGGTGGTCGTTCCCCGGGAACCACGCCATCGATCCGACCGGCTCGCCGAGGGCGAGGGCACCGTCGGCGGTGGGCAGCCATCCCTCCTCCGACCCGTCGGGGTCGGTGACGGTCCGCGGCTTCCCGGCGTACCGCACCGTCGTGCGGAACGTCTCCCCCTTCACCAGGTCGTCGTGCGGCCGCACGGTGAGTTCCTGCCCGGCCCGGCTGAACAGGGCGGTCCTCCCCTCCACCGTGACGCCGCGCACCTCGAGCCCCTCGAGGTCGAGGTTGAAGGCGGACAGGTCCCGGGTGGCCCGGGCGGTGATGACCGCCGTGCCCGTCAGGTGACGGCGGTCCGGGTCGTAGGCGAGGGTCAGGCCGTAGTGGCTGACGTCGTATCCGCCGTTGCCGGCCCTGGGGAAGTACGGATCACGCACCCCGGCCCCGCCCGGAGTGCCGTGCACACCTCCGTCGCACCCGGTCAGCGCGAGCAGGGACAGGACACAGCCGGCCGCGACGGCCCGGACCATCGGTGCGGATCGGTACACGTGCGCGATCCTATGCCGCGCCCGTGACACCATCGCCTACGTGCTCGACATCGGCTACGCCCTCTCCAACCGCTTCCCCGACCCCCCGCAGACGGACTACCGTCGCGTGGACGTGCGCGCCCTGCGGCACGACCTGTTCTGCGGCGACGTCTACCTGGCCGACACCGAGGCGGACCGCGAGCTGGCCACGGCCTGGGGCTGGGTGCCGGTGCTGGACTTCGCCTGGGCCCTGTGCGACATCGTCGAGCGGCTGGACCGGGACCCGGCCGGCTCCCGCGCCTCCCGCCCGCAGCGGGCGGAGCTGGACTTCACCGAGTCCACGGACCGCATGCTCTTCGAGCGCCGCTTCGGCTGGGTCGACATCGCCTCCGACTGGATGCCCGCCGAGGAGTCCCCGCTGTCCTTCTCCCACACGGAGCTGCGCCGCGAGGCCCGCGACTTCCTGCACGACCTGATCGCCGACCTGTGCGACCTGCACGAGGACCTGGCCGAGAACCCGACGATCTGGACCCTGCAGGCCCGCTACCCCCGCGTCCCCTGAACCTCTTTTCATCCC
>NZ_POTZ01000298.1 GCF_003236365.1 Streptomyces sp. NTH33
CACCCGCCCCGCCCCGGTACGACGCCGGGAGAGTCCGACCGCGGTCTCGTCGCCCGGTTGCGGGACCCCGACGACGGTCACCACGCCGTCGCGCTGCTGCTCGCCCGGCACTGGCGGGCGACCTACGACTACGCGGCCATCTGCCTCACCGCTCAGGGAAGTTCGGCCGTCATGGTGGCCACCGCCGCCTTCCGGCAGGTGCTGCGCCGGCCGGAAGGCGGTGCCCTGCGTCCGCAACTCCTCGTCGCCGCCCGCGAGGTGGTCCGGGAGTGGGCCGGCGACGAGACGGCACGCGCCGTACTGCCGGAACTCGGCAGACCCGCGGGCGGTCGCGGGCTGCGCGCGGTGACGTCGATGACGCCCGTAAAGCGACAACTCGCCGACCGGGCTTTCCGGGCGCTTCCCGGCACTTTCCAATGCCTGCTCTGGCACGCCGAGGTCGAGGCCGAACCCATGACCGTACCGGCCGGTCTGCTGGCCCTTGACGCCGATACCGCGGCGGGCGCGCTGCGGCAGGCCCGGGAACAATTCCGGGCGGGCTGCGTACGCGCCCACCGGGAACTCGCGCCGACCGGGGAATGCCGCTTCTACAACCGTCTCCTCGACACCCCCGTGCGCCGGAGCGGCGCGCCGCTGTCCGACGTCCGGCTCCATCTGCGGGTGTGCCCCCACTGCCGGTACGCCGCCGAGCAGCTCAGTCACTTCGACGGCGGACTCGAGGTCCTGCTCGCCGAGACGGTGCTCGGCTGGGGCGCCCGCCGCTATCTCGACTCCCGCCCGGCCCGAGCCCCGCGAAGGGCGTCGCACAGAACGTCGCACAGAACGCCGCACGAGGCGCGGCCCGACCCGCTGCGCAGGTACCGCACGGCCCTGGCCGTGGGCGTCGGCCTCACCGCCCTGGCCCTGCTCGCCACCGTGCTCGCCACCAGGACCTGGGCGGACGACCGCACCGCGCCCGGCCACGGCGCCGACGGCGGAACACACAGCACGGGCTCCGCCCACCCGGGCGTCACCGGCGGACCGTGCCGGGACACCGCCTCCCCGCAGCCGGAGTACGGGACGCGGGGCCGCCGCGGCGGTTGCCGGCAGCCGGCCGGCGCCGCGGCCGGGCCGCATCCGCGGAAGCCCGCGGCGGGCCGCGCCGTCGGCACCCCGGCCTCGGGAACGCGTGCGCGATCCGTGGGTCCCCGCCCCGGAAGGCCGACCCGGTAGTCTTCCCGGGGGCGCTCTTCGCGGGCGCTCCCGAGAACACATGGGCGCAAGACGGGGAGGACCGGCGGTGCACGTCCAGGAATGGCTCGAAACGGTACCCGCGGCCGCCGTCTACGCCGTGGTGGGCCTGATCATCGGCCTGGAGAGCCTGGGCATCCCGCTGCCCGGCGAGATCGTCCTGGTCTCCGCCGCCCTGCTGTCCTCCCAGCACTCGGGCATCAACCCCGTGGTCCTCGGCACGTGCGCCACCATCGGCGCGGTCGTCGGCGACTCCATCGGCTACGCCATCGGCCGCAGGGGCGGCAGACCGCTGCTCGCCTGGCTGGGGAAGAAGTTCCCCAAGCACTTCAGCGAGGGACACATCGCCACCGCGGAGCGGTCCTTCGAGAAGTGGGGCATGTGGACGGTCTTCTTCGGCCGCTTCGTCGCCCTGCTGCGCATCTTCGCCGGCCCCCTCGCGGGGGTGCTGCGGATGCCGTACTGGAAGTTCCTCATCGCCAACGTCCTCGGCGGCATCTGCTGGGCGGGCGGCACCACGGCGGTCATCTACTACGTCGGTGTGGTGGCCGAGTCCTGGCTGAAGAAGTTCTCGTGGGTGGGTCTGGTGGCGGCCGTGCTCATCGGGCTCGGCTCGATGCTGATCGTCAAGCGCAAGGCGAAGAAGGCGCAGGCCGAGCACCGCGAGCGCGAGGCCGAGGAACCGGAACCCGTTCCCGCCGGGGAGTGACCGGCACGCCCCTGCCCAGAGGGTGCGCGGGGGCGGCGCCGGTGCGCGCGTCCTAGTCGTGCACCTCGCGGTGCGCCCTCGCGAGCTCCGCGTACATCGTGCCGTTCAGCGTGATTCCCTGACGCTCCTCCTCCGTCAGCTCCCGCCTGACCCTGGCGGGCACCCCCGCGACCAGTGACCCCGGCGGCACCCGCATGCCCTGCGGCACCAGTGCCTGCGCGGCCACCAGGGAACCCGCGCCGATCACCGCGCCGTTCAGCACCGTCGCCCCCATGCCGATCAGGCAGTCGTCCTCGACGGTCGCGCCGTGCACCACCGCGTTGTGCCCGATGGAGACGCGCTCGCCGACGCTTACCGGGAAACCCGGGTCGGCGTGCAGGGTGCAGTTGTCCTGGACGTTGCTGCTCGCGCCGACGGCGATCCGCTCGACGTCGCCGCGCAGCACCGCGCCGTACCAGACGCTCGCGCCCGCGCCCAGCGACACGTCACCGACCACCGTGGCCGTGGGCGCCACGAACGCCCCCTCGTCCACCCGCGGCTCCCGGCCGCCGATACCCGCGATCAGCGCCTTGTGCGTCATCCTCGTCCTCCCTTTCACGGCATGGGTCCGACGGCACCGTACGGCATCCGGTGGGGCGAAGATCACAGGCGTCGGGGCTCATGGGCGCGGCCGGGCCTGAGTACGGTGAGCGGGTGCCCAAGCCCAAGAACACGTTCTCATCATGGCGGCGCCGCCTCGCCCAGCGCGCCGTCCACGCGGGCTGGGCCTGGGTACAGCGCACGGGCTCCGTCACCGCCGAGCACCCCGGACGCCTCCGCTTCGGCGCGATGGGAACAGGTACCAGGCTGGCCTTCCCGCTCGGCACGGTCTTCGGCGAGCGGTGGATCCACCTGGGCGCGCACTGCATCATCGGCGAGCAGGTCACGCTGACCGCCGGGCTGATGCCCGACCTCGACCTCGGCCCCGAGCCGATCCTGCGCATCGGCGACGGGGTGGTCCTCGGCCGCGGCAGCCACGTCATCGCCGACACCACGGTCACCATCGGCAGCGACTGCTACTTCGGGCCGTACGTCTACGTCACCTCCACCAACCACTCCTACGACGACCCGCACCAGCCCATCGGCAGGCAGTGGCCCCGGATGGAGCCGGTGGAGATCGGCCCCGGGTGCTGGATCGGCACCGGCGCGGTGATCCTGCCGGGGGCGCGGGTCGGGCGGAACGTCGTGGTGGCGGCCGGCGCGGTGGTGCGCGGCGAGGTGCCCGACCACGCGGTGGTCGCCGGGGCGCCCGCCCGGGTCGTACGCCGCTGGACGGCTGCCGAGGGCTGGCAGCCGCCGCTGCGGACCCCGGCTCCGGTGCCGGTACCGGAGGGTGTCACCCCGGAGCAGTTGCTGGCGCTGGCCGACCTGGACGAGGAGAGCACGGCCCGCCTGGCCGGGCCGGCCGGGGAGAGGGGCTCCCGGCTCGCCGGGCTGGAGACCGAGGGCTGATCCGCCCCGTGGCCGCCCGGCGCGCGCTCAGCCCGCCGCCAGCAGCAGCGTCCCCACCAGTGCCAGCCCGGCCCCCGCCGCCTGCACCGCCCGCAGCCGTTCGCTGAGGAAGCCGCGGGCGGCCAGCGCGGTCACCACCGGGTAGAGGGAGGCGAGGACGGCGGCCACCGTGACCGGGCCGTGCTGGGCGGCGACCGAGTACGTGCCGTTGGCCGCCACGTCCGCGAGGCCGACGAAGCCGAGCGCGGGCAGCGCACGCCAGGGGAAGCCTCCTTCCGGCAGCACGGCCCCGCCCCGCCGCGAGGAGACGTAGAGCGCGGCTCCGCCCGCCGCCACGTTGGTCACGCGCTGCACGAAGAGCGCGAGGAACAGACCGGTGAGCGTGGTGGAGGCCTCGGCGATCAGCGCGAGCACCGCGCCGAAGCCGAGCGCCGCGATCAGCGTCAGCCAGATCGTCTGCCGCCGCACGGCGGCGCCCCCCAGCCGCGGCCCGCCCGCGAGCACCACGCCGGTCACGGCGACCGCGATGCCCGCGACCTGCGGCGGTCCCGGCCGCTCACCCAGCAGCAGGCCGACCGAGAGGGGCACGGCCACGGCCAGGGAGGCGAGCGGCGAGACCACCCCCATCGGACCCAGGGCGAGCGCCTTGTAGAAGCAGAGCATGGCGACCGGGCCGACCAGACCCGCGGCGAACGCGAACCACAGCCGCGGGCCGGCCTCGCTCCAGCCTCCGGTGGCGAGGACGACCACTCCCAGGACGGCCGCCGCGACGGTCTGGGAGACCACCACGACCGTCAGGGCCGGGCTGCGCCGCGCGAGCAGCCCGCCGCCGAAGTCGGCCAGGCCCCACAGGAGGCTGGTGACCAGGGCGAAGAGTGCTGTCACGGCGTACCTCGCAGTACAGTGCGGTGGACGATCGGGTGCAACCCACCGTAGTGCAGTGAAGTGAACTCTGTCATCCAGAATATTGGACGGAATGTGTCGGACCTCGAACTGCTGACCCAGTCCCTGGCGCGCAACGTCAAACGCTGGCGCACCGAGCGCGGCTTCACCCTGGACACGCTCGCCACGCGCGCGGGTGTCAGCCGCGGCATGCTCATCCAGATCGAGCAGGCCCGCACCAACCCCAGCCTCGGCACCGTCGTCAAGATCGGTGACGCGCTCGGCGTCAGCATCACCACCCTGCTCGACTACGAGCAGGGCCCGAAGGTCCGGATCGTCCCCGCCGACCAGGCCGTCCGCCTGTGGCACACCGACGCCGGCAGCTACAACCGGCTGCTCGCCGGCGTCGAGGCGCCCGGTCCGCTGGAGATGTGGGAGTGGCGCCTGATGCCCGGTGAGCGCAGCCCGTCCGACCCCCATCCCGCCGGCACCGTCGAACTGGTGCACGTCACCGCGGGGGAGCTGACGCTCACGGTCGACGCGGTGGAGTACCGCGTGCCGGCGGGCGCCAGCGCCTCCTTCGAGGCCGGCGCCCCGCACACGTACGCCAACGACGGCGCCGTACCGATGGACATGGTCATGGCGGTCTCGGTACCGCCCGTGCAGTGAGACGCCCGGCCGGGCCGTGCCGCGCGGCTGTTAGCGTGCGGCCATGCGCGCACCCATCGGAGACTTCGACCGGGCCGTCCCCGCTCCCGACTGCCTCGACGAGCTGACCCGCCCGGTCGCCGACGCCGTACGCAACTGGCGCGGCAGCGTCCCGGCCGACCGGATCCTCTACGTCGAGACCGACCCGCGGTGGGCCGACACCGCCGTCTTCGTCGAGCACTACGGCCGGGACCTGCTCGAGACGTCCGCGAACTGCGTGGTCGTGGCGGGCAAGCGAGGTGGTGGGACCCGGCTGGCCGCGTGCCTGGCACTGTCCACCACACGCGTCGACGTCAACGGCGCCGTACGCCGCCGTCTCGGTGCCCGCAAGGCGTCCTTCGCCCCGATGGACGTGGCCACGGGGGAGACCGGCATGGAGTACGGCGGCATCACCCCGCTCGGCCTGCCCGACAGCTGGCCCGTCCTGGTCGACTCCGCCGTCGTGGACCTGCCGTACGTCCTCGTCGGCAGCGGCCGCCGCCGCGGCAAACTGCTCGTGCCGGGCAAGGCGTTCGCCGAACTGCCGGGAGCCGTGGTGCTGGAGGGACTGGGGATCTGACGCCGCGGGTCAGCCCAGGCGGGGGATCTCGATGGCCGGGCAGCGGTCCATGACCATGTCGAGACCCGCCGCCCGGGTGCGCTCACAGGCGGCCTCGTCGATGACGCCGAGCTGGAACCAGACGGCCTTCGCGCCCTTGGCGACCGCCTCGTCCGCGACCGGGCCGGCCAGGTCGCTGTTGACGAAGACGTCGACCACGTCCACCTCGAACGGGATGTCCTCGAGGGCGGCGTAGCCCTGCTCGCCGTGCACCGTCTCCGCCTTGGGATGCACCGGGACGACGCGCTTGCCGAAGCGCCGCAGCACCTCGGCGACGCCGTACGCGGCCCGGCCGCGGTTCGACGACAGGCCCACGACGGCCCAGGTGTCACCGAGTTCGGTCAGGATCTTCCGGATCGTCGCCGCGTCGCCGTACACCAGGGATCTCCTTGACTTGGGGAAGGGCCGTCGACTGGGCAACGGCGGGCGCCGCCCGGCGATTCCCCGTCGGGGTGAAACCAGTCACCATGTCCGGAAAGTGTGCCGTGGGCCTGCGTGTGGCCGTCCGGCCGCCTACGCTCGGGCCGTGCTGCGCATCATCGACGCCCGAACCGGCGAACTCGTGGACGCCGCCCCCGCCCGCCGCGGCCTGACCCGGGTCGAGGCGCACGCGTCGGGCTTCGACGCCACGGGCCTGCGCGTGCTGCTGGTCGCCGACGTCCTCGTCCGCGCCCTCGAACTGGGCGGCACGCCCGTGTGGGCCACGCTGACCGGCGACCGGGAACAGGCGGAACTGCGGGCGGGCGCCGCGACCCTCGGTGTCCGGCCCTTCGAGGATGGCCGCGGCCTCGGCGCCGCCCTCGACGAGGCCCAGGTCGTCCACGTGGCCGCCGGGGGCGGCGCCGAGGCTTTCGAGGGCGTACGCGTCGCCGTCGCGTCCGTCGACGCGGCGGTGCCCGCCGCGCCCGCGGCCGACGACGACCCCGCCGCCTGGCGCCTGGCCCTGCTCGCCCGCGGCCGCACCGTGCCCGTACGGCTCGACGCCGCCGCGCTGGACAAGGCCCGCCGGACCCTCGCCCGCTGGCGCCGCGCGGTCGCCGACTGGGCGCGGCGGCCCTCGCGGCCGGTTCCCGACGAGGCGCGCGGCCGGCTGCGCGGCGCCTGGGAGGACGACCTGGACGTCCCGGCGGTCCTGCGGGTGCTGGAGTGGGTGGGGACCCACCCGGACCTGGCGGACGGGGCGCGCTTCGAGACGTACGCGTACGCGGACCGGCTGCTCGGCCTCGACCTCGTCCGCGACCTGGGAGGTACGGCGTGAACGCCCGCGCGGGAGCCGGCCCGCTGCGCCGCCTGGTGGTCCTGCGCCACGCCAAGTCCGCCCGGCCCGAGGGCGTCGCCGACCACGACCGCCCGCTCGCACCCCGCGGCCGGAGGGACGCACCCGCGGCGGGGCGCGCGCTCGCCGAGGCCGACTGCCTGCCGGACCTCGCGCTGTGCTCCACCGCCCTGCGCGCCCGCCAGACCTGGGAACTGGCCTCGGCCCAGTGGGGCACCCCGCCACCCGTGCGCTACGCCCCCGAGCTGTACGCCGCCGACGTCCCCGGCCTGCTGGCGGCCGTGCGCGAGGCGCCGCCCGAGGTCGGGACGCTGCTGCTCGTCGGACACAACCCGGGCCTGGAGCGCCTGGTCCTGGAGCTGGCCGGGGACAGCCTGGACGACACGCTGGACCGGCTCCGCGTGAAGTTCCCGACCTCCGCGATCGCCGTTCTGTCCTGGCACGGTCCCACCTGGCGGTCGCTCACGCCCCGTGCCGCACTCCTGACCGACTTCATGGTGCCGCGGGGCGCGAAGCACTGAGAGGGGCCGTGCCGACGCCGGAGCCGTACCTCGGGCGGAGGCGCTCCGGCCGGTCCGCATAGGCTGGGCGGATGCAGGACGAGTACCGCACAGTCGCACGCGCGGGCGTGCACGAGACCGAGATCAACCGTTCCCGCTTCCTGTGCGCGCTCGCCCCGGCGGCCACCGAGCAGGAGGCCCAGGACTTCATCGCCGCCGTCCGCAAGGAGCACGCGGACGCCACGCACAACTGCTGGGCCTACGTCATCGGCGCCGACGCCGGCGTCCAGAAGGCGAGCGACGACGGCGAACCCGGCGGTACCGCCGGCGTCCCCATGCTCCAGATGCTGCTGCGCCGCGACATGCGGTACGTCGTCGCCGTCGTCACCCGCTACTACGGCGGCGTCAAGCTCGGCGCGGGCGGCCTCATCCGGGCCTACGGCGGAGCCGTCGGCGAGGCCCTGGACGCGCTCGGCACCCGCACCCGCCGCAGGTTCCGCATCGCCACGGTGACCGTGGACCACCACAGGGGCGGCAAGGTGCAGAACGACCTCAGGGCCACCGGCCGCGAGGTGCGCGACGTGCGCTACGGCGAGGCGGTCACCATCGAGATCGGCCTGCCGGACGCCGACGTGGACGCCTTCCGGAACTGGCTGGCGGACGCCACGGCCGGGACGGCCGGGTTCGAACTGGGCGGGGAAGCCTACGGAGACGCGTGACAGAACGGAGGATCCCGCATCCGGCGACCAGCGCGGTAACCCGCTCCAGCTCCTGCTGATCCACGAACGGGTTCGGTGAAAGGGCGTTCAACGTGGGCGAGGCGCCGCTCATGCCCTGGTGGGTTCCTCGCCAGGTGGGTGTGGTCTCGTCCGTTATGCGCATGGCGGAGTTGTTGATCGACGCGACGTGGATCATGGCTTCGGAGCCGGCGGCGGGGGTCTCGCAGTCGCGGGCGAGTCGGCGGTGCATCATGATCCACCCGATACTCCGCTCCACCACCCAACGTCTTTTCACGACGCGAAAACCACGGACTTCGGGGTTTCTGTCGACGACTTCGACGTCGATTCCGAGCTGCGCTCCGTGCTCGACGACGGCCTTCTTGAAGCCGGTGTCCACTTCGGTCGGCGCGGACCTGGGCGAATACGCTGCGAACTTCGCCGAGGTCGTCGTCGCCTCCTCCGCCGCCGCGCTGGAGGCCGCCGGGCTGCGCATCGCCATCTCGCCGATCCCCTCCCCGCGCGGCAGTAACCGACTGGTACGACCAAAACCGGCCAACGGTGAGATTGGGCACATTCCGCCCGCCGGATACGACGCCGCCAACCACCGCCCGAGCGCCACGAAAGCCCAGGTCACAGGCAACACCTGAGGGCTCTGTCGACCCGGAGCGGCTCACGGAGATCACTTCGTTAGAGGTACTAACATAACTAGAGGGCCCCACGACAGGGTGCCCACTCTGCACGGCCTCCCCCATCCCTTCGGATCGAGGCCGCGGACGTCTGCCCGCGCCGGCGCCCGCCCGAACTCGTCGCCGACAGGAGGAGGACCGTATGCCCGAAGCCGCAGACATGACCCGCCCCGGGAG
>NZ_POTZ01000299.1 GCF_003236365.1 Streptomyces sp. NTH33
CCGCTGAGTCCCGTGCCCCCTTCCCCATGGAGTACGTCGTGCGCCTCACCCGAACCCTTCGGACGGCGGCTGCCGCCGCCGCGCTGCTGCTCGCCGCCACCGCCTGCGGCTCCTCCGGCCCGGGGAGCGGCTCCTCCGCGACCGGCCTCAACCCTCCCGATCTCAAGGCGCAGTCCAAGCTCGGCAGGACCGAGGGCCAGGTCAACGTCATCGCCTGGGCCGGCTACGTCGAGGACGGCTCCAACGATCCCGAGGTGGACTGGGTCAGCGACTTCGAGAAGCGAACCGGCTGTCAGGTGCACTCCAAGGTCGCGGCCAGCTCCGACGAGATGGTCAAGCTGATGAAGACGGGGCAGTACGACGCCGTGTCCGCCTCCGGCGACGCCTCCCTGCGCCTGATCGCCTCCGGCGACGCGGCCCCGGTCAACACCGCCCTCGTGCCGAACTACGAGGACATCTTCGACGACCTGAAGATGCAGGCCTGGAACTCCGTCAAGGGCAGGGCCTACGGCATCCCGCACGGCCGCGGCGCCAACCTGCTGATGTACAACACCGAGAAGGTCAAGCCCGCGCCCGACTCCTGGTCCGCCGTCTTCGACGACGCGGCGAAGCACAAGGGCCACGTCACGGCCTACGACTCGCCCATCTACATCGCCGACGCCGCCCTGTATCTCAAGGCCACCGAACCCGCCCTGAAGATCGAGGACCCGTACGCACTCGACCATAAGCAGTTCGACGCCGCCGTGGCCCTGCTGAAGAAGCAGAACGCGAACGTGGGCGAGTACTGGGGCGACTACCTCAAGGAGGTCTCCGCCTTCAAGAGCGGCGACTCCGTGGTCGGCACCACCTGGCAGGTCATCGCGAACCTCGCCGCCTCCGAGGGTGCCAAGGTCAAGGCGTTCGTGCCGAAGGAGGGTTCGACCGGCTGGTCCGACACCTGGATGATCTCCGCCAAGGCCAAGCACCCCAACTGCGCCTACAAGTGGCTGGACTGGATCGTCTCCCCGAAGGCCAACGCCCAGGTCGCCGAGTACTTCGGCGAGGCCCCCGCCAACGCCAGGGCCTGCGAGCAGACCAGCGACAAGACCTTCTGCACCACCTACCACGCGGCCGACACCGCCTACTGGAAGCGGGTCGCCTTCTGGAACACGCCGATCGAGCAGTGCCTGGACGGCCGCACCGACGTCAAGTGCGTGCCGTACGCCAAGTGGGTGCAGGCCTGGACCGAGATCAAGGGCTGAACCATGACCGTCACCGAGCAGGCCGCCGGACGGAGCTCCAGGGGCACCGTCCGGCGGCTGGCCGGGATGCTGTACCGCCGCCCCCGGCTGCGGCTCTCCCTGCTGCTGACCGCACCGCTGCTGTGGCTGGCCGTGCTCTACCTCGGCTCGCTGACCGTGCTGTTCCTCTCCGCCTTCTGGACGACGAACTCCTTCACGTCCGAGGTCGTCAAGGTCTGGTCGGCCGACAACTTCCACGCCCTGCTGACGACCCCCGTCTTCCGCCAGGTGATCCTTCGCAGCATCGGCGTGGCCCTGGCGGTCACCGCCCTGTGCGCGGTGATCGCCTTCCCGCTCGCCTTCTTCACCGCGCGCGTGGCCCGGCCCCGGTGGCGACCGCTGCTCGTGGTCGCCCTCCTCACCCCGCTGTGGGCGAGTTACCTGGTCAAGGTGTACGCCTGGCGGTTGATCCTGTCCCAGGGCGGGCTCGCCGACTGGATGCTGAAGCCGTTCGGGCTGAGCGGCCCCGGTTTCGGGCTGCCGGCCGCCCTCCTCACCCTGACCTACCTCTGGCTGCCGTACATGATCCTGCCCCTCCACACCGCGCTGGAGCGGTTGCCCGCCAACCTGCTCGACGCGTCCGCCGACCTGGGCGCGCGCCCCGGTCGCACCTTCCGGTCGGTCGTGCTGCCCATGGTGCTGCCGTCGGTCGCCGCCGGGTCGATCTTCACCTTCTCGCTCAGCCTCGGCGACTACATCACCGTGCAGATCGTCGGCGGCAAGACCCAGCTGATCGGCAACCTCGTCTACTCCCACATCGAACTCAACCTGCCCATGGCCGCCGCGCTCGGCACGGTCCCCGTCGTCGTCATCGTGCTCTACCTGCTGGCGATGCGCCGCACCGGCGCCCTCAGCAGCATCTGACCGCCTTCGACCGTCTTCCCAGGGGGGTGTCCCACGTCATGCAGCTCTCCCGTGGCGCGCGCATCGCGCTGCGCGCCGCCGCAGCCTTCGGCTTCGCGGTGATCTACGTCCCGCTCCTGCTGGTCCTCGTCAACTCCCTCAACCCGGACCGCAGCGCGAGCTGGCCGCCGCCCGGCCTGACCCTGCACTGGTGGTCGGTGGCGTGGGGCAACCCGGGGGCGCGCAGCGCCGTCTGGGTCTCGGTCAAGGCGGGCCTCGGCGCCACCGCGATCGCCCTGGTCCTCGGCACGCTCATCGCCTTCGCGGTGGCCCGGCACCGCTTCTTCGGCCGCGACACCCTCTCCTTCGTGGTCGTCCTGCCGATCGCGCTGCCCGGCATCGTCACCGGCATCGCCCTGAACTCCGCCTTCTCCACGGTGCTCCAGCCGCTCGGTGTCGGCCTCGGCCTGTTCACCGTGGTCGTCGGGCACGCCACCTTCTGCGTCGTCGTCGTCTTCAACAACGTCGTGGCCCGGCTGCGCCGCACCTCCGGCTCCTACGAGGAGGCGGCGATGGACCTGGGCGCGAACACCTTCCGCGCCTTCGCCGACGTCACCTTCCCGCTGGTGCGCTCGGCGCTGTTCGCGGGCGGGCTGCTCGCCTTCGCCCTGTCCTTCGACGAGATCGTGGTCACCACCTTCACCGCCGGGCCCGGCGTCGAGACCCTGCCCGTCTGGATCTTCAACAACATGACCCGGCCGCAGCAGGCCCCGGTGGTCAACGTCGTGGCGGCCGTGCTCGTGCTGCTCTCCGTCCTTCCCCTCTACGTCGCCCAGCGGCTGTCGTCCGACACGGCGACCGGGAGCCGGGTGTAGCCGCTCCCGGCCCGCCCGCCTTTACGCAAGCGGCTTGCATAACTTGCGCTACTCTTGCGCGCATGACGCGACGACTTGCGGAAGTGGCGAAGAAGGTCGGGGTCAGCGAGGCCACGGTCAGCCGGGTGCTCAACGGCAAGCCCGGCGTCTCCGAGACCACTCGGCAGGCGGTGCTCTCCGCGCTGGACGTCCTCGGCTACGAGCGGCCCACGCAGTTGCGCGGCGAACGCGCCCGGCTGGTCGGACTGGTGCTGCCCGAGCTGCAGAACCCGATCTTCCCGGCCTTCGCGGAGGTCATCGGCGGGGCCCTGGCCCAGCTCGGCCTCACCCCCGTGCTGTGCACGCAGACCAAGGGCGGCGTGTCCGAGGCGGACTACGTCGACCTGCTGCTGCAGCAGCAGGTCTCCGGAGTGGTCTTCGCCGGCGGGCTGTACGCGCAGGCGGACGCCCCGCACGGCCACTACCGGCTGCTGGCCGACCGCAACATCCCGGTGGTGCTGGTCAACGCGGGCATAGAGCACCTCGGTTTCCCGAGCGTGTCCTGCGACGACGCGGTCGCGGTGGAGCAGGCCTGGCGGCACCTGGCCTCCCTCGGGCACGAGCGGATCGGCCTGGTCCTCGGACCGGACGACCACGTGCCCTCCGCGCGCAAGCTGGCCGCGGCGCGCGCGATCGCCGGCCGGCTGCCGGAGGAGTCCGTCGCGCGCGCCATCTTCTCCATCGAGGGCGGCCACGCCGCCGGCGCCAAACTCATCGACCGGGGAGTCACCGGGTTCATCTGTGCCAGCGACCCGCTCGCGCTCGGCGTCGTACGGGCCGCCCGCCGCCGCGGACTCCACGTCCCGTCCCAGGTGTCGGTCGTGGGCTACGACGACTCCGCGCTGATGAACTGCACCGAACCGCCGCTGACCACCGTCCGGCAGCCCATCGAGTCGATGGGCAAGGCCGCGGTGGAGCTGCTGCACGCCCGGGTCAGCGGGAGCTCCGTACCGGCCGACGAGCTGCTGTTCGAGCCGGAGCTGGTGGTGCGCGGATCGACCGCGCAAGCGCCCCGTCCGTGAGTTGTCCCGGAGATCCGGTTCACTGTCAAATAATTTCAGTTTCCGCGCGGCATCTTGCGGGGACCAGTCGTCGGTGCTTGAGTGTGCGGCACCCACTGCTCCTGTCCCTGCCCAGAGGGGTCCGCCGATGAGAAGCACCGGGTTCCGCCATGCCGTCGCCGCGATCGGCGTCTGCTCCCTGTTCCTCGCCCTGACGTCCTGCGGATCGGACGACGACACCTCCGCCGACGGCAGGACCCGCATCACGGTCAACTGCCAGCCGCCCCGGAGCGCCAAGGCCGACCGGAAGTTCTTCGACGAGGACATCGCCGCCTTCGAGAAGCAGAACCCGGACATCGACGTCGTCGCGCACGACGCGTTCCCCTGCCAGGACCCCAAGACGTTCGACGCCAAGCTCGCCGGCGGCCAGATGGAGGACGTCTTCTACACCTACTTCACCGACGTCGGGCACGTCGTCGACACCGGCCAGGCGGCCGACCTCACCTCCTACGTCAAGGAGTTGAAGAGCTACGACACCCTCCAGAAGCAACTGCGCGACATCTACACCGTCGACGGCAGGATCTACGGCATCCCGCGCACCGGCTACTCGATGGGCCTGATCTACAACAAGAAGCTCTTCCAGAAGGCCGGACTCGACCCCGACAGGCCCCCCACGACCTGGGCGGAGGTCCGCGCCGCCGCCAAGAGGATCTCCGCGCTGGGCAACGGCACCGTCGGCTACGCCGACTACAGCGCCCAGAACCAGGGCGGCTGGCACTTCACCGCCGAGCTCTACTCCCAGGGCGGCGACGTCGTCAGTGCCGACGGCAGGAAGGCCACCGTCGACACCCCCGAGGGCCGCGCCGTCCTGCAAAACCTGCACGACATGCGCTGGACCGACGACTCCATGGGCAGCAAGCAGCTCCTGGTCATCAACGACGTGCAGCAGATGATGGGTTCGGGCAGGCTCGGCATGTACCTCGCCGCCCCCGACAACATCCCGATCCTGGTCAAGGAGAAGGGCGGCGACTTCAAGGACCTCGCTCTGGCCCCCATGCCCGGCGGCAAGGGCACCCTCGTCGGCGGCGACGGCTACATGTTCCACAAGAAGGACACCCCCGCCCAGATCCGCGCCGGCCTCAAGTGGCTCGACCACATGTTCCTCACTCCCGGCAAGGGCTTCCTCGGCGACTACGTCCGCGCCAAGGCGAACGACGCCCCCGTCGGCCTGCCCGAGCCGCGCCTGTTCACCGGCGCCGCCGACGCCACCGACCAGCGGGCCAAGAAGGCCAACGCCAACGTCCCCGTGGAGAACTACCAGTCCTTCCTCGACGGCAACCAGGCTCTCCGGATGAAGATCGAGCCGCCCCACGCCCAGCAGATCTACTCCGTCCTCGACGGCGTCGTCTCCGCCGTCCTCACCAAGAAGGACGCCGACATCGACCGGCTCCTCAAGGACGCCTCCGGCAAGATCGACGGCATCCTGGCCCGGGGCTGACCGGCGATGACGAAGACGGCCGAGCGGCGGCCCGCCGAGGCGGTCGCCGTCCACCCGGTGCGGACGCCGTCCCCGGCAGGGGACCGGGGACGGCGCCGCCTCGCCGAACAGGCCCGCGCCTACGCCTTCCTCCTCGGCGGCCTGGTCTGCTTCGCCCTGTTCTCCTGGTACCCGGCGATCCGCGCCGTCGTGATCGCCTTCCAGAAGTACACGCCCGGCCAGGCGCCCGAATGGGCCGGCACCGCCAACTTCACCCGCCTCCTGCACGACCCCGAGTTCGGCGCCGCCTGGCGCAACACCCTCACCTTCACCCTGCTCGCCCTGCTGATCGGCTTCGCGGTCCCGTTCGTCCTGGCCCTCGTCCTCAACGAACTCCGCCACGCCAAGGCCTTCTTCCGGGTCGTCGTCTACCTGCCGGTGATGATCCCGCCCGTGGTCAGCGCCCTGCTGTGGAAGTGGTTCTACGACCCCGGAGCCGGCCTCGCCAACGAGGCCCTGCGCGCCCTGCACCTGCCCACCTCGCACTGGACCAACGGCGCCGACACCGCCCTGGTCTCCCTCGTCCTCGTCGCCACCTGGGCCACCATGGGCGGCACCGTCCTGATCTACCTGGCCGCCCTGCAGTCCATCCCCGGCGAGCTGTACGAGGCCGCCGAACTCGACGGCGCGAACCTCCTCCAGCGCATCCGGCACGTGACCGTCCCGCAGACCCGGTTCGTGATCCTGATGCTGATGCTCCTCCAGATCATCGCCACCATGCAGGTGTTCACCGAGCCCTTCGTCATCACCGGAGGCGGCCCGGAGAACGCCACGGTCACCGTGCTCTACCTCATCTACAAGTACGCCTTCCTCTACAACGACTTCGGCGGCGCCTGCGCGCTCAGCGTCATGCTGCTCGCCCTGCTCGGGCTCTTCTCCGCCGTCTACCTGCGGCTGACCCGCTCCGGCCCCGGCGAGGAGGACGCATGAGCGCCACCCGCACCCTCGTCTCCCCGGCCACCCTGGCCCGCCCGCGCGGAAAGGCCGTCTACTGGACCGTCTTCACCACGGCCGTCCTCCTCTTCACCCTCGCCTTCCTCTTCCCCGTCTACTGGATGGTGACCGGCGCGACGAAGTCACCCGACGAGGTGGCCAGGACCCCGCCCACACTCGTCCCCGAGCACTGGCACCTCAGCGCCTACACCGACGCCTGGGACCTGATGCAACTGCCGCAGCACCTGGGGAACACGGTCGTCCAGGCCGCCGGCGCCTGGGCCTGCCAGCTGGTGTTCTGCACGGCCGCCGCCTACGCCCTGTCCCACCTGAGGCCGGCCTTCGGCAAGGTGATCCTCGGCGGCATCCTCGCCACCCTGATGGTCCCGGCACAGGCCCTGGTCGTACCGAAGTACCTCACCGTCGCCGACCTGCCGCTGATCCACACCAGCCTGCTCAACGACCCCCTCGCCGTCTGGCTGCCGGCCGTCGCCAACGCCTTCAACCTCTACCTGCTCAAGCGGTTCTTCGACCGGATACCACGGGACGTGCTGGAGGCCGCCGAGATCGACGGCGCCGGAAAGCTGCGCATCCTCACGTCGATCGTGCTGCCGATGTCACGGCCCGTGCTCGGCGTGGTGTCGATCTTCGCGCTGGTCGCCGTCTGGCAGGACTTCCTGTGGCCGCTGATGGTCTTCTCCGACACCGGCAAGCAGCCCATCAGCGTGGCCCTGGTCCAGCTGTCGCAGAACATCCAGCTGACCGTGCTCATCGCCGCCATGGTGATCGCCAGCATCCCGATGGTCGCGCTCTTCCTCGTCTTCCAGCGGCACATCGTCGCCGGGATCAGCGCGGGCAGCACCAAGGGCTGACGCACACCCTTCGGCACCGAGACAGAAAGGCACGCACAGTGGGACAGTCCATCCCTGCCCGAAACGACCGGAACGACCAGGACGGCCAGAACCGCCGGAACGACCGGAACCGCCGGAACGACCGGGACGGCCGGAACGACCGGGACGGCCGGAACGACGCTGCCTGGTGGCGCTCCGCCGTCATCTACCAGGTGTACGTCCGCAGCTTCGCCGACGGCGACGGGGACGGCACCGGCGACCTCGCGGGCGTCCGCGCCCGGCTGCCGTACCTCGCCGACCTCGGCGTGGACGCCCTGTGGTTCAACCCCTGGTACCTCTCCCCGATGAAGGACGGCGGCTACGACGTCGCCGACTACCGCGCCATCCACCCCGCCTTCGGCACCCTGGCCGAGGCGGAGAAACTCATCGCCGAGGCCCGGGAGCTGGGCATCCGTACGATCGTCGACATCGTGCCCAACCACGTCTCCGACCAGCACCCCTGGTTCCGCGCCGCGCTCGCCGGCGGCCCCGAGAGGGACCTGTTCCACTTCCGCCCCGGACGTGGGGCGCACGGGGAACTCCCGCCCAACGACTGGACGTCCCAGTTCGGCGGCCCGGCCTGGACCCGGCTGCCCGACAGCACCTGGTACCTGCACCTGTTCGCCCCCGAGCAGCCCGACCTCAACTGGGCCCACCCGGCCGTCCGCCAGGAGCACGAGGACATCCTGCGGTTCTGGTTCGAGCGGGGCGTCGCGGGCGTCCGCATCGACTCCGCCGCCCTGCTGCTCAAGGACCCCCGTCTGCCCGACTTCACCGAGGGCCGCGATCCGCACCCGTACGTCGACCGCGACGAACTCCACGACGTCTACCGCTCCTGGCGCCGCGTCGCCGACGAGTACGGCGGCGTCTTCGTCGGCGAGGTGTGGCTGCCGGACAGCGAGCGCTTCGCCCGCTACCTGCGCCCCGACGAGCTGCACACCGCCTTCAACTTCGCCTTCCTGTCCTGCCCGTGGGAGGCCGGCCGGCTCCGTACGTCCATCGACGCCACCCTCGCCGAGCACGCCCCCGTGGGCGCCCCCGCCACCTGGGTGCTGTGCAACCACGACGTCACCCGCACCGTCACCCGCTACGGCCGCGCCGACACCGGCTTCGACTTCGCCGTCAAGTCCTTCGGCACCCCCACCGACCTCGCCCTCGGCACCCGCCGGGCCCGCGCTGCCGCCCTGCTCTCGCTCGCCCTGCCCGGCGCGGTCTACGTCTACCAGGGCGAGGAACTCGGCCTGCCCGAGGCCGACGTCCCCGCCGACCGCGTCGACGACCCGATGCACTTCCGCTCCGGCGGCACCGACCCCGGCCGTGACGGCTGCCGGGTCCCGCTGCCCTGGGCGGCCGAGGAGCCGTACGCCGGTTTCGGCTCCCGCGGGGAACCCTGGCTGCCGCAGCCCGCGGACTGGCCCACGTACGCCGTCGACCGGCAGCTGACCGACCCGGCCTCCATGCTCTCCCTCTACCGCGAGGCGATCCGCCTCCGCCCGGCCTTCGGCGACGCCCCCCTGACC
>NZ_POTZ01000029.1 GCF_003236365.1 Streptomyces sp. NTH33
CGACATCCGCGCCTGGATCAAGCTGTGGAACGAAGATCCGCGGCCGTTCGCCTGGGTGAAGACCGCGGACGAGATCCTCGAACGCCTCGCCGGATATCTTCAGCGAATCAAAGACTCAAGACACTAGAGACTGAGCGTGACCGCGGCGGCGGTGCCGCCCAGGCCCAGGGCGAAGGCGGCCTCCGGCCAGCCGCCCGTACCCCAGCGGAAGAAACGGTCGACTGCCAGCCGGCCCGGACCGATGGCAGCGACGGCCAGGGCGACGACGGCGATGCACACGCTGTACTCCACGCCGCCGTCCGTCTCCCACAGGCCGTGGGCGCCGGTGACGGTGGCCATGGCATTGATCATCATGCCGATCAGGGCAGCGGCCGCGAGCGGTGTCAGCAGGCCGAGGGCCAGACCGAGGCCTCCGAGCAACTCGGACAGGCCCCCGATGACGGCGAACAGCTTTCCCGGTTGGTAGCCCAGGGCCGAAAACGCCTTGCCGGTCGCCGTCAGGCCACCACCCCCGAAGAATCCGAAAACTTTCTGGGCGCCGTGCGCGGCCATCAGCAGTCCGAAGGTCAGCCTGATGAGCAGCAGGCCGCAGTCGGCGGCGGTCGCCGTCGGCGCGGTGGCGGTGGCGGTGGCGGTGGGATGCGCCACCGGTTTCGTGGAAGGAGCGGAGAGGTTCAGGATGCGCTTGGTCAACATGGCAATACTCCGGTTGGAATGCCGGAACGGGCATTTCCCCCAGCTCGGACGGATGCCGAGCAACCGGTGAGGGACGGGCCCCACGCAGCACCGCGGAGTGCGCCCGGACACGATTCTTCCGCTGCGGGCGGTGCCGTGTGCCGGGCGGGGTGGCCCGCGGGACAGGCGGCCGTCGTCGCGTCAGTGGTCCTGGGTCATCTGGTCATCGTGATCGGTCTCGTTCGGGCCCAGCCGCACACAGCATTCTCCGGGCTCGGGGGCCAGGACGGCTTGGATTCCGCTGACCCGGAGGCCTTCGAGGAAGCCGCTGAGGAGGGCCTGGTTCATGCCGCACACCAGGTCGGGAGCCTTCGCGGCCAGCGGGTGGAAGGGGCAGTTGCGCAGCCGCAGCCGGGTGGGGGTCTCCCGGACCGGCTCGTAGCCGTAACGGTCCAGCAGCTGCTCGCAGGCGGTCAGTCCGCGCTCGGGGCCCAGCCGGCCCGGCCGGGTCTCCTCACGTGCGGCCTCGCCCATCCGCCGGCCTCGCTGTTCGGCGGACCGCACGGCTGCCTGCGCGGCGTTCTCGTCGGCGCCCTCGGTCAGAACGGCGTCCAGCAGAAGGTCCGCCAGGAGTTCGTGGCGCCGCTCGGGGATGCTGACCGTGATCTGGGCGTCGGTGGGTTCGTACACCTTCGGCCGCCTGCCGACCTTGCGGATCCCGCCGGGCGATGCGTAGCGGGCGCGCAACAGGCCGGCGTCGACGAGCTTGTCGAGGTGGAAGGCGGCGAGTTTGCGCGAGATGCCGACGCTGGCGGCGGCCTCGTCGCGGGTGACGGCGCGGCGGGCACGACGGATGAAGGCGAACATGCGCCGCCGTGATTCCTCGCTCAGCACGCTGACGGAGTCGATGGCGGTACCGGCCGCGTCAGCCCGCGGAGTCGGGTCAGAAGCCACAGGACCAGAGTAACTCCCACCTGCGTGGGCGCAAGTGTTCCTTTGGCGTTCTGTGCTGGGTGCCTTGACGCCTCCCTCGATAAAGCCAAAACTTGTTGGTGAAACCAGAAGGAGGTTTCGATGGCCCATGAGTCTCAGCTTCAGGCGAAGCACCCGGTCAGCGCCTCACTCGCCGGCCCGTACGGCCGTCCGTTCCGCCCGATCCCGGTGACCGTGCCGATCGGTGCCTGGGTGGCCGGCCTGGTGTCCGACATCGCTTCCCGGGTCGTGCACCGCCCAGGACTCCTGCCCCAGGGCTCGCAGTGGTTGCCGGACTTCGTTCGGCCCGCTGCTGCCGGTCGCCCCGCTGGGGTTCATGACACCGGCCCGCCGGCTCCCCGTCCACCGCGACCACGCCACGGCCGGGACGGCACCGGCGGCCGCCATCGCTCCAGGAGCCGGAGGGGCCGTCCCCGCCGAACGGCACTTCCCGCTCGCGGTGGTGCCGGCACACGGCCTGCTCGCCGTGGTCACCCTCGTCCTGGCCCTGCTCACCGCCCTGGGCATCGGCGGCGGCTGACATGACCGAGCGCCCGCACCGCGGCACTGCCCGAACGGACCCGCACGACAGGGAGGGGACGGCACCCGCACGGCCCGCCCTGCGGGTGGTCCACGAGCCCGGCGGTGTCGACCTGGCCGCCGCGGAGGCCGCGGCCGGCCGGTTCCTCGACGCACTCGGCATCTCCACCGCCTCGGAGAGCCTGCGCGGCACACCGGGCCGGATGGCCCGCGCGTACGCCGAACTGTTCAGCCCGCGCCCCTTCGACCTCACCACCTTTCCCAACGACGAGGGTTATGACGAACTCGTCCTGGCCCGCCGCATTCCGGTCCGAAGCGTCTGCGAGCACCATCTGCTGCCGTTCGTCGGCACCGCCCACGTCGGCTACCTGCCCGGCGCCCGGATCCTGGGCCTGTCGAAGCTGGCCCGTGTCGTCGAGCACTTCGCCTGCCGGCCGCAGGTCCAGGAACGCCTGACCAAACAGGTCGCCGACTGGCTGCAGAACCACCTGGAGCCCAAGGGCGTCGGGGTGGTGATCGAGGCCGAGCACACCTGCATGACCCTGCGCGGCGTCCAGGCCACCGGCTCCAGCACCATGACCTCCGCCCTGCTCGGCCTGCTGCGCTCCGACGCCCGGTCCCGCAGCGAATTCCTCGCCCTGACCGGCGCGGCCTCATGACCGACACCGCCGCCCATGCCTCCCCCCTCTCCCCCGGCGGCCCGGCCCAGAACCTGACGAAGCACTACTGGCCGCCGGGGCCGCCGGGGGTACGGCGGCCCCCCGGTCGGCGTCGTGACGGCCGCGTCAGGAACCGCTGCGCCGGTCTCCTCCGTGGTGGGGTGCGGAGCCCGGCCGTGTCGCGTCCGTCGCCGTGGCCGTCGTGAACGGCAGCACGAGCCGGGAGGGGTGCGCGGCGTCGCGGTAGATCTTGTGGGTGACGGGGCGGCCCACCGGCAGGTGGAAGGCGTCCGGCGGCAGCAGCGCGTTGTGCGCGTCGGCCAGCGGCTCGTTGTTCGACAGCTCCACCACCAGGCGGTGACCCGGCTTGAAGGTGGCCGCGAACGGGTGGAGCCGCAGCACGTACTCCTCGATCCTCCCGGGTTCCACCGGCACCGTGCGGGTGTGCGGGTGGTAGGGGTTGCCCTCGGTGGTGCGCTCCTCGTCGAGTTCGCGGTGGGAGGCCTTGAGGTAACCGGTGGTGATCAGCTGCCGCTTGCCGCCGGGGGCCTCGTCCCACAGGCGCAGGATGAAGTTGGTGTCGTCCTGGTCGATCTGTGCGAACAGGTGCGCCGCGCCGGTGCCGATCAGCTCGGTGGGCTCCTCGAACGGCTCGGTGCGCCAGTCCAGCACCTCCACCTTGTCGGTGACGGTGAGCGGTGCCTGGTAGAAGCCGTCGGGGGCGGCGTGCTCGGCGCCCATGAGCTCGGGCTCGAAGGAGAGCTTGCGGCGCGGGCGCAGGTAGAGCGACTTGTACGCGATCCCCTTCGGCGGCCACTGCTCCGCGGTGACCACCTCGCGCGAGCCCTCCACGAAGACACTCACGGACGGCTCGTCCATGATGCCGTTGTCGATGCCCTTGAGCCAGTACTCGTACCAGCGGAACATCTTGTCGTGCTCCTCGATCCAGGGGCGCGACTGCATGGGCGGGTAGGAGCCGATGTCCAGCTTCTTGGGCCCCTTCAGGACATTGAACAACTCGACGTGGCCGTCCACGGTCCAGCCGCGTCCCTGGTCGATCTGCAGGTAGACCGGGATGTCGATGTTCTCGGCCAGCGTGATCGGGTTGCGCTCCTCGTACCAGTCGCCGTCGAGGGGGTTCATCACGATGTCGAACCAGAACTCGCGGTTCTTCGGGTACTTGAGCACGTGCACGAGGTTCGGCCAGGCCGCCACGTCCGGGTCCTTCAGCCGCTCCTCGACGAGCTTCTTCAGCTCCTCGGGCGCATACACCTCCTGCATGCGGGACTTGACGTTGGTGTGCGCGATGCCGGAGTCCCCGCCGCGGCCCTCGCGGGCGGCGCGCGGCATGAACCACATGATGCCGCCGTGGTAGGTGGTCTCGTAGAAGTCGTAGTGGCCGCCGCTGACGAAGATCGCCTTGAGGTGCGGGGGCCGCTCCGCGGCGGCGAGCACCTGCATGGAGCCGAAATAGGAGATGCCGATCATGCCGACGTTGCCGTCGCACCACGGCTGCGCGGCGACCCACTCGACGAGGTCGTACAGGTCCTGCCCCTGCGGGACGCCGCCGAAGTTGTAGTTGCCGATCATGACGCCGTCGGAATCACCGGTTCCGCGCATGTCGCCGATGACGTGGACGTAGCCCTCCTTGACGACGCGCGCGATGTCGCCGGCCTCGATGCAGCCGTCCCACATCGGGCTGGGCCGGAGCTGCGGCGGCGTGGTGAGGGCGAGGGCCTGCAGTTCCTTGCCGTAGGCGCTCATCGCGATCAGGGCCGGCCGCGGCGTGTCGTCCTGGCCGTGGTAGGCGTCCACGGCGAGTTCGACGCCGTCCCGCATCGGCACCCGGAGGTCCTTGCGGACGGCGATCGTCTGCTCGCCCGCCCGGATCGTCTGGAAGTCAGTCATGAGTGCGAAGCTCCTGTGTCACAAGTTCTGCTCGAGATGCGTGCGGTAGCCGTGCATCGATGTGAAGAACGGCGAGGGCTCGAGCGTGGGATCGCCGGTGTAGCCGAGCTCCTCGGCGACGCGGGCGAACGGGGAGTACGGCGAGTCCGTCTCCCGCAGGCCGGCCTCCAGGCAGCCGCAGGCGGCAGCGGTGACGCGGCCCTCGACGGCGAGGCTCTGGGTGATGGCCTCCTGTGCCTGCGCGGCGTCGAGCTCGACGCCGTACGGCGTGCCGTCCGCGCGGCGGTACGGGTGCCCGAGGTACAGGTGCTGCGGACGGATCTCGTCACGCAGGTACTCCAGGCCGGCGCGGTAGGCGACCGGGTCCGTGTAGCCGGGGAAGCCGTTGGCGGCCCCGTGGACCTGCACGGCGTCGCCGGTGAACACCGATCGCTGCCCGTCGACGACGTAGGCGACCGATCCGGGCGTGTGGCCCGGGATCGAGTGCACCGAGACGGTGACGTCGCCGCCGAGGGAGAGGGTCTCGCCGCCCTTGACCAGCAGGGTGGGCTCCATCTCGCCGGAGATGACGGCGTTCGCGGCCGCCGCCACCTTCGCCTCGCCCTCGGGATCGCCCAGGTACCGGCCCCGTCCCGCGAGGTACTCCTCCACGTGGGCCCGCCGCGAGCGGAGCATCGGCGCGTCGGCCTCGTGGATCACCACCTGGGCGCGCCGGCCGGTGAGCTCCCACAGGGCGTACGCCCCGCCGACGTGGTCGATGTGACCGTGGGTCAGCAGGATCCAGCGCACGTCCTCGATACGGCGCCCGATCGCCTCGAGCGCGGGAGCCATCCCCTCGGCGGGCGAGGAGGCGATGCCGGTGTCGACGACGGCCGGCTCGGGTGCGTCGATGAAGAAGCTGTACAGACCGAACCGGCCCCATGGCGAGACCAAGGGGTGGACGTCGACTGCGTGCGTCATGGCCCTCTTTCTGAACTCGGTACCCGGGTCGGCCGGGTCAGCGCCGGCCGAGGAAGTCGCGCGTCTGGACGAAGACCCTGTGGTACTCCGGGATCCAGGAGAAGTGCTGGACGAAGCCGTGGCCCGCGCCCTCGTACCGGCTCACCGTCGCCTCCACTCCGGCCTCCCGCAGCCGCCGGCCGTAGAGCTCGCCCTCGTCGCGCAGCGGGTCGTACTGCGCGGTGACGATGAGGGCCGGCGGCAGCCCGGTGAGGTCCGCCCGCTTGACCGGCGAGACGAGCGGGTCCGCGGGATCGGCGCCGCTGTCGAGGTAGAAGGCGTTGAAGGGCTTCAGCCCGGCCGTCTCCAGGCCGTAGCCCACGGCGTTCTCCCGCAGCGAGGCATAGCGGTCGACGTCGAAGTCCAGGTCCAGCGAGGGGTAGTAGAGGATCTGGTGCGTGATCCGGTCGAAGCCGTCGTCGTGCGCCCTGGCCGCGACCGCGGCGGCGAAGGTGCCGCCGGAGCTGTCGCCGGCGACGGCGAGGGTCGTGCCGTCCCAGGCGAGGCTCTCACCTTCCTCGGCGGCCCAGCGCACGACCGCGTAGCAGTCGTCGAGACCGGCCGGGAAGGCGGCCTCGGGTGCCAGGCGGTAGCCGACGGAGACGACCTTGAGCCCGGTCTCCTCGGCCAGCGAGCGCGCGACGTGGTCGTGCGTCTCCAGGCTGCCGAGGAAGAACGCGCCGCCGTGGAAGTAGACCAGCAGGCCGTGGCTGTCGGCCTCGACCGGCGTGTAGATCCGCACCGGTACCTCGCCCGACGCCGTCCGCGCGGTCACGTCCTCGACCGCGTGGAGCGGCAGGCGCTCCTCGAGGGGAGTGACGTGCGCCTCGTCCGCGGCGCGCAGGGAGACCGGGTCGAGCGGACCCTCGGGCGGGGCCGGCAGGCCGGCGAGGACCTTGGCGATTTCAGGATGCAGCGGCATGGGGGTCACTCCTTCGGCGCGGCAGCCGCGGGCTTCTGCCCGGGGAAGACATCGTTGATCTCGTCCTCGCTCCAGCCCTGCCGCGAGATGTGCTGCAGCTTGTCGGTCACCGGCTTGCGGGTGGCCTGGTACAGGGCCAGCCCCTCCTTCACGGAGTCCGCCTCCCGCAGGGCGTCGGCGAGCGCGCCGGCGTCCTCGATGGCCGAGTTCGCGCCCTGGCCCTGGTGGTGCAGCATCGAGTGGGCCGCGTCGCCCACGAGGACGACGGAGTCCGAGTGCCACGTGTCGACCGGGTCGGTGTCGTAGACCGCGCGGATGTTCACGGTGTCCATGTCGAGGTCGCGCGTGATGCTCACGAGACGCTCGTCGAAGCCCTCCACCGTCTTCAGCATGTCGTCCTTCGTGACCTGCGGGTTCCAGGTGCTGTCCGGGCACAGGGCGGTGATGTCGAACGACACCTGGCCCCGGTGGCGCAGCGGCAGCAGGTAGATCTTCGTGCCCCTGCCGATGTACATCCGGAGGTTGTCGTCGGCGACCATCCCGTGGGTGTCGTCGACGGAGATGACCGCGCGGTAGGCGTGCTCACCGGAGAACACCGGGCCCTTGTCGCTGAACAGCTGCCGGCGCACGACCGACTTGATGCCGTCGGCGCCGACGACCAGGTCCGCCTCGACGGTCCTGCCGCCCGCGAAGGTGAGGACGGAGCTGTCGCCGTTGTCCTGGACGGTCTCCAGCTTGTGGCCGAGGTGCACCATGCCCTCGGGGAGCACGCCCAGGAGGGCGTCGATGAAGTCCCCGCGGTGGATCAGGTGGGTGTGGGTCTGGTCACCGTCGGCCGGCCACGTCTCTTTCATGATCGGCTCGGCGGTGGCCGTGAGGATCTCGAAGTACTCGCTCGGCGAGCTCACCTTCGCGATCGCGTCGAAGATGCCCCACTGGCGGAACCGGTTCATGGTGGCGGGACGCAGACCGATGCCGGCGCCGACCTCCCGGATCCGGTTCGCCTGCTCGTAGACGTTGACGTCGGCGCCGAGCAGGCTCAGGGCCTTGGCCGCCGCCGCGCCGCCGTATCCCGCTCCGACGACGGCGATCTTCAGGTTCTTCAAGGCTGAGGACTGCATGGTGGTTCTCTCTGCTTCTGACTGGTCGGGCTACTTCTGGATGGTCAGGAAGTCGGCCGGGTTGTCGACGAAGATCGTCTTGATCGCGGCCTCGTCGAGCCCGGCGGCGCGGAGGTCCGGAATGAGGTCCTCGAAGAGGTAGTTGACGGTGTGGCCCTTCACGCCCGGCCAGCCCAGCGGGCTGCAGTTGGCGTCGGCGGAGGCGAGGACCTGCTTCAGCCGGCGGCCCTCGTCGATGAACCTCAGGAAGTGGTCGAGGCGCTCCTTGCGGGGGCGGGCCCAGAACGGCGGGTCCGGAAGTTCGGTCTCGTAGCCGAAGGTGTCGAAGCCGATGCGGCCGCCCTGCTCCGCGATCCAGACATCCCGCGTCTTGTCGGCGTTCACGCCGTCGTCGACGTGCCCGAACAGGACGCGGTCCAGGGGGAGGCCCTCTTCGTCGAAGATCGCGATCGCGTTCTCGGCGTCGATCGCGAGGTGGGTCAGGATCGGCACGCCCGTGGTGAGCGAGGCGCGGGCCGCGGCGCGGTAGATGCGCTTGTCCAGGTCCGTCATACGGCCGCCGCGGCTCACCCCGACCTTGATGACACCGGCGAGGCT
Organism: Streptomyces sp. NTH33; assembly: GCF_003236365.1. Lineage (GTDB taxonomy): Bacteria > Actinomycetota > Actinomycetes > Streptomycetales > Streptomycetaceae > Streptomyces. The sequence continues at coordinate 8,394 of NZ_POTZ01000029.1, forward strand.
GCCGGTGCCGCCGATGCCGACGGTGATCTCGTGGACGAACTGCCGGGTCAGGTAGTCCACGTCGGCCCGGGCGAAGTGCGGCAGGGCGGTGTCGCCGCCGACGAAGCCGGTGCAGGCGACGATGTGGACGCCGGTCTTCGCGGACAGCGACTTGTAGTGGTCGACGTCACGGCCGTTGCAGATCCCGGTCACGTCGACGAAGGTGCCGCCGCCGTACTCGTGGAACGTGCGCAGCTTCGGGACGGTCTCCTCGTACCGCTGCTCGGGGGTCTTCCACCACTTCGTGTCCAGCTCGGAGCCGGGCATGCCGTAGCCGATGTGCTCGTGGATGGCCACGAGACCCAGCTCCTCGCTCGGGACGGGCCCCAGGACGGTGTTCACTCGCGACACAGAACTCACCTTTGAGAAAGAGGACTTGACGGGTGTTCGCGTCGGTGCGGTCAGCGCACCGACAGCAGGTCGCGCGGGTTCTCCACGAGAATCCGCCGCACGTCCTCGTCGCTGAGGCCCTGTGCCTCCAGGAGCGGGACGAAGGTGGTCAGGACGTAGCTGTACGGCAGGTCGTTGCCAAGGTGGCCCTTCGCCACCCCGGTCGCGCTGCTCGAGAGCAGGATCCGGTTGCCGAAGCCGGCCCGCACGAGGTCGGCGACCAGAGCGGCGCGCTCGGCATCGGTGATGTGGGTCTCGTCCTCCGTGCCGACGTGGTCGAGTGCGACGTAGGCGCCGCGGCGGGCGATCTCGAGGGAGGCGCCGGTGGCGACGGCGTCCTTGCGGTCGAGTCCGCCGACGACGACGCGGTCGGCCGGCAGCTTCTCGTCCAGGACGACGTCGAGGTCGTGGACGGCGTCGCTCCCGTAGCGGAGGGAGACCGCGACGCCGGTGCTCAGGGCGGTCCGGGCCGCACCGCGCAGCAGGCTCTCGTCGGTCGCGGTCATGCCCTCGGGGGTCGCGGCGGTGGCCACCAGGCCGGCGGCGCCGCGTCGTTCCACGCGCGGGACCACCATGCCCTCGGTGATCTCCTGGGTGAAGAGGCCGGCGAACTTCTCCGCCGGCCACGGCGTCGGCGGGTTGGTCTGCGGCGTGAGGAAGTAGCCGCCGAGCATCTTCTCCGGGCCCTGGCCCGTCGAGGCGACGATGTGCACGCCGGTCGCGCGGGAGAGGGTCTCGTACAGCCGGACGTCCCGGCCGTGGAACATGCCGGTGCTGTCGACGATCGTGCCGCCACCGTGGGCACGGAAGTCCTTCAGCTTCGCGGCGATGGTCTCGAAGATCTCGGCGCGGTCGATGGTGATGTCGAAGGCGTACTCCGCGCCCGGAACCACCGACAGCAGCGCCTCGTGGACCGAGACGACGCCCAGATCCTCAGCCGGCACCGGGCCCAGGACGGTGTTCACGGTGTTGTTCTTGCCGCTCATGCCTGCCTCACGTGTGCGGGGTGGGGTGCTCAGCACCCTGTGGCTGCAGTCACGTTAGCCATTCGGTTTACATGTCGTCAATGAAATAAACACTCAGAAAAAATAATGCACGGAGCGTTACCCAGGCATGACAGCATGCACGTCGTGCATGTGACAGCATGTAAAACATTCACTTGCTGAATGCGCGGCCCGCCCACTTCACTGACGGCATGACCACCCCGCCTACCTCCGATGTCGACCTCTTCGCCGACGAGGTCGTCCTCGACCCGTACCCCGTCTACGCCGAGCTGCGGAAGCAGGGCCCTGTCGTCCACCTCCGGAGGAACGACGTCTACGCGCTGACGCGGTACGACGTCATCCGGGACGCGCTCGCGGACTGGCAGTCGTTCTCCTCGACTTCGATCGCGTTCAATCCGATGGCGAACGAGGCGCTCACCGGCACCTCGCTCGCGTCCGACCCGCCGGTGCACACCCAGCTGCGCGCCACGCTCACCGAGAACCTCTCGCCGCGCGCGCTGCGCGGCCTGAAGGGCCGCATCGAGGCGAAGGCGGACGCTCTCGTCGCCGAGCTCGTCGAGAAGGGTTCCTTCGAGGCCATCGACGCCCTCGCCCGGGCCTTCCCGCTGGAGGTCGTCGCGGACCTGATCGGCTTCACGGGCCACGTGCGCGACAACATGCTGCGCTGGGGGCAGGCCGCCATGCAGGTCCTCGGCCCGATGAACCAGCGCACGGCCGAGAACTTCCCCGTGGCCGGCGAGCTCTACGGATGGTGCTCCCAGGTCAAGGCCGACGACCTGGCCGAAGGGTCCGTGGGCCGCGGCATCTTCGACGCCGAGGCACGCGGCGCCATCCCGCCGGACACGGCGGGTCACATCATCCACCAGTACCTCGGTGCCGGCGTCGACACCACCATGGCGTCGATCGGCAACATCGTCGCCCTCCTCGGCGCGCACCCCGATCAGCTCGCCCTGATCCGCCAGGACCGGTCGCTGGTGCCCGCGGCGTTCAACGAGGTACTGCGCTTCTGGGCTCCCCTCCACGCCTGGGGGCGGCGCGCCACCGAGGACGTCGACATCGACGGGGTCACCATCCCCGCGGGTGCGCAGATCGCGATCCTGTTCGGCGCCGGCAACCGCGACGCCCGGCACTACGAGGACCCGGACGACTTCCTCGTCACGCGCAACCCGGTCGACCACCTCTCGTTCGGCTACGGCCCGCACGGCTGCGCCGGTCAGGGACTCGCCCGCCTGGAGGCGCACGCCGTGATCGACGCGCTGGCCCGGCGCGTCGAGCGCCTCGTCGTCGGACCCGAGACCCGCGTCCCCGGCAACACCACCCGGAGCATCGAGAAGCTCCCCGTCCTGGAGGTGATCCCCGCATGAAGATCGTTCTTGACCGTCCCCGTTGTGAGGGCCACGGCCTCTGTGAGGAGGCCGCACCGCAGCTCATGCACCTCGACGACGACGGTGAGCTGGTGCTGCACCGCGAGGAGATCGAGGAGGCCGACGCCGCCCTGGCGAACGCCGCCGTCCGGGTGTGTCCGGTCGCGGCGCTGAGGATCGCATGAGCGGCGGCACCGTCGACCGCGTCGTCGTCGTCGGCAACGGAATCGCCGGGCTCACCGCGGCCGACTCGCTCCGTGAGGCCGGCTTCGACGGCGAGCTGACCGTCGTCGGCGACGAACCGCACCCCGCGTACAGCCGCCCGGCCCTCTCCAAGGCGCTCCTGCTCGACGGCGACGACCTGTCGTCGCACCAGCTCGCGCCGGTCGGCCACGGTGCGAGAGAGCTTCTGGGCGTACGCGCGCGAGGACTCGATCTCGATCGTCGGCTCGTCACCCTCGACGACGGCACGGCTCTGCCGTACGACCGGGTCGTCCTGGCCACCGGCTCCCGGGCGCGACGGCTGTCCGACCTGCCCGAAGAGCTCACCTTGCGGGGGCTGGACGACGCGCTGTCCCTGCGCGGCCGGCTGGTGGACAAGCCGCCGGTCGTCGTGGTGGGGGGCGGCCCGCTCGGCATGGAGATCGCCTCGGGGTGCCTGGCCTCGGGCTGCGAGGTCACCCTCGTCTCCCAAGGCGCGCCGCTGACCCTCCAGCTCGGCCCGTACCTCGCCGACGTCTTCGTCCGGGCCGCCCTGGGCCAGGGGCTCACGATCGTCGAGACCGAGCTGGCACGGATCGAACGACGGGACGGCGGTGCCCGGGTCGTGCTCGACGAGGGCACGGTCCTGGAGTCGGAGATCATCGTGTCGGCCGTCGGCGACGTGCCCAACACGGAATGGCTCGCGGACACCGGACTCGCGCCGAAGGGTGCCGTCCCGGTCGACTCGCGGGGGCTGGTCCGCCACGACGTCGCCGCCGTCGGTGACCTCGCGGCCTTCCCCACGCCGTACGGCCTGCGCCGCATGCCCTTCTGGACCAGTGCGATCGAGCAGGCGAAGGTCGCCGCGAGGGCACTGCTCCACGGCGACGACGCGCCGCCGCTGCGGTTCCAGCCGTACTTCTGGACCGAGCAGTTCGGGCTGAGCCTCAAGGCTGTGGGCCATCTGCCGCTGGAGGGGGAACCGACGTACGTCGACGGAGAGCCCGGGGGCGGGCCGGCGTTGATGCGCTGGTCGCGCGAGGACGGGACCGGTGTGGCCGCGGCGCTCAACCACCGGGTCCCGATTCCCCGGCTGCGTCGTATGAGCCAGGCAGCCGCGTAGGGTTCTTCACCATGGGATACGACGGAGAGGGCGCCGCAGGTTCGGGGCTGGACCGGCTGGCGTCGGTCAACCTCAACCTGTTGGTGCCCCTCCTCGCGCTCCTGGAGGAGCGTTCGGTGACCAGGGCGGCGGAACGAGTCGGTCTGTCACAGCCGGCGATGAGCCATGCCCTGACGAGAATGCGGCGTCTGCTGGGTGACGACCTCGTCGTCCGGCAGGGGGCGGGCGTCACGCTGACCCCGCGGGCACAGGAGCTGATCGCGCCGCTGCGCAGTGCGCTGCAGCAGACGGCACGCATCGTGGACTTCCCCTGCTTCGACCCCGCCACGGATCAGCGCGTCATCACGATCGCCATGACGACCAGCACAGCGTTCGTCGTCGGCCCCCGACTGACGCGGCTCATCGCCGAGCGTGCTCCTCGCGCCACGTTGCGTCTGCGTACGATCACGGTGCCGACCGAGGCCACCTTCACCGACAAGGGCGTCGACGTCGTGCTGATCTCCGAGGGGCACTTCTCACCGTATCCGCGCGAGCGGCTGTACGACGACCGCTGCGTGGTGGTGGCCTCACCGGACACGCCACCGGACGCGAGCGCGCTCGACCTGCTGACCGCACAGCCGCACATCGTCGTCGACACCGATCGGCGGGTCTTCCCGTACTCGGTGCTGGAGGAGCGGGGCGTCCCCTATCGCGTCGGCACGTTGATCTCCGACTTCCTGCTGGTCCCCTGCCTGGTCGCCCGCGCGGGCGGCGTCGCCCTGCTTCGCCACCGGGTCGCCGCCGCCATGCAGGCGCTGGTCGACCTGCGGATCGAGGAGTTCCCGTTCCCGATTCCCGGGCTCGGGATCGACATGGTCTGGAATCCCCGGCTGACTGATCAGTACTTCGTCGAATGGCTCCGGGCGCTGCTGTTCGACGTCGCGAGGCACCTCTGACGCCGGCCGGGGAGTGCGCGCCCCGTCCCGCGGGCCCCGTCAGGTCAGCAGCCGTACCCAGCTGGCGCTGAGCTCGTCGAGCATCTGGTCACGCGTCAGCTTCCAGTCGGCACGGTCCCAGTTCTGGGCGACGAAGTCGAGCTCGGCCATCGCGAGGACCCCACGGAAGCGGCGCTGATGGGGTTCGAAGCGGCCGGCCGTCGTCAGTCCGTCCTCGATGTCGCTGATGGCCTCCTCCAGCCATCGCTCGACCAGGTCGGTGAGTTCCGGATCGACCACCGCGGCATCGCGGCCGATGCGGATGATCGGCCGGATGGTCGGCCAGCTGTCGGCGGTTCGCCGCAGCCACGCCGTGATCGCCTCCGGCGTCCCCTCGGCGACGGTGGCGACGAGGTCCCGCGCCGTGGAGCCGTGTTCGGGAGAACGGACACGCTGCAGCACCTCGTTGAGCTGCTCGTCGATGAGCGCCTTCATCAGGTCGCTGCGGGAGGGGAAGTATGCGTAGAAGGTCACCCGTGTGGTGCCCGCCGCAGTCGCGATGTCGTCGACCGTGGTGGCGGCGTACCCCTTCGCCTTGAACAGCTCGAGTCCTGACTCCAGCAGCAGACGGCGCGTCATCCGCTTCTGCGCCTCACGAAGGTTCGCCATGCCCGAGATCCTAACGCCCCCGCTGCACGTCGAGCACACACACCGACTTCACGCTTTACGGACCGTATATAAATTTTACTAAGCGTGCGTCGCACTGTTCACGCTCATCGCGGGCACGCCGTCGCGAGTCTGCCGTCCGTGGCTCACGGGAGCAGGTCGACAAAGAGCCGTTCCCGCAGCCGCGCGACCGTGGTGCCGTACGTCTCCAGGACGCGGACCCCGTCCGGGCCGGGGGCGAAGACGCCGTGGTCGGTGTAGACGAGGCTGACGCAGGCGGTCCCGGTGAGCGGATACGTGCACGCGGGAACGAGCTTGGGGGCGCCGTCCCGGGTGAACAGCTTCATCATCACCAGGACCTGCCGCGCTCCGACGGCGAGGTCCATCGCGCCGCCCACGGCGGGGATGGCGTCGGGATCACCGGTGTGCCAGTTGGCCAGGTCACCGTGGTGCGAGACCTGGAACGCCCCGAGGACACACACGTCCAGGTGACCACCGCGCATCATCGCGAAGGAGTCGGCGTGGTGGAAGTACGCCGCCCCGGGCAGCTCGGTGACCGGTACCTTTCCGGCGTTCGTGAGGTCGGGGTCCACCTCGTCGCCCACCGCGGCCGGCCCCATGCCGAGCATGCCGTTCTCCGTGTGCAGCACGATCCCCGCGTCCGGCGGCAGGTGCTCGGCGATCCTGGTCGGCTGCCCGATGCCGAGGTTGACGTAGGAACCGGCCGGGATGTCGCGGGCGATGCGGGCCGCGAGTTCGTCGGTGGTGAGCGGGCCCCGGTCGGTGTGCTCCACGGGGCCCGTGCCGGGCGTGGTGTTCGTGGTCGTCATCAGCGGGCTCCTTGCACGGTGAGCCGGCGGGCCTCGGCCCGTACGAGGCGGTCGACGTAGATGCCGGGAGTCACCACGGTCTCCGGATCGATCTGCCCGACGGGCACGATGTCGGTGACCTGGGCGACGACCGTGGTGGCCGCGGTGGCCATCACGGGGCCGAAGTTCCGGGCGGTCTTGCGGTAGACGAGGTTGCCCATGGTGTCCGCCCGGTGCGCGGAGATCAACGCGACATCGCCCTTGATCGGGTACTCCAGGACATGGGCGCGTCCGTCGATCTCCCGGACCTCCTTGCCCTCCGCCAGCGGGGTGCCGGCGCCGACGGGACAGTAGAAGGCGCCGATGCCCGCCCCGGCGGCCCGCATCCGCTCGGCGAGGGTGCCCTGCGGTACGACCTCCAGCTCCGCCCGGCCGGCCCGGTACAGCTCGTCGAACACGTAGGAGTCGCTCTGCCGGGGGAAGGAGCAGATCACCTTGCGCACCCGGCCCGCCTTCAGCAGTGCGGCCAGGCCCACGTCCCCGTTGCCGGCGTTGTTGGACACCACGGTCAGCTCGCTGGCCCCCTGCCGGATCAGCGCGTCGATGAGATCGAACGGCATGCCCGCCAGACCGAATCCGCCCACCAGGACCGTCGAGCCGTCCTCGATGCCCGCGACGGCCTCGTCGGCCGTCGCGGCGATGGTCGCGGTCATCCCCGGCTCACCTCGTCGGTGACGTTCTCCAGGACCACGGCGAGGGCCTGGCCCACGCCGATGCAGATGGCCGCGACGCCCCAGCGTTCGCGCCGCTCGCGCAGCACCTTCGCCAGGGTGCCGAGCAGCCGGCCGCCGGAGGCGCCCAGCGGATGCCCGAGGGCGATGGCGCCGCCCCGGGTGTTGACGATCTCCGGGTCGACGCCCCAGGCGTCCACGCAGGCGAGCGACTGCACCGCGAACGCCTCGTTCAGCTCGACCGCGCCGACGTCGCTCCAGCCGATACCGGCCCGGCGCAGTGCCTTGTCGGCAGCTTCCACCGGGGCGAAGCCGAACATCTGCGGCTCGACCGCGTGCACCCCGCGTCCGGCGATGCGGGCGACGGGAGCCGGCCCGATCCGGTCGGCCGCCTTGGCGGTGCCCAGCAGCACGGCGGACGCCCCGTCGCTCAGCGGGGAGGCGTTGCCGGCGGTGATCGTCCCGTCCGGGCGGAACGACGGCTTCAGAGCCGCCAGTCTCCCGGGGTCGGTGTCGGGGCGGATGCCCTCGTCGCGGGCGAGCCCCTCCACGGGGAGGACCAGGTCGTCGTAGAAACCGTCGTCCCAGGCCCGGGCAGCGAGCCGGTGGGAGCGCACCGCGAACGCGTCCTGCCGTTCCCGGGAGATCGAGAACTTCTCCCCGAGCAGTTCGTTGCACTCCCCCAGCGAAGCCGTCCACTCCTTCGGCATCGCGGGGTTGACCAGCCGCCAGCCCAGGGTCGTGGAGACGGCCGTGACATGGCCGGCGGGGTAGGCGCGGTCCGGCTTGGGCAGCACCCAGGGCGCGCGGGTCATGGACTCCACGCCGCCGGCGACGACGATGTCCGCGTCGCCGGACTCCAGGGTGCGCGAGGCGATGATCGCCGCGTCCAGACTGGAGCCGCACAGCCGGTTCACGGTGGTGGCGGGCACGCTCACCGGCAGTCCGGCCAGCAGCACCGCCATCCGGCCGACGTTGCGGTTGTCCTCGCCGGCGCCGTTCGCGTTGCCCCACACCACGTCGCCGATGGCGGCGCGGTCCAGGTCCGGCGCCCGGTCCAGCAGTCCGGTCAGCGCGGTGGCGGCGAGATCGTCGGGCCGCACCCCCGCCAGGGCTCCGCCGAACCGGCCGAACGGGGTGCGGACCGCCGCGTAGAGGTAGGCGTCGCTCACGGTGTGCCGCTCCCCGTCAGGGTCAGCGGTTCGCCCTCCGCGTCCTCGACGGCCGCCGAGGAGAGCGGGACCGGCGTGAACATGGGGGGCTCCTCGTCCGGCGTCAGCGCGGTCGGGCCGTACAGCCAGTCCACGAACGAGTAGTCGTAGGTGTCGCGGGCGCGCAGCAGCACGTTGCGCTGCTCGCGGGCGACACCGTCGAGGTGCCACAGCTCGCCCCACTTGCGGGACGTGGTCAGCACGCGGCGGCAGTGCTCCGGGCGGACGGCCTCGTAGGCGGCGAGGGCGGCGTCCCAGTCGATCGTGCCGTCGGCGGCGCGGTTGCGGGCGACGTGCTCGCCCAGTACCCAGCCGTCCTCGATGGCCATGATCGCGCCCTGCGCGATGTACTGCAGCGGCGGGTGCGCGGAGTCGCCGAGCAGCGCGATCCGGCCGTGGACCCAGTTCATGACCGGGTCGCGGTCGAACATCCGCCACCACTTGTCCCGCCACATGAACGGCAGGCCGTCCCTGACGAAGCCGCAGGTCTCGGCGAAGGCGGCGTCGAGCTCGTCCGGCGTGCCCCAGTCCTCCCGGCCGGCCAGCGCCTTGGGCGACTCGAAGACCGCGACCTGGTTGAGCATCTCGCCGCCGCGCAGGCCGTAGTGGACGAAGTGGCAGCCGGGGCCGATGTACACCACGACCTCGCTGAGGTCGACGGACTTCACCCGCGGCAGCCCGGCGGGGACGGTGCCGCGGTAGGCGACGTACGCCGAGGAGACGGGCTCGTCGTCGACGAGCAGCTTGCGGGCGACGGAGTGCAGGCCGTCGGCCGCGATCACGACGCCGGCCTCGTGGGTCTCGCCGGAGGCGAGGGTCACGCGGGCGCCGTCGCCGGTGTTCTCGTACGAGGTCACCTGCGCGTCGTTGATCAGCTCGACACCGGCGCGTTCGCACGCGCGCAGCAGCAGGCCGTGCAGGTCGCTGCGGTGGATGACCAGGTACGGGTAGCCGTAGCGCTCCTCCAGGTCCCGCAGGTCGATCCGGGTCAGCTCGTCGCCGTCGACGGCGTCGCGCATGACCATCGTGTCCGGGACGACGCCGAGGCTCTTGGCCTCCTGAAGGAGGCCGTAGTCGTCGAGGATGCGGGTGCAGTTGGGGGCGAGCTGGATGCCGGCGCCGACCTCGCCGAAGGCGGGGGCGCGCTCCAGCAGGCGGACGCTCAGGCCCTGGCGGGTCAGCGAGAACGCCGCGCCGAGGCCGCCGATGCCGCCGCCGACGACGATCACATCAGGGTGGGACATGACTTGCTCCTCTGCTACAGCCACGGGCCGAGCTCGGGAGCGTCGGCGAGCGTGTGGGGGCGGCCGGCCAGCCAGGCGGCGACCTCGGGCAGAGGGCCGTCGGGGAGCTCGGTCAGCCCGCGCTTGGTGCTGATCTCGTCGACCAGGGCGGCCAGGAAGCCGTTCGGGAGATCGGCGAAGGTGATGCCGGTGCCGAGGTCGACGGCGTGGACGCAGACCTCGCGGGCGCGCATCCACGGGAGCTCGGTGGCGGGGACGGTGCGGCCCTGGGCGGTGACGACCTGGTGCCGCCACTGCTCGTCGGTGAGCCGGTCCAGTCCCTCGTCGAGCGCCTGCGCGGAGGCGTCCACCCAGGAGCGGAGTTCCTCGGCCGTCAGGGTCGCGCCCTTGGCGATGCCGGCGGCGCGCTCCTCGGGGGAGGCGTACATCGGCGTCTCCTCGCCGGTGGCCGCCCAGCGCACCAGGTTGCCCAGGGCGTCGGCGTTGGCGGCGACGTGCGCCGCGAGGTGCCTCCGGGTCCAGTCCGGCAGCACGCTGGGGGCGGAGAAACCGGCCTCGTCGAGGCCCGCGACGGCGTCGAGCAGCAGCTCGGTGCCCGTGCGGGCCCACTCGCGCGCGTCGGCGGACGTCCGCGTGGGGGCGGTCATCCCTCGACCACCTTGTTGGTGCAGGCGCCGAGGCCGGCGATCTCGGTGATCACGGTCTGGCCGGGGAGCAGGAAGACCTTGGGGTCGCGGGCGTTGCCGACGCCGGCCGGGGTGCCGGTGGCGATGATGTCGCCCGGGCGCAGGGTGATGACGGTGGAGATGTACTGCACCAGGAAGACCGGGTCGAACAGCAGCGTGCCGGTGTCGTCCTGCTGCATGACCTGGCCGTCGACGACCGTCCTGACCTCGAGCGCGGGGCGGACGCCGCCGGCCTCGTCGGGGGTGACGACGTAGGGGCCGACCGGGGTGGAGGCCTCCCAGATCTTGCCCTGGGTCCACTCGATGGTGCGGAACTGCCAGTCGCGCACCGAGATGTCGTTCATGACGGTGAAGCCGGCGATGGCGTCGGCGGCCTGCTGCTCGTCGGCGCGGCGCACCTCCTTGCCGATCACGACGGCCAGCTCGACCTCCCAGTCGAGCGCGTCGGTCTCGGCCGGCTTGACGATGTCGTCGCCCGCGCCCAGCAGGGTGTCGGCGAACTTCGGGAACAGGGTCGGGTAGTCCGGCAGCTCCCGGCCCATCTCCTTGATGTGGTTGGTGTAGTTGTGGCCGACGCAGACGACCTTGGACGGGTTGGGGACGACCGGCGCGAAGTCCGCGTCCTCGACCGGGTAGGCGGTGCCGGAGGCCGCGGCGGCCTTGGACTGCCAGTCGGCCTCGGCGAACAGCTCGCCCAGGTCGGCGTACCCGAGGTCGACGAGGACCTCGCCGTCGAGGCGGACCGCACGGGTCCCTTCGGCGGTGCGGATGGTGGCGAGCTTCATGTTCAGACGTCCTTCTGGGTGCGGTCGAGCTTGAGCGCCTCGAAGACGGGCGCGTCGGAGAAACGGAACAGGTCGAGGGCGCCCTCGTCGGAGTCGGTCGCCCCGGCCTCGGACCTGGCGGAGAACGGCTCCCAGGACGGGACGGCGAACAGGTCGCCGCGGCCGACCGTCCAGGACCTGTCGCCGACGGTCACCACGCCGGAGCCGTCGAAGACCTGGTAGACCGACGAGCCGGTCTCGCGCACCGGCGCGGTCTCGGTGCCGCGGGCGATGCGGTGGAACTCGGCGCGGACGGTCGGCAGGACGTCGGAGCCGTCGTGCGGGTTGGAGTAGCGCACCGCGGCGTGGCCGGGCTCGACGGTGCCGCCGAAGCCCTCCTTCTCCAGCAGGAGCTGGTCGCGCAGGGCGGCGTTGGTGTACTCCCACTTGTAGGACAGCAGAGGGCTGCCCGGCGTGGCCGGGACGGCCGACAGCGGGCGCAGGCCCGGGTGGCCCCACAGGCGCTCGGAGCGCGAGCGGTCCGGGGTGATCCGCTCGGCGTCGCTGAGCTCGTCGCGGCCGAACTCGAAGAACTGCGCCTCGGTGACGTACTGGAAGGGGATGTCCAGGCCGTCGATCCAGGCCATCGGCTCCGAGGTGGCGTTGTGGTGGGCGTGCCAGTTCCAGCCGGCCTGCGGGAGGAAGTCACCGCGGTTCATCGGCACCGGGTCGCCGCCGACGACCGTCCACACACCCGAGCCCTCGACGACGAAGCGGAACGCGTGCTGGGTGTGCCGGTGTTCGGGGGCGTCCTCGCCCGGCATCAGGTACTGGATGGCGGCCCACAGGGTGGGCGTGGCGAACGGCCGCCCGCCCAGGGAGGGGTTGGCCAGCGCGATGGCCCGGCGCTCACCTCCGCGGCCGACGGGGACCAGGTCGCCGGCCCGGGCCGCCAGCTCCCGCAGCCGCTCCCAGCGCCACAGGTGCGGCACGGCGCGCGAGCGCGGGTGGGCCGGCATCAGGTCGCCGATCTCGGTCCACAGCGGGACGAGCAGCTCCTGCTCGAAGCCCCGGTACAGCTCTTCGAGCGCCGGGGTGACCTCGGGTTGCCCCTCCGCGGAGACGGCCTGGAGCCGGACCGGGGAACCCGTAGCGATGTCTTGGGCGGTGGAGGACTGAGTCACAGACCACAGCGTGCATCGTGTCTTCCAGGAGAACATGAGGATTCTGTAGAGCAGAATCAAAGGAGCGTGCCATGGACAAACCGCTCAAGACACCGCCGCCCTATCCCATCGCCAGCGTGGACCACGCGCTGCGGGCGGCGGCCATCCTGCAGATGGAGGGCGGCGCGACCGTGTCGCAGATCGCCGAGCGGCTGGGTGTCGCCAGGTCGACCGCCCACCGGGTCCTGGCGATGCTCGTCTACCGGGACTTCGCCGTGCAGGACGAGGACCGCGTCTACCGTGCGGGGCCGGTGCTGGAGCTCGCCGCGCACTCCCAGTCCCTGGTGTCGCGGCTGCGCGCGGCGGCCCTGCCCCATCTGCACCGGGTCGTCGATCTTCTGGACGAGACCGCGAACCTGATCGTGCGCACCGGGGACACGGCCCGGTTCATCGCCAGTGTGGAGTGCCGGCAGGCGCTGCGGGTCGGTTCCCGGGAGGGCATGGTGTTCCAGGCCCATCGCACGACGGCGGGGCTGCTCCTGCTCGCCGACCTCTCCGACGAGGAACTGGAGGAGGTCTACGCCCTCGAGCGTTACCGCGACCGTCCGGCCGATCGCCCGGATCTCGCCCGGCTGCGGACGGAGTTGAGGCGTCTGCGCCGCAACGGGTTCGCCGTCAACAAGGAGCGGTCCGAACGCGGTCTCGTCGCCGTCGGCGTACCGGTGCGCGACCGGGACGGCACCGCGCTGGCCGGTCTGTCGGTGTCGATGCCCAGCGTGCGCTACGACCCGCACCGCCTCCAGTTCCTGGCCGCCACCCTGGACGCCGCGGCGCACGCCCTGGAAAAGGACCTGGCCGAGCAGCACTGAGCCTCCTGAGCCCCTGGACCTCTGGTCGAACGACAGCTTGAATGCTGAACTTACGCCAACATTGCTCACCTTATGTTGCGAACACATCATTGACGTGACGTAAAGCGAGTGTCATTCTCCACGGCATCACGCCCGACTCGCGTCGTGCCCTTCTCCCCCACCGCGCACGCCGAGCCGAGCCCTTCCACGCTCTCAAGGCTCCCGCTTCCGGGACGCCCGCCTCTTTCCCAGCCAGGGAGAACAGCAATGACGCTCAACAGCGGGACGACCACGTCCCCGGGCCCAACCGCGGGGGCCGCCCGGATGCCGGGCTACGCGGGAACACTGGCTGCCGCCTGCGGTGCGGTCTTCGTGGCCCAGGTCGCGAATGCGCTGCCGGCCTCGCTGAACGGTCTCTTCCAGCAGGACCTGAACACGCACGGATCCCAGCTCACCTGGATCACCGCCGCGTTCATGATCGCCGTGGTCTGCTTCGAGTTCACCTTCGGTGTCCTCGGTGACCTCTTCGGACGGCGAAGGCTCGTCGCGGCCGGCACGGCCCTGGTCGCCGCGGGCAGCGCCGTGGCCGCGCTCGCACCCACCGTGCAGGTGCTGTGGATCGGCGCCGCCCTGAACGGACTGGGCGCCGGCGCCATGTTCCCCGGCTCGCTCACCGCGATCACCGCCGTCACCCGCACCGCCCGGGAACGGGCACACGCGGTGGCCCTCTGGAGCGGCTTCCTGTCCGCCGGCGCCGCCGTCTCACCGCTGCTCGGCGGCATGTTCGCCAAGGTCGGATCGTGGCGCGGTTCCTTCTGGGTGCTCGTCGGACTCGCCCTGGTCAGCATGGTGCTCACCCTGACGCTGGCCACGGAGTCGAAGGCGCCCGAGGGCCGCAAGCTCGACGTGCCCGGTCAGATCACCTTCGCCGTCGGTCTCGTCCTGGTGCTGTACGGCGCCGTCGAGGGCCCCGAGTCGGGCTGGACCAGCCTTCCCGTCATGCTCGCCTTCGTCTTCGGCGTATGCTTCCTCGCCGGGTTCGTCGTGGTGGAGCTGGGGGCCGAATCCCCGATCTTCGACCTGAAGCTGTTCCGCAACCGGGCCTTCACCGTGTCGTCCGTCGTCGCGGTCATCGGCATGCTCGCCTTCCTCGGCGCCTGCTTCGCGACGAGCATGTGGCTGGGTCCCGTGCAGCACCAGGACCCGATCCGCGTCGCGCTCCCCTTCCTGCTCCTCCAGGGGCCTGCCTTCCTGCTCATCCCGGTCGTCTCGCGGCTCCTGCACCGGGTCGCCGCTTCCTGGCTGCTGACCTCCGGATTCGTCCTGATGGCGATCGGCTGCCTGCTGTTCACCCGGCTGGACGTCACCGACCCGGGACTCGGCGCGTTCGTCGCGCCCGCCCTGCTGATCGGCATCGGTTTCGCCCTGACCGTCAGCTCGGTGACGGCCGTGGCGCTGAACAGCGTGCCCCCGAACCTGGCGGGCATGGCCAGCGCCACCACCAACATGCTGCGCGACCTCGGCTTCGTCCTCGGCCCCGTCGTCGTCGGCGCGGTCGCCCTCAGCAACGCGGGGTCGGCGTTCGCGGCGAACCTGTCCGGCGCGGACCTGCCGGGCGGTCAGGCGGCGGCGGCACGCGAGATCGCCCAGGCCGGGGGGCCCATCGCCGTGAACAGCCTGCCGCCCGGCGCCCCGGGGTCCGCGGCGCACGGTCTGGCCCTGGACGCCCTGGGCAGCGGTTTCAGTACCGCCTACCTGGTCTGCGGCGTGGCGGCCGCCGTCGCCGCGGCGCTGACCGCGTTCGGCATGATCGGTGTCCACGCCCGCCGTTCCGCCGAGAGCGAGCTGTCCGCACCCCTGCCGCCCGGCCACGACGACACACCGGAACCGGCCACCACCAGGTAGGCGGCCCGGCCGCCGGGCTCCCCGGTCGGATCCGCACACGCGTCAGGGCACCGGTCACGACGACCGGTGCCCTCCGCGCCGCCGACCCAGCATCGCCGTCCGCGCGTTCGACGGACAGCGCGACGCCGTCCGGTCCGAGTTCGGTGCCGAGTTTGTGGTCGAGGACGGTGACTTCGGCCTTGCCCTGGCCCTTGCGGACCGACATGGCCTTCGACCGTGGCCAGGACCTGCGGGTTTGCCCAGTCGGTGGCCTGAAGGTCAGCGGAGCGCCAGGTGCGGCGCGGCTTCCCCGGCTGAGCGTCACCGGCCCGCGCAGTCCTCCACCAGGCTGCCGATGAGCGAGAGCAGGGCGTCGGCGCGGTGCCGGTCCTCGCGCTGGGCGCGCAGGGCCTCGTCAACGGCCCGCAGGCGGGCCAGGGCGGCCGGCGTCGACGGCGACCGTGTCCGGGACGATGCCGACGACCGGCGGGAAGAACATCGACCCGCCCTCGGTGGCGATGTCGACGGCGAGACCGGCGGGCTCGCCCAGGGCGGGCACGATCTCGTCGACGATGCGCGCGCCCAGCAGAGCCGCGTAGTCCATGGGCTGATCACCGGACGCGTGGTGCAGGGCGAACCGGGCCAGTGCGGCCTCGTCGGTGAACCCGCAGATCCACCGCACCCCGCCCGAACGCACCGACCACAGACCTCCGTCGGCCACCGGCACCAGAAGGACCGAACGCCGCATCTCGCCGACCAGAGCACGGGGGTCGCCGTCTCCCCTCCTCCGCTCGGCGATGCGCTCGGCGAGCGCCGCCTTCGGCTGCTGCACGGTTCCTCCCCGGGACGTGGACGACTGATGGCACCGTAGAGCAGGACGCGCGTGAAGATGCAGGTGGTTCTCGTAGAGGCACGCCCGGGTCGAATGGGACAGGGGTCGGCCGCTGCTGGACGCGGCGACCGGTCCCTTCACGTCGCTCTCGGTTCGCGACCACCGTGGGCCGGGGAGGGACGACGACGTGGGCTCTGGGCCGTCTCGGCGGCACGGAAGCCTCCCTGAGTGTCTGGAGCAGCATCTGTCCAGCAAGGTGACTCCACCGGATCCAGGGCACATCAGCAGCGGGCTGCCCCCGCCACGGCGGGGGCGGCCTTGCGGGCGCGGTGGCTCACCGGCCGGTTCCGGCGCGGGCACGGCGCCAGGCGCCGTCGGCGAGCAGGCGCAGGCCGTTGAGGCCGACGATGACGGTGGAGCCCTCGTGCCCGGCGACACCGAGCGGCAGCGGCAGGGTGCCGGCCAGGTCCCAGACGACCAGGCCGGTGATGAACACCGCGGCGATGATCAGGTTCTGCACGACCAGGCGGCGGGCTTGGCGCGAGAGGCGTACGACCGTGGGGATGGTGGCCAGTTCGTCGCGGACCACGACGGCGTCGGCGGTCTCCAGGGCGAGGTCGGATCCGGCGCGGCCCATGGCGATGCCGGTGTGGGCTGCGGCGAGCGCGGGGGCGTCGTTGACGCCGTCACCGACCACCAGCACCTTTCGTCCGGCCTGCTCCATCTCCTGCACCGCGGTGACCTTGTCCTGCGGGAGGAGATCCGCGCGGACGTCGGTGATGCCGACCTCGGCGGCGAGCCGGGCTGCCGCGCGGGGGTTGTCGCCGGTGGCCAGCACCGGGACCGTCCCGGTCAGCTCGCCCAGGGCGGCGACGGTGGCGGCGGCCTCCTCGCGCAGCCGGTCGGCGATGCCCAGTACCCCCACCGGGGTGCCGTGGAGGGTGACCAGTACGGCGGTGCGGCCCTCCTGCTCCAGGCCGACGGCGACGGCGGTGGCCGGGTGGCCGGTGAGGTGGTTCAGGATGCGGGTGGGGCTGCCGACCGCGACGGTGCGGCCTTCCGCCTTCGCGCTCACGCCGGCGCCCGGGGTGGAGGCGAAGTCCTCCACCAGCGGGATGTCCAGGTCGCGGATGCGGGCGGCGTCCACGATCGCGCGAGCCAGCGGGTGCTCGCTGGGGTGCTCGGCCGCCGCCGCCGGCCGCAGCAGGTCGTCCTCCGTCAGACCGGAGGAGGCCAGCGGGCGGATGTCGGTGACGCGCGGGGTGCCCTCGGTGAGCGTGCCGGTCTTGTCCAGGGCGACCGCGTCCACCTGCCCGAGGCGTTCCATGACCACGGCCGACTTCACCAGCACGCCGTGGCGTCCGGCGTTGGCGATGGCGGACAGCAGCGGCGGCATGGTGGCCAGCACCACGGCACAGGGCGAGGCGACGATCATGAAGGTCATGGCGCGCAGCAGCGTGGACCGCAGGTCGGCACCGAACAGCAGGGGCAGCACGAACAGCGCCACAGTGGCGGCGACCATGCCCAGGCTGTAGCGCTGTTCGACCTTCTCGATGAACAGCTGGGTGGGGGCCTTGGTCCCGGAGGCTTCCTCGACCATGGCCACGATCCGGGCGATCACCGAGTCCGACGGGTCCCGTTCGACCTTCACCCGCAGCGCCCCGGTGCCGTTCAGGGTGCCGGCGAACACCTCGTCGCCCTCCTGCTTGGCCACCGGGAGAGGTTCGCCGGTGATGGTGGCCTGGTCGACCTCGCTCGCCCCGTCCAGCACCCGGCCGTCGGCGCCGATCCGCTCGCCGGGCCGTACCAGGAGCGTGTCGCCCACGGCGAGCTGCCCGGTCGGCACCCGCTCCTCGGTACCGTCGTCGGCGAGCCGGGTGGCTGCGGCGGGGGCGAGGTCGAGCAGGCCGCGCACGGAGTCGGCGGTGCGGGCGGTGGCGATCGCCTCCAGCGCGCCGGAGGTGGCGAAGATGACGATCAGCAGCGCGCCGTCCAGCACCTGTCCGATCGCCGCCGCCCCGAGCGCGGCGACCACCATCAGCAGATCGACGTCCAGAGTCTTCTCCCGCAGCGCCCGCAGCCCGGCCCAGCCGGGCTCCCAGCCGCCGGTCGCGTAGACGGCCGCGAACAGCGGGCCCCAGGTCCAGGCCGACGCCCCGAGCAGATACAGCGGCAGCGCGATCAGGAACAGCACCAGCGCCGCGGCCGCCCAGCGGGCCTCGGGCAGCGCGAAGATCCGCGTGCGGCGGCGGGGTGCCCCCGCCTCACGGGCGGTGCCGGCTTCAGCCGTTCGGACGAGGGTGGAAGACATGAACAGGTCCTTGCACGGAAGACGACGGACCACGCCCTTCCCGGCCACCCTAACAGGAACGAATGAACATTGATTCATGTGATCATGGGCCGCCGTATCATGGCCGCATGGGTCACGGAGCCGCACCACCTTCCAGCAACGTTCCGCGCGCACGCCTGGACGCGGCCGAC
This sequence comes from Streptomyces sp. NTH33, assembly GCF_003236365.1. GTDB lineage: Bacteria > Actinomycetota > Actinomycetes > Streptomycetales > Streptomycetaceae > Streptomyces. The sequence goes on from NZ_POTZ01000029.1 coordinate 26,748, forward strand.
GCCGTCAAGGTCGCCACCACCCTGCAGGCCCTGGCCACCCCTTCCCGCCTGCTCATCCTCGCCCGCCTGCGCGAAGGGCCCCTGCCCGCGACCGAGCTGGCCGCCGAGGTCGGCATGGAGCAGTCCGCCTGCTCCCACCAGCTGCGCCTGCTGCGCAACCTCGGCCTCGTCACCGGCACCCGCAAGGGCCGCTCAGTGGTGTACGCCCTCTACGACAACCACGTCGCCGAACTCCTCGACCAGGCCCTCTACCACGTCGAACACCTCCGCCTCGGCCTGAGCGACACGGCGACGCCGGCCGTGGAACCAGAGCTCGAAGCCGCTGCCGATCCGAGCGCCTGAGTCCCTTGGGCACTCCGTCGTCAGGTGCCGGGTGCGGTGCGGGACGGGTGGAGAGAGGGTGGTGCGGCGGCCGGGTGGTCGGACACCGGGTGTGGTGCAGCCGCAGCCCGGCCCGCACGCGCCCCCGACCCGGTCGGCGATCAGTGGCAGCGTCCGGTCCCGCGACCAGGCACAGACGCCTTCCTCACGCACTTCCGAAGGGTCGCGGACCTCTTCCAGCGCCAGGCCCGGCAGCTTCGCCGAGAAGACGAACGCCGACCGGCCCACCGCGTCCTCGCCGTACACCCGGTACCCGGACGCGGTCCGCTCGGCCGGCAACAGCCCGGCAGTCCCATGGAAACGCAGCCCTTCCCCCGGCGGGTGCGCTATTCCGTCTGGTGGGCTTCTGCCAGTGCGCCGCCGCGTCGTACGGCTGCCAGGACGGCGCCGACGGCGGCGAGGAGGGCGAGGGCCCCGTATCCGTAGGTGAGGGTGGCGGCGGTGGCGACCGCGGCGACGAGGAGCGGGCCTCCGGCGTCGCCGAGTTCGCGGCCGAGTTCGGCGGCTCCCATGGTCTGACCCATGCGTTCTTCGGGTGTGCCGGTGGCGAGGGCGGCGAAGCCGAGGGGAGTGATCAGGCCGACGCCGGCACCGATGACGGCAGCGGCGAGAAGCACTCCGACGAGGCCGGGCAGCATGGCGCAGGCGAGGCCGGCGGCGGTGAGGGCCAGGCCGGCGGCAAGGCCGGTGCGGGTGGTCAACCGCCCGTTGTCGAGGGCACGGCCGGCGTAGGGCTGGACGAAGGCGGTGGTGGCCGCGAGGGCGGAGACGGCGGCGCCGGTGGCGATGGCGCCGAGTCCGGCCGCGGCACCGGAGACGGGCAGGAACCCAACGCCGACGGAGAGCGCGGCGGTTGCGGCGGCGAGGGCGGCGGTGGGGCCGAGGAAGACGGGATCGGCCAGCCGGCGGGCGAGATCGAGGACCGTCTGACGCTGCTTGGGCAGTGGGGGCACGGCCGGAACGGCGAGCAGGGACCACAGCGCGACCGCGGCACCGAGTACGGCGAGCACGGTGAAGAGCAGCCGCAGGCCCCCGGCCCAGACCAGCAGCCCGCCGAGGAGGGGGCCGAGGGTGTAGCCGATGGACTTGTGGAAGCCGTAGCTGCCGAAGGCACGGCCGCGCTTGGCCGCAGGGCTGAGCCGTGCGACGAGCGCGGAGGCGGACGGGGAGAAGGCGGAGGCGGCGGCCCCCTGTCCGAGCCGGGCGGCCCAGAGCCAGCCGGCGCTGCCGGCTGTCGCGTACAGCGCGGAGGCGGCGGCGAAGGCGACGAGGCCGCCGACGAGGACGGGTTTGGCGCCGACGCGGTCGGCGAGGGTGCCGAAGACGGGTTTGAGCAGGACCTCGGCGCCGTCGTACAGGGCGAGGAGCCCGCCGAGGACAAGGAGGGAGGTGACGGCGTCGCCGGAGAACCTGCCCAGGTTGGCGGCCACGCCGTGGGCGCCGAAGGCGGTGGTGAACCCGGCCGCGTACAGGGGCCACATCCGGCGCGCGGGAGCTGTCTGGGCGGGGGCGGTGGCGGTCATCGGTGGTCCCCCGGGGTCTTGTGCGGGGCGGCGAAGACGCCCCGGACGGTCAGGTCCCGGTGCCGGCGGCGCAGCCGCTCCAGGGACTGCTTCTCTTCCTCGGGCTCGACGAGGGTGAACTTCGCGCTGCGGATCTCCTTGGCGATCTCGACCTCGTACTTGCCGCTGCCGGCAAGGAAATCGGTCCGGTCCGCTGAGCGGGCGGCATCCTCGGGGCCGCGGCCGAAGGCGTTCGGGGTCATCGCCTGGCCGTCAGCCTGCTCGGTGAGTTCGATTGCCCGGGTGATGCCGTCAGCGCATACCGGCACGTCGGGCGCGACCCGGATGCCCTGACCGAGGGAGAGCACCCCGATCTTCCGCAGCTCGCGCCGGATCGCCATTCGGTGCCGGGACGGCTCGGCGGGCCGTTTGATCACGAGAACGAGCCGGCGGCAGTACGAGCCACTGTTCGACACAGCAAAAACGTAGCAACAGTTACCTCCACCCTGGGCGCCCTGCCGGACCGGATCGGGCGCGCCCGCCCAGCTGATCGCCACCGCCGTGCTCTCCCCCTACGGCAGCTCCACCCCGCTCGCCCTGTGGGTGATCGCGGCGGCCGTGCTGACGCTGATCGCGGTCGGCGTGGCCAAGGAACCCGGCACCGCGGCCTGACGGCCGTCGGGGGCTCCGAGGGCGCCGAGCCGGAGGCCGCCAGGGCCGTCGGAGCGCCTACCGTCTGACCCCTCAACCGCTTCCCCTGGCCCCTGTACGCGTGCGTGCGGAGGTCAGGGGTGCGTTACCGGTGTCGACAAGCGGTGCAGGCGCAGGGCGAGTTGGATTTCCAGGGCGCGGGCGGGGGCCTGCCAGTCGTCGCCGAGCAGACGGCCGACGCGCTCCAGGCGCTGGGCGACGGTGTTCACGTGGACGTGCAGCTCGTCCTTGGTGCGGGCAGGGCTCATGCCGGAGGCGAAGTACGCCTCCAGGGTGCGTATGAGACCGGTGCCGCGGCGCTCGTCGTAGGCGACGACCCGGCCGATGGTGCGGTCGACGAAGCCGGCGATGTCCCGGTCGCCGGCCAGCAGCAGGCCGAGGAAGCCGAAGTCCTCGGCGGCGGCGCCGTCGCCGGTGCGGCCGAGCAGGCTCAGGGCCTCGAGGCAGCGCCGGGACTCCTCGTAGGCGACCGTGACGGTGTCGGGGCGGGCGGTCAGGTTCTCGACGGGGGCGGAGGCGCCGACGGTGACCGCCTCGTTGACCCCGGTGCCGAGGTGGTGGGC